>NZ_JBICTU010000003.1:0-372730 GCF_043197795.1 Sphaerisporangium sp. NPDC049003
ACAACCCACGCCCGTTCGTGTGGAAGAAGACCGCAGAGGAAATCCTCGAATCCCTCGCCCGATATTGCCGACGAATTTCTGGCGCGGGACACTAGCTCCCCGCCGGGTAAACCATTTGCGGGAGCCGAGAGTCCCTGTGATGGGCTTCGATGCCTTCGGCACTGGACGCGGTGGCTGTCGGTTCGGGATGTATCAGAACTGCATGCTGAGTTCCCTGCGTTGTGAATCGGATACACGTCAAATAGTTCCCTGTAGACAGTTACCATCTACGTGCCCTACAGTACGGTACACACCGACAGCACAAGTGTTCGGTGGCAAAAGTGCTGTTTTGTCTGAAATGCCCCGCGAGACTGATTCGGGGGAACGTCTCGCTCGTGGCGGAAGGTGGCCGGCTCGCCAAAGCCGGTGCTGTGCCCGTTGACGAGGAGAGATAGTGACGATTGCGCCGTCGGAACGACCGATCACCGGTGCGCTGGTAGCGGTCCGTGGACAGCGGTGGGTGGTCAGCGAGTCCGAAGCCGGTGAGGCCAGCACGCTGGTCAGGCTGCAAAGTGTCGAGGACGGCCGATACGGAGAGACGCTCGACGTCATCTGGGAGATCGAGCCGGGCCGCCGCGTCCTGCCCAGCGGTTCGTTACCCGACGTCACGACTGACGCGTTCGACTCGCCCGAAAGGCTCGCGGCCTTCCTCGACGCCATCAGATGGTCGGCGGTGGCCAGCGCCGACGTGAAGACCCTGCAGGCGCCGTTCCGGTCGGGCGTGGCCATCGAGGATTACCAGCTTGAGCCCGTCGCCAGAGCGCTGGACGCTCCGCGCGTGAACCTCCTTCTGGCCGACGACGTCGGCCTCGGCAAGACCATCGAAGCCGGGCTGGTCGCCCAGGAACTGCTCCTGCGCAACAGGGCCCGCCGGATCATGATCGTGTGTCCGGCCGGTCTCATGCTGAAGTGGCAGGACGAGATGGCCGACAAGTTCGGCCTCGACTTCACCATCGTCGACACCGAACGCTGCGCCATCGTCCGTCGCACCCACGGCAGCGCCGCCAACCCCTTCTCGGTCTACCCGCTGACGATCGTCAGCCTGCCCTGGCTACGCGGCCAGAAGGCCCAGCGGTTGCTCGACGAGGTGCTCGACCCGGCCGGCCTGGAGCGCCGCTTCGACCTGCTCATCCTGGACGAGGCCCACCACATCGCGCCCGCCGCGCCCAAGCAGGTGTACGCCGTCGACTCCCAGCAGACCAAGCTGATCCGCAAACTGGCCCCGCACTTCACCCACCGGCTGTTCCTGTCCGCCACCCCGCACAACGGTTACCAGGCGTCGTTCACCGCGCTGCTGGAGATCCTCGACAACCAGCGGTTCGCACGTGGCGTCGACCCCGATCGGGCCGCGATGAAGGACACGGTGGTCCGCCGGCTCAAGCGGCACATCGTCGACGAGCACGGGAACAAGCGGTTCCTGGAGCGGGAGGCGCATGCCATCCCCGTCGAGTACCCGCAGAACGAACGGCAGGTGCACGCCCTGCTGACTGAGTTCGCCAAGCTGCGCCGCGCACGGCTCAACACGAGCCGGAAAGGGCGAAGGGCGGCCGACCTGATCACCCTTCTGCTGAAGAAGCGCCTGTTCTCCAGCCCCGCGGCGTTCGAGCACACCCTCGGTGTCTACCTCGAAACGGCAAGCGGCACCAGGGCCGTCTCCTACATCGGGGCCGAGGACGACGACGATGACTTCTTCGACGAGTTATATGAGAGCACGGCCACCCTTGACGACGAGGCCCTGTCGGTGGCCGAGGACGATGCGATCGGCACCGCGGCACCGCTCCAGGGAGTAGCCACCGAGGCGGAGATCGCACTGCTCAACCGCATGCGCGGCTGGGCGCAGGACTACCAGGCCGCTCCGGACGCCAAGGCCCGTGAACTGATCACGTACCTGAAGGCGGTGTGCCGGCCGGGCGGGCAGTGGACGAACGAGCGGGTCGTCGTCTTCACCGAGTACCGCGACACCCAGAGGTGGCTGGTGGAGCTGCTCCGCCAGGAAGGGCTCGCCGGTGACGACCGGCTGGAGGTGCTGCATGGAGGCGTCTCCGCCGAGGAGCGCGAGCGGCTGCGGGTGGCCTTCCAGAAGGACCCGAGCGAGCACAACGTCCGCGTCCTGGTGGCCACCGACGCCGCCAGCGAGGGCATTGACCTGCAGAACCACTGCCACCGCCTGGTCAACTACGACATCCCGTTCAACCCCAACAAGCTCGAACAGCGCATCGGCCGTGTCGACCGGTGGGGCCAGAAGCAGACGCCGGACATCCGGCACTTCGTCGGCACCGGCTGGGACAAGTCCGTCGACTCCTACGAGGCGGACCTGGAGTTCCTGTCCCGGGTGGCGAACAAGGTCGCGCGGATGGAGGAGGATCTCGGCTCGGTCAACGCCGTTCTGGCGGCGGCGGTGCAGAAGCGCATGCTTCACGACATCACCGACTACGACGTGGAGCGTGCCGGCAAGAAGGGCACTATCCCGGTCGAGACCAACGTCGGCGAGCAGGTGCGGAAGCTGCGCGCCAACCTGGACAACACCGTCGACCTCCTCGGAATCACCCCCGCCAACGTGAAGCGCGTCGTGGACACCGCCCTCGACCTGGCCCGTCAGCAGCCGCTCAAGTCGCACCTGGACGAGAAGCACCTCACCGGAGGCCTGCTGGACGTCCCGCCGCTGACCGGCTCCTGGGCACGTGCCAGTGCGGGCCTGCTGGCCAAGACCACGAAGAAGGACGAAAGGCCCCACCAACGGCCGATCACCTTCGACTCGGCCGCGACTTTCGACCCCGAAGGCCGGGTACGGGACGATGTGGTGCTCGCCCACCTGGGGCATCCCCTGGTCGCCATGTCCACCCGGCTGTTGCGCGCCGCCGTCTCCAACAGAGAGATCGGCCTTCACCGGGTCACCGCCGTCGTCAGCGACGACCCGGCGCTGGAGACCACGCTGGTCGGCGCCTACTCCCGCTTCCTGTTGGTCGGCGGAGACGGCGTCCGCCTGCACGAGGAGGTGCTGCACGCGGGCGGCTGGGTCCCCGAGACCGGACGGTTCCGCCGTCTGGAGAACCTCACCGTGCTCGGCGCCATCCTCGGCCGCGCGCTCACCGAGGGCACCCCGGCGTCCGCTCCCGTACGCGGCAGGCTCGCGGAGGTGTGGCCGCGGACCAGCGGCCCGCTGCTCCAGTCGATCGACTGGCGGGTCGAGCAGCTTCGTGACCAGCTCGACCGCAAGCTCGCCCAGCGCATGGAGTCCGAGCAGACCCGTCTCGTCGACAACCTCGACCAGTTCGCCGCCACGCTCCGCGCCAAGCTCGCCGAAGGCGACCAGGAGGAGGACGCCCTGTTCAGCCGCAGCGAGGTGGCCAGGAGCAAGGAAGAGCTGGAGCAGTACCGCAAAGACCGCAGATCCTGGGAGGAGCGTTTGTCCCACCTCGCCGAGGAGCGAGACCGCGAACTCAAGGTCATCGCGGCCCGCTACCGAGACCCCCAGCCGCACCGGTTCCCGGTGGCCATGGTCTTCGTCGTGCCGAGGCGGGAGGCGACCCGATGAGATACCACGTCCGCGAGTTCAGCCACCAGGACTGGCTCAGCCTCGTCGAGGTGTCCGGCCCGTTTCTCAGCCTCCCCGTCCTGCGCTCCACCTGGCCGGCGCTTGACTCGATCGACAAGCGGGCGCTCGAACGGCTCCGCCTCGCGCACGCCGCCTGGCAGAAGGGCGGCGGCCGTCGCGACTGGGTCGAGTACGTGCTGCGCGACCTGCTCGGCTGGGGAGACGCCGTCCACATGGGCGGGCTCGACCACCGCCTCGACCACCTGGCGATGGACGTGCCCGAACACGACACCTCCGTCACGCCTGCCTTCGCGCTCGCCGTGCCAGGCGAGGAGACGAAACCGGACACCGTCCGACTTCTGGGCATGATCACCAAAGGCCACCCGACCGCCCGCATGAAGTCGTCAGCCTGGGCCGCCACCCCGGTCGACCGCATCGCGCAGCTGTGCCGCCACCATGGCGTCGAGCTTGGTCTGGTGACCGACGGCCGCTGGTGGGCGCTGGTCTGGGCGCCGCGCGGCGGAGTCACCACCACGGCCGTGTTCGACGCCATCCCGTGGCCCGAGTCGGCCGAACGCGACGTGCTGCGCGCCTTCGTCTCCCTGCTGAACATCGTGCGGTTCTTCGAGGTCCCCGCGGGCGAGCGGCTGCCCGCGCTGCTCAAGGCCAGCCTGGACAACCAGGAGGACATCACCGAAGCCCTCGGCGTGCAGGTCCGGCAGGCCGTCGAGCTGCTCGTCGCCGCCATCGGCCGGACCGGCGTGCCGAACGACATCAGCGCGCACGAGGTCTACCGGGGCTCCGTGACGGTCATGATGCGGATCGTCTTCCTGCTCTTCGCCGAGGAGCGCGGCCTGCTCCCCTCGGACAACGAGGTCTACGCCGCCGCGTACTCGGCCGGACGCCTCTGCGCCGAGCTGGAGCAGAGGGCCATGGAGGGCAGCGAAGACGAGCTGGAGAACACCCAGGCGTCCTGGCACCGGCTGCTCGCCCTGTTCCGCGCCGTGCACAGCGGCGTGGACCACCCCCGGCTCACCATGCACCCGCACGACGGGTCGATGTTCGACCCGGACGCGGACGCCTGGATGCCGCTGACCATCGACGACCGTACGGTGCTGCACATGCTGCGCGCTGTGCAGTACGTCGAGGTGGGTACGGGCCGGAACCGCGAGCGCCGCAAGCTGACCTTCCGCTCCCTGGACGTCGAGCAGATCGGCTACGTCTACGAGGGCCTGCTGTCCTACGAGGGCTTCCGCGCCGCCGACACGGTGGTCGGCCTGGTCGGTAAGCCAGGCCGGGAGGAAGAGGTCGAGCTCACCGACCTGGAGAAACTCGCGAGGGAGGTCGCGGCCGAAGTCGCCCACCGGATCTACGAGGCGATGGTGCCGGGCCACGACCCGATCGTGGAGACCCTGGCCGAGAAACTCGCGGAGAAGTACAAGGACTCCGGTATCGGCTCGGCCGCCGCGCTACGGAAGCGGCTCGCGCCGCTGGACGACGTCGCCACCCTGGAGGCCACCCGCAAGCTGCTCGCCGTGACCGGTGGCGACGCCGAGCTGGCCGGACGGCTGCTGCCCTTCTTCGGCCTTCTCCGGGAGGACCTGCGCGGACTTCCCGTCGTCATCCTGCCCGGCGCGCTGTATGTCACCGAGTCGGCGCTGCGCAAGAACACCGGCACCCACTACACGCCCCGGTTCCTCGCGGAGCAGGTCGTCGAGGGTGCCCTGGAGCCGCTGGTCTATACGCCCGGTCCGCTGCAGACGGCGGACAAGGCGGAATGGAAGCTTCGCAGCTCCGAAGACATCCTCAAGCTGAAGATCGCTGACATCGCCATGGGCTCGGCCGCCTTCCTCGTCGCCGCCGCCCGCTACCTGGGCGACAAGCTCGTCGAGGCCTGGTCCCAGGAGGGCAGCGCGGAGGCGCTCGCGTACGTGTCGGGCGCGGAGGACCGTACGGCCGACGCCGACGCCGACCCCCTGGTCATCGAGGCCCGCCGCCAGATCATCGAGCACTGCCTGTACGGCGTCGACATCAACCCCATGGCCGTAGAAATGGCCAAACTCTCCCTCTGGCTCGTCTCCATGGACACCACCCGGCCCTTCACCTTTGTTGATGACAGACTGGTCGCTGGGGACGCGCTGCTGGGGATTACGTCACTGGAGCAGCTTGAGCACATGCACATGGATCCCGCGAAGGGCCGCGAGATTCACCAGGACATCTTCGACTGGACCGCCGGGGTACGATCGACGGTCGCCGACCTGGCTGGATACCGTCGAAAAATCTTCGAAGTGGAGCTTGGCGACGATCCGTTAGCCGCGCTGGCCAAGAAGAGGGCACTCCTCGCTGATGCGGAGGTCGCCTCGGCGCAGTTGCGTCTCATGGCAGACCTTACGGTAGGTGCTGCGCTCGCCTATGCAGGCAAGGGCGAGCGCGGCCTAAGAATTGGGTCAGAGCAAGCAGCAAAACTGGTCAACGACGTTTATAGTAGGCGTGGAGATCTAGTGGCTTGGGAGGCCCGAAAAAACTGGCTCTTGACCGATCGAGTGAGCGGTGGTTTCAATCGCCAGCCAATTCATTGGCCCCTGGTCTTCCCTGAAGTTTTCCAGGGAGGTGGATTTGGCGCGATCATTGGGAATCCTCCTTTCCTGGGTGGGCAGAAGCTTACAGGAGCCTTGGGCGTAGCTTATCGTGAGTATCTTGTTGAGGTGCTCGGGGCTGGTGTGCGAGGTAGTGCCGACCTCGTAGCGTACTTCGTGCTTCGAGCTCACAGTCTGCTTAATTCGGTAGGGCAAACAGGCTTAATCGCCACGAACACCTTGGCTCAAGGGGATACCCGAGAGGTAGGCCTCGATGAGCTGTTAGCTGAAGGTGTAGTGATTCGTCAATCTGTCAAAAGTAGGCCGTGGCCATCAAGAAGCGCGGTCTTGGAATACTGTGCTGTATGGACTAGCAAGGCTGTCCTTGCTCAGCGGGCGATGCGGCGAGCAGATGGCGAGGCTGTAATCGGCATCACTTCATCGCTTGATGCACAGTCGCGCGTAATTGGGACTCCTAGGAGTCTACTGAGCAACAGCATGTGCTTCGTCGGATCCTACGTGCTGGGGATGGGATTCACGATGGAGCCCCAAGAGGCAAGGCGCTTGATTGATAAGGATCCCAGGAACAAGGATATCCTTTTTCCTTACCTGAACGGACAGGATCTAAATACTCACCCAGATGGGTCGGGTAGTAGATGGATCATCAATTTCCATGATTGGCCCGAGAGTAAGGCGAAGAGTTATCGAGAATGTTATGAACAGATAGTCCGAGAGGTTAAGTCCGAACGCTTAAAAGTAGCGTTCAGCAAGAACGCTCGCGAGCAATGGTGGCTCTATGAGCGCCGTCGTCCCGAACTGTATCGGGCTATGGCCGGGTTAGAGCAAGTTATCGTGCTTACGAGAGTAAGTAAAACCGTGATGCCGCTCATGGTTCCAACAGGACAGATCTTCAGCGAAGCTACTGTTGTCTTTACAACAGATGACACAGCCATGCTGGCTATGATTTCCAGCGCTTCGCATTACTGGTGGGCCGTCGCTTGGGCATCGTCCATGAAGACAGACCTTCGTTACACGCCCTCGGATGTGTTCGAGACCTTGCCGCTCCCCCAACTCACTCAGGAGATGCGTGGTTTGGGGAACGAGCTGGACACCTTCCGTCGCGACCTGATGCTTGCCCGTCAGGCTGGCCTCACCAAAACGTACAACCTCGTCCATGACCCCAAATGCGACGATGAGGACATAGTCGAGTTGCGCCGGATTCACAAAGCCATCGACGAGGCCGTCTGTCGGGCCTATGGGTGGGATGACCTGATCGATCAGCTTGATCATGGGCACCATGATCTCGGGCGGGAGACGCGCTACACCGTTGGTTCCTATGCCCGGCGGGAGCTGGTGGATCGGCTGCTGGAGTTGAACCACGAGCGGTACGCGGAAGAGGTCGCGAAGGGGTTGCACGACAAGGGGGCCAAGAAGAAGGGGTCTCGGGCTCCCAGGAAGCAGCCGATGACGGATGGCTCCGTGCAGGAGGCGTTGCTGGAGTGAGCGGGTAGGTACGCAAGGCACGCAGGTGGTTCACGGCCGTGGTCGGGGGGCTCGGCTGTTCTTCACGATTCACGAGATCAGAGAGGAAGCCCCCGTGTACGACCGGCAGGAACCGCTCTTCGCGGCACAAGCCGAGCAAGCCGACCTTTTCGCCGAGAGCACCGACGGCGACGGCGCGAAGGCGGACGCCAAGCCAGCCACCGCAAGCCCCGCAAGCCCCGCAAGCCCCGCGACCGCCGAGCCGGCGTCCTCAAGCCCGGCCTCCGATGAGCCTGTCTTACCCGACGCGGCCCCGCCCCAGCAGCGCGGATTGGACGCGCCGCAGGTGTTCGAGCCGGCCACATCCTTCGAGGTGCGCGACGCATTCCAGGAGCTGGCCTGCCGCGACCTGCTGGGCCCGTGGAACGGTGACGAGGAGGAGCTGCCGACGAGGTCCCCTGGCCCGCGCGAGCGCTACCTGGTCGGCATGCTGGGTCCGAAGCCGTCCGCGCGGTCGATCGAGAACGACGCCGACGAGGTGCCGGACACCGAGATCGGCGCCGAGGGCAGCGGGGACGACGGCGAGCTGCCCGACAAGCTGACCCCGCAGAACCTCGGCCGTATCTGGGCGTCGTCCATGGGCATGATGTTCGCGGTGCCCGGCGACGTGGACGTCCTGAAGGTCACCGCCTCCTGGGGCCGGTACACCAAGTCCGACATCCAGGTGGACGACGGCAAGGGCGGCACACGGGCCGTGCAGGCCTGGTGCCGTGAGCCGGTGACCCACCCCAGGGAGATCCGGCTGGACGGCGGCGCGTCGCAGCGCGTCCCGCTGACGATGGAACGCGCTGACGCTCCCGGAGTGCTGCTGGCCGTCGGCGTGCGATCGCAGAAGGACGGGCGGCGCGTCGTCGAGCTCACCCTGATCAACCAGCAGACCGCGCCGGTAAGGGCTCCCGACAGCGCCTGGTTGTTCCAGACCGAGCTGAAGGTCACCGCACCCCACTCCGACCGGGAGGCCGCGCCCTGCGTCTTCCTGCCGATCGACGACCCCCTCGACGGTGACGACGGCCTGGAGGAGGACCTGGAAGACAGGCATCTGCGTCTGCTCTACCGGAACGAACGCCGGTACGCGGCCGGACGCAACGTCGCCGTCCACGCCATCGTGCCGGACGGGCAGCGGTGCGCCGCCGAGCTGTGCACCACCTGGCTGCCGGCCTACGACGTCCCCGCCACGGTCGCCCCGGTCGGCGAAGGCACCCCGCTCGAAGGGGTGGAGCTGTCGATGGACGCCCTCGCCGCCGCCTCGCCCGGCGAGCTGGCGGCCGGGCTGATGCCGCTGGCGACCGGGTACGCGGCCTGGCTGGACGTCCAGGAGGAGCGGATCCCCAGCCTGCCGGAGCCGCTGCGCGAGGCCGCCTCGCTGGCGGTGTTCAAGGCACGCGAGGCCGCCCGGCGCATCGAAGCCGGGGTCGCGCTGCTCAGCGGCGAGGAGCACGCGCGTGCCGCGTTCCGGTTCGCCAACCGGGCGATGGCGTTGCAGCGCCGCCGTACCGCCGTGGCGAAGCTGCGGGACGAGTCCGGGCTGAGCTACGAGGAGGCCATGGCGCAGGTCGACGAGCAGGGCGCCAAGGCGGCGTCGTGGCGGCCGTTCCAGCTCGCGTTCGTGCTGCTCAACCTGCCCTCGCTGACCGACCCGGGCCACCCGGAGCGCGCCGCCGACCACACGGCGACCGTCGACCTGCTGTTCTTCCCCACCGGTGGCGGCAAGACCGAGGCCTACCTCGGACTGACCGCCTACACCTTCGCGATCCGCCGGCTGCGACGGCTCGTCGGCACGGGCGCGGACGCGCGTGACGGCATGTCCGGCGTCGCCGTGCTGATGCGCTACACGCTGCGGCTGCTGACCGCCCAGCAGTTCCAGCGGGCCGCCGCCCTGGTGTGCGCGGCCGAGGTGCTGCGCCGCGAGGACACCGCCACGTGGGGCGAGGAGCCGTTCCGCATCGGGCTGTGGGTCGGCAACGCGGTCTCGCCCAACTGGTTCGACGAGGCCGAGAAGCAGATCCAGGAGGCCAGAGAGGCACCGGACAGCCGCCGGGCCAACGTGCTGCAGACGCTCACCTGTCCCTGGTGCGGCGAGAAACTCGTCGCCGGCCGGAACCTCCAGATCGACCAGGAGCGCCGCCGGGTGCTGCTCTACTGCGGGCGCGGCCGGGAGGGGGAGACCGACCTGTGCCCGTTCTCCAAGCTGGGCGAGGACCGGATGCTGACCTCCCGTCTGGACGATCCCGGAGAGATCGAGAGCCGCAGGGAAGGGCTGCCGATCCTGACCGTGGACGAGGAGATCTACCGGCTGGTGCCGAGCCTCGTCATCGCCACCGTGGACAAGCTTGCCCAGCTTCCGTGGCGCGGCTTCGCCGGGCATCTGTTCGGCCGGGTCGGCCAGTGGTGTCCCCGCCACGGCTATCGCCACGGCGACCTGGATGATCGGGTCAAGTGCGGCGGCACGCACCACGCCAAGGGGAAGCTGCCCAAGGCGTGGAGCCGTCCGGTCGTACGGCTCCGCCCGCCGGACCTGATCATCCAGGACGAGCTGCACCTGATCTCCGGAGCGCTCGGGACCACGGTCGGCCTGTTCGAGGCCGCGGTGGACGAGCTGTGCACCTGGCGGGTCGGCGGGCGGCCCACCGGACCCAAGATCGTCGCGTCCACCGCGACCACCAAGCGGGCCGAGCGCCAGGTGCTCGGCATCTTCGGCCGTGGGCTCGCGGTATTCCCGCCGCAGGTCATCGAGGTGTCTGACACCTTCTTCTCCCGGCAGGTGCCGGTGACGCCCACGACCCCCGGGCGGCGCTACCTCGGCGTCTGCGCGCACGGCGTGCGTCTGAAGTCCGCGGAGATCCGGCTCGCCGAGATCCTGTTCATCGCCGGCCAGACGATGTTCGACCGGCACGGCGAGGCCGCCGACCCGTACATGACCGTGGTCGGCTACTTCAACGCCACGCGCGAGCTGGCCGGCATGCGCCGCTACCTCGACGACGACGTGACGACCCGTATCAGGACGCACGGCAGGCACAAGAACCTGTCCAACCGGCTGCTCAGCAGGGTCGACCTGCTCAACATCGTCGAGCTGACCTCGCGTATCTCCTCCGGCGACATCAGCGACGTGCTGAAGCGGCTGGAGATCGGCTTCGACCCCGAACTCGACACGACCCGGCGGCGTCTGGAGATCCGCGAGGAGTTGGCCGCCATCATGAAGGAGGAGAAGGGGAAGCGCAGGCAGGCGCATCCGCTCGCCGACCGCAACCTCGCCCGGCGTACCGACCGCACGGCCGGCCGGCAGCCGGTGGACGTGGTGCTGGCCACGTCGATGCTGCAGGTCGGTGTGGACGTCTCCCGGTTCGGTCTCATGGTGGTGACCGGCCAGCCGAAGAACACCGCCGAGTACATCCAGGCGTCCTCGCGCGTCGGCCGCGACGCCGACCGGCCCGGCCTGGTGATCACGCTGTACAACTGGTCGCGTCCCCGCGACCTGGCGCATTTCGAGGACTTCGAGCACTACCACGCGACCTTCTACCGGCAGGTGGAGGCCCTGTCCGTCACGCCCTACACCAGGCGGGCGCTCGACCGGGGCACCACCGCGACGCTCGTGGCGGCGATCCGGCACGTCGACGAGTCGTACTCGCGTAACCGGGACGCGGAGGACGTACCGCTGGACGGTGAGCGCGTGCGGCACGTCATCACCCGGATGCTGCACCGGGCGGAGGCGGTCGGTGGCCCGCGCGGCCGGGAGTATCTGGACGCCCGGATCAAGGCGGTAACCGACATGTGGAAGCAGCGTAAGGAAGGGCCGGCGCGGCTCGGCTACGAGCGCAGGGCCACCAAGCAGGAGACCATCGCGCGTCTGATCGAGCGGGCGGGCAACGGGCCGTGGAGCCTGATGACGGTCGGCAACTCCATGCGGGAGACCGAGAACGACGTCAATCTCCTGCTGCCGGGCAGCGGCGCCATCTTCGAATCACCGGTGAACGCGAGCGCGTGGGCGTTCGCCACACCGCAGGTGGAAACGGAGAACGCCGACATCCCGGTCGGCGACGAGCTGGGTGAGTCCACGATCGGGGGGCGGGGTAACTGATGGCGGAATTCTCGCGGTACCGGCGCCGGGTCGGATCGGTCCGTCCCAGCCACCTGATGTTCACCTCCGGAGTGGGCTCGCTGGTGGACCTGCCGAACTTCTCCGTCCTGGTCAAAGGGCTGGAGGACTGGAAGTACGAAAAGGTCGGCGACAGCCCCGCCGTGATCACCGAGCCCCGGCTGCTCGCGGCCGTCCAGGCGGTGCTCAGCAAGACCGTGGAGCAGCCCCGGCTGCTCGCGGCCGTCCAGGCGGTGCTCAGCAAGACCGTGGAGGAGCTCAAGCCCGCCCCGTGGCTCCCCGGCGCGGACCAGGATCCCAACGGTGAGGCGGCGCGGACCGGGACTCCGGTCGTCCCCTTCCCGAGCTGGATGCGGTGCACCGCGTGCAACCTGCTCGCCCGCATCGACTCACAGGTGTTCGGCTTCGAGAACGACAAGCCGAACAAGCCGCACGAGGCGCGGTTCTTCCACGAGTGCGGCAAGGGGCGCAGGAAGAACCTCGTGGTCGGAGCCCGGTTCGTCGTCGCGTGCACAGCGGGGCACCTGGACGACTTTCCGTACCTGGAGTTCGTGCACCACGGCGGCACGTGCCCGGCGGTGGAGAAGCCGAACCTGCTGATGGAGGACCACGGCGGCAACCTCGGCGCCAACGTGCGCATCGCCTGCCAGCGGTGCCCGGCCACCCGCAACATCCGTGAGGTGATGGGCAAGCGTGGCCAGGTGCACCTGCCGAGCTGCCGCGGCCGCCATCCCCACCTCGGCACCTTCGGAAGCTGCGCCAAGCAGTTGCACGTCCTGGTCGTCGGCGCGTCCAACCAGTGGTTCGCGCAGACCCTCTCCGCGCTGGCCGTGCCGCAGGCCGGGGCGGGTGAGCTCGACGGCAAGGTGGAGCAGTTCTGGGCGAACCTCCAGCACGTCTCCGGGATCGCCATGATGCCGTTGATGCGGTCGATGCCCCCGCTGAGCTACGAGTTCGAGAAGTGGACCGACGACGAGTTGTGGGCCGCGATCGAACGCCACCGCGCCGGGCCAGAGCCCGACGGGGGGAAGGAGCCCGAGGGGTATCCCGACCTGCGTACCCCCGAATGGCAGGTGTTCTCCAGCGCCACGCTGCCCGAGCCCGGCGACGAGTTCGCCGCCTACCGCCACCCCGACGGCGTACCGAACCTGCTCAAGGGTTTCTACTCGGACGTGATCCAGGTGGAGCGGGTGCGTGAGGTACGCGCCATGATCGGCTTCACCCGGCTCGACGCTCCCGACCCCGACGACCCGAACCTCGTCACCCGGGCGAAGCTCTCCCGATCGAATCCCACGTGGGTGCCTGCCAGCGAGGTACGCGGAGAAGGCGTCTTCCTGCGGTTGCCCGAGGAACTTCTGGCGGGCTGGGAGAAGCGGGTCGCCGGCTCGCGTGCCATCCAGTCGCACTACGAGGCGTTCGGGCGATTCCGCGAGTACCGGTACTCGGCGCGCACCGGGCAGCCGTTCAACGAGGAGACCCGCTACCAGGGGTGGCCCGGCGCACGCTACTACGTCCTGCATACGCTGTCGCACCTCATGATCCGGACGATCGCGCTGGAGTGCGGGTACAACTCCGCCAGCCTCGCCGAACGCATCTACGCGGGGAACGAGGACGACCCGCGCGGAGGCATCCTCATCTACACGGCCGTGCCGGACGCGGAGGGGACGCTTGGCGGGCTTGTCTCACTTGCCGAACCCGATGACCTGGTCCGGCTGACCCGCCGCGCGCTCACCGGGGCCCGGCACTGCTCCTCCGACCCGCTCTGCGCCGAGCGGCTGCCGTGCGACCCGGAGGACTTCCTGCACGGAGCCGCATGTCACGCCTGCCTGTTCGTGTCGGAGACCACCTGCGAGCGCGGCAACCGTTTCCTCGACCGGCGCTTCGTCGTGCCGATCGACGCACCCGACCTGGCGATTTTCCCGGACGTGCCGTGACGGCGGGCCCGCTCCCGGGACGGGCGTCGTGAGCGGGGATTTCGAAGCGGCGGTGGAGGAGGCCCTGGTCCGGCTAGGGCCGCTGTACACCGGCATGCTGGGCCTGGCGGTCGGCCAGGAGGTACCCCGGGAGGCCGTGGTTCACGCCGTCCCGCTGCCGGAGTCGGCGAGGGTCGCCCGGCGGGTGCTCGACGCCAAGGAAGCGGAGGGATTGTCAGGCGCCGAAGCCGCCGCGTACATCAGGGGAGCTGCCGCCGGGTGGGCGGCACACGAGGTCACCCTGCGGATCGAATCGGTGTGGAGCGGGCCGGGCACGCACGAGGTGCCGGTACGCGCCACCGCGCAGGTACTGGTCGAACTCATCGAGGAGGCCACCCACGAGCTGCTGCTCATGACCTACTCGGCCAAACCCTACGAGCCCCTTCTGGAGGCGCTCGCCGCCGCGATCGCCAGGGGTGTGTCGGTGATGGCCGTCGTCGAGACCCTGCAGGGCGCGGGGAGCGCGCTCGCCGGTTCGGAGCCGGCTCTGGCGTTCGCGTCGGTCGCCGGAGTGGAGGTGTGGCACTGGCCGCAGGCCCGGCGGGCCGAGCAGGGCGCCAAGATGCACGCGAAACTGGCGGTGGCCGACCGGCGCGTGCTGCTGGTGTCGAGCGCCAACCTGACCCAGTCCGGTGTCGGCAGGAACATCGAGGCCGGTCTGCTCGTCCGTGGCGGGACGGCCCCGGGACGCGCCGCCGAACACGTGGCCGCACTCCGTGCCAAGGGGCTACTGGAGCGGCTGCGTTAACCCGGCCTTTTCGAGCCTTCGCGCGAATGGCGGGGCGGCCGGTCCTGCCGGGACGGATCTATTATCGGAGGGTGTGAGCGGCCGACAATGCATGTGGCCCCCGGCATTGATCGTGTAGTTTCTTGCGTTATGGCCTTACAAGAAAGGCGGGTCGCTGCGGACCGCCGGACTATTGTCGGCGGCCGTTACGAGTTGGATCCGCTGTCCCGTCGCTCCGGAGGGATGGGGGAGATCTGGTTCGGCTACGACAAACGCCTCGATCGGGCGGTCGCGGTCAAATTCATCCGGATCGACAGGCTGCCCGACGGTAAGCCCGACAAGGAGCTCACCCAGCGGTTCGTCCGCGAGTCGCGGATCACCGCGCGGCTGGAGCACCCCGGGGTCCCCACGGTCTACGATTGCGGATCCCACGGGGAGGACCTCTATCTGGTGATGCAACTCGTCGAGGGTTGCTCTCTGTCGGACCTGCTGGACGAGATACGCGAGGACGGCGAGATCCCCGTCGCCTGGGCGGCGGCCATCGCGGCTCAGGTGTGTTCGGTCCTGGGCGCCGCGCACGCCCGGTCACTGGTGCATCGCGACCTCAAGCCGGGCAACCTCATGCTCTGCCGGGACGGCTCGGTCAAGGTGCTCGACTTTGGCGTCGCCGCGGCGCTGTCGTCCACCGAGACCAAGCTGACCCGTACGGGTGTCGCCGTCGGCACACCCGAGTACATGGCGCCGGAGCAGGCCGCCGCCGGGACCATCGGCCCGCAGACCGACCTGTACTCCCTGGGCGTTGTGCTGGACGAGATGCTGGCGAAGAACAACCAGTTCAAGGGCGAGACCGCGCTCGCCTCGATGCGGAATCACACCGACCGCGCTCCGCAGCCGCTGCGTACCCGCGGGCGCGACGTCCCAGAAGGACTGGAACGACTCATCCTCCGGTTGCTCGCCAAGAACCCAGCTCACCGGCCCGCCTCCGCCGACGAGGTGTACACGCGGCTGCTCGACTTCTGCGACGACCTGCCGCCGTTCCCGGGCTACGTCGACCTCACCCCCCGCCATCCGCTGCGCATGTACGCGAGCGTCGTCGGGCGTATCGCCTCACCTCGGGCGACCCCTGTAGAGGCGCTGCCGGAACCGGCGCGGTCACCGGCGCCTTCGGTCACAAAGATCCATCCGAATGACATCGCTCTCGCCCGCACCCGAGCCGAGGCGCTGAGGGCCGAGTCCCGGTTCAGCCAGGCTGCCGAGGTGCTGGCCGGGGTCGTGGAGATGGGCACGCGCACGCTCGGCGCACGCCATCCCCAGGTGATCGAGGTACGCATCGAGCTCGCCGACGTCCTGTTCTTCGGCGGTGACTACCGCCGCGCGGCCCCCGAGTTCGGCACGCTCGCCGCGGACCTGGCCGAGCGTGAAGGCCCGGAGGGCGACCTCGTGCTCCGCTGCCGCCTGATGGAGGCGAACTGTCATGCCGCGGTGGGGGAGACCGGCCTCGCGCTCGCCCAACTAGCCCGGCTGCTCGATGACGAGAGGCGCTTCGGCGTTGACGAAGACCGCATCCTGGAGTTGCGGCGGCAGATCGGACTGCTCGAACTGGGCTCCGGGAACCGATCCCAGGCACGGCGCACGCTCGGCGGCCTTCTGCCCGACCTCGAACGACATTACGGCCCGCACCACCCAAATGTCCAGAAGGTCCGGGAGGTGCTGAACGGCCTCGGCGGGGAGCGTTGACAACTGTTCAGAGTTGCTCGCTAACGACCTCGGGCCGAACGCCGATGGTCTCTTTAGCGCGTATGGCACCGGTCTTCAACAAGGAGTGGCGTGGCGAAACTCGGGATCCACAAGGACTTCCTGCGTGATTACGGAAAGCTGGAACGGTCCGTCCAGGACCGGGTCGCGGAGGTCTTCGCCAAGTTCGAGCACGCCACCCATGCCGGACTGCATCTGGAGAAGCTGCACAATGCGCGTGACGACCGCTTCCGTACCATCCGCATCGACCTCTTCTGGCGGGGGGTCGTCCTCGCCCCGGAGACCGGGGACACCTTTACGCTGCTGAAGGTACTTCCCCACGACGAGGCCACGGCCTGGGCGGAACGCCGGCGTGCCTCGGTGAACGCGGCGACAGGCCGCATCGAGATCCGCGACGTGGCGGCGATGGACGCCACCCTGCCGGAACTCGTCCGTCACGCGGAGGCTTCCTCGGCATCGCTGTTCGAGCACGTCGGTGACGCGGACCTGGCGAGGCTCGGTGTCGACGAGCCGACCCTCGCCTTCGCCAGGGTTCTCACCCACGTAAGCCAGCTGGAGGCCGCCGAGGCGTTCCTCCCGCAGAACCAGTGGCATGTCCTGTACGGACTCGCGGCCGGGTTGACCCCCGAACAGGTATGGGCCGAACTCGGCGCCACGCCCAGGCCGGAGGCGTACGACACCGACGACCTCTCCGCGGCGGTGCGGCGCACCCCCGAGCGCGTGGTGCTTGTCGACGGACCGCAGGAACTCATGGAGGTGTTCCGGCACCCCTTCGCGCTGTGGCGTGTCTACCTTCATCCCGCGCAGTACCAGGTGGCGAACGCGACGTTCAGCGGCCCCGCGCGCGTCACCGGAGGACCGGGCACCGGCAAGACGGTGGTCGCCCTGCACCGAGCCCACCATCTCGCCAGGCTGGGAGCGGGTCCTGTCCTGCTCACCACGTTCACCTCGACGCTGTCCGCCTCCCTGGAAGCCGGGATGCGCCTTCTGGCCGACTCGGAGGCGGGTCGCGACCGAGTCGAGGTGCGCCACGTCGACCAGCTCTCCTACCAGATCTTCGCCGCGCGGCATGGACGGGCCGCGATCCTGCGGGACAAGGAGGAGAAGGAGATCTGGCGCCGGATCGTCAAGCGCCTTGACGCGCCTTTCACCGAGACCTTTCTCGCCGAGGAATGGCGGCACGTAGTGCTCGCCCAGCGGGTCACCGACGCCGCCGGATATCTCGCGGCCAAGCGCGAGGGGCGGGGCCGCCGGCTCGGCACCCGGCAAAAGGCCCAGCTTTGGCAGGCCGTCTGGGAGTTCGAAGAGGAGCTGAAGCGTCGGCGTGTCTGGACGTACGAGACGATCTGCGTCGAGGCGACCAGGCTGCTCGGTGAGCGCGCCGACAGGCCGTACCGGCACGTCATCGTCGACGAGGCGCAGGACCTGCACCCGGTGCAGTGGCGGTTCCTGCGCGCAGCGGTAGCCGAAGGGCCGGATGATCTGTTCATCGCCGGGGACACCCACCAGCGCATCTACAGCAATCGCGTCTCACTGCGAGACGTCGGCGTCAAGGTCGCCGGACGATCGTCACGCCTCACGGTCAACTACCGGACCACAGCGGAGATCCTCGGCTGGAGCCTTGGCATGCTCCGCGGCGAGCCCATCGACGACATGGACGGAGGCCTCGACTCGGTCGCCGGTTACCGGTCGCAGGTGCATGGCTATCCGCCTGAGCTGCACGGTTTCCGTACGCAGAAGGAGGAACTGGACGCGCTCGAACAGAAGGTCCGTGAATGGCGTGACATGGGGGTCGAGCCGGAGGAGATCGGCATCGCGGCGAGATCCAACATGCTCGCCGACTCCGCCGTCACCGTCCTCAACGCGGCGGGCATTGCCGCCCAGTCGCTCGCCAAGGCGGCGGGCGCCGAGGGCGTGGTGCGCGCTGGAACCATGCACCGGATGAAGGGACTGGAGTTCCGGTGCGTCGCGGTCATCGGCGTGGGGGAGCACGCGGTGCCCCCGTCGAGCGCTGTCACCCTACCTGAGGAGGACTCGGTGACCCATGCGCAGGACCTGCAGCGTGAACGTTGCCTTCTGTTCGTCGCGTGCACCAGGGCACGGGAACGGCTCTATGTCTCCTGGCATGGCAACCCGAGTCCCTTTCTGGACGGTTTCACCTCGTGACTTCTGGTTATCGTTCGTTTGCAAAGCGTGCGTCAACCTTTGATCGGCTCATCGTCAACCTGAAGGCGGGTCATGGCCAGGCTCTCGGTACTTCTTGACCAGATAGACAACGGCACCGTGCTGCTCCCCGAGTTCCAGCGCGGGTACGTGTGGAACCGCGACCAGGTCCGCGGGTTGATGCGCTCGCTCTACCGCGGCTATCCGGTGGGCGGCCTGCTGCTCTGGGAGACCAAGCCTGAGCAGACGGCCGTGCGAGGCGGGGCGACCGACGGGGGAGTACGGTCGCTGCTCCTCGACGGCCAGCAGCGCATCACCTCGCTCTACGGCGTCATCCGCGGCCACGCGCCCGCCTTCTTCGAAGGAGACGCCGCCGCGTTCACCGGCCTGCGGTTCAACGTGGAGGACGAGAGCTTCGAGTTCTACGCGCCGGCGAAGATGCGCGACGACCCCCGGTGGGTCGACGTCACCCGCCTCTTCATCGACGGCCTGCAACCGTTCTTCAAGGACTTCGGCGCCATGCAGGAGGAGTTCCCGGTCTACCTGGGACGGTTGAACCAGCTGCGGCAGCTCCTGGAGCGGGAGTTCCACGAGGAGAAGATCACCGGAGCAGACAAGGATGTCGAGGTCGTCGTCGACATCTTCAACCGGGTCAACTCGGGCGGCACTGCGCTGTCCAAGGGCGATCTGGCGCTCGCGAAGATCTGTGCCCACTGGCCGCCGGCCCGGCAGGTCATGCGTGACCACCTGAAGGGGTGGCAGAACAAGGGCTTCGACTTCTCTCTGGACTGGCTGCTGCGCAACACCACCGCCGTGGCCACCGGGCGTGCCATCTTCACGGCCCTGGACACCATCTCCGCCGACGAATTTGAAATCGCCCTGGCCAAGTCGGTCGGGTATGTCGGGAATTTCCTCGAAGCGGCGTCCGGCCGGCTCGGGCTCGACCACGATCAAGTTCTGATGGGCCGCTACGCGATCCCCGTCATCGCCCGCCTGCTGCACCTCAGCCCTGGTGGCCGCTTCACCGACGCCGCCCATCGGGACAAGGTGCTGTTCTGGTACGTCCACTCAGCTCTGTGGGGGCGTTTCGCCGGGTCGACCGAAACGGTGCTCGCCAAGGACTACGAGGTCGCCAAGGAATCCGGAATCGACGGGCTCATCGCTTCACTGGAACGCTGGCGCGGCGGCAACCTTGAGATCCAGGCTCATGACTTCGAGGGGTCCACCAAGGGGTCGCGCTTCTACCCGCTTCTCTATCTGCTCACCCGCGCCAAGGGGGCGCGCGACTTCGGCAGCGGGCTGCCGTTGCGGGCGGAAATGCTCGGCAAGCTGACATCACTCCAGGTGCACCACATCTTCCCCAAGGCCGTGCTGCACAAGGCCGGCTACGACCGTAGCGAGGTCAACGCCATCGCCAACTTCTGCTTCCTGACCCAGGACACCAACCTCGTCATCGGCAAGCGCACTCCCGAGGAGTATTTCGTCGAGGTCGAGGAGAAGCACCCCGGCGTGCTGGCCTCACAGTGGATTCCGGCCGACCGCGATCTGTGGAAGGTCGACCGGTATCCCGACTTTCTCGCTGCCCGGCGGGAACTGCTGGCCCAGGCCGTGCAGTCCTTCCTCGCCGAGTTGCGCAACGGCGCCATGACCCCGGTCGAGGAGCTCGCCCCGATCACCGTCACCGCCGACGAACGCGACGACGTCCGCGTCGCCCAGGTCAAAGCCATGGCCGAAGAGCTGGTACGGCTGGGCTACGCCGAACCGGCCCTCGACAGCGAGATCGCCGATCCCGCGACCGGCCGCGCCCTTGCCGTCGCCGAGGCATTCTGGCCCGACGGGCTGCAGCCGGGCCAGGGCAAGCCGGTGATCCTGGAACTCGACCCAGAGGCCGCGGACCTTCCGCGACTGGAGGAACTGGGGTATGAGGTCTTCACGTCGGTCGACGCGCTGCTTGGCTACGCGACCCGTCGCAACGAGTCGGCTGCCGGCATCGAAGCGGTGGTCGAGCAGGCGGAGGTGGCTCCGGACGTCCGGCAACCGGTGGCAGGGGCAGACGCGGAGTTCGACAGGGCCATGCGGTCGGTCTACGACCGTGCACGCCGCGAGGCGAATTATCACGCCGGATACTTCCTCAGCATGCTGGCCGAGCACGGTAGCCTCGCGACGGCTCGTAAGCTTCTCCATGCTCCCGCCGTGAGCGATGGCTTCGCCGCCCTATGGGAGCGAGGCCGCCTCGACCTCACCGTCGAGGCCCTGGTCACCCAACCACGCTTCGCCGACCTGTTCACCCCAGCGGAAATCGACATCGCCCAACACCGCCTCGCCCAGTTCGGCTACCACTGATGGTGACCTACTGAGTGATCGCGAGCAAGAACTGGGCGGCTGTGGTGGGCCGATCGGGTGCCCGGAGACCTGCTCCGGGGACATGTAGGCGGGGGTGCCCTTGACGCCTCCGGTCGTTGTGGTGACGGTGTCGGGTGCCTTGGTGATGCCGAAGTCGATCACACGAGTGCCGTCAGGCCCGAGAAGGACGTTGGCCGGCTCGAAATCCCGGTGGACGATGTTGGTGTCCTTGAAGGACCAGGGACAGTGGGGTCGCGGCCCGGGAGTAGGAAGCAGCAAGTGCCACCCATAGCAATGCCTGGGATCGGCAGGTTCGAGCGGCCTACCGTCAGCGTTTCCGGTCGGTCTGTTTTGGATGTCCGGTTCCAGCTCGTGTGATCCACAGGGTGCGGTGTTCGTCGTCGATGGCGTACCAGATGCGACCCCCTGACGTCGCCTCGTACTGCCACTGTTCCAGCGACTCGCCGCCGACCTTGACCGTGCCAAGGGCACCCTTCAGCGGATGCTGGCGGCCATCCACGTGGCGAGGATCGCCTGTGATGGCCACCCATGCCCGGTCGAGATTCTCCATAGCCTGGGCGAGAAGCTGGCTCCAGCCCTCGGCTGCTCTGCGGTCGGCGAATCGTACGATCCAGGGCTTAGGGCGGGGAACATCCTTTCCCCGGCCGGTCACGCCGACTCAGCGGAAGGCCGGGGCACTTCCGCGCCATCGCCGGGGAACGGGCCTTGGAGATCCCTCGCGATCTGCGGGTCGCTCCAGGCGACGGCGGTGGAACGCCAGGAGGTCAGCGCCCGGCTGAAGGGCACCAACTCGCCCGTGTCCGCCCCGGCCATCAAGTGCCCGAGCAACTCGCGCACGCAGGTGTGCCGCTCGGTCTCTGGGAGCCATGTCGTCCACGGCAGTTCCTCGGCCAGTACCTCCTCTGCGAGATCGCTGTAGCGCCGGGCGAGGATCGCCAGCGCGCGGGCCGCGATGCGCAACGTGGCCGCGCCGGCTTCGAAACGTTCGGCGCGCATCAGGACGAGGTTCTCGTCGTCCCTCCGCTCCAGCACGACGTCGGCATCGTCCAGGGAGGGAAGCACCTGAGAAGGCCCACGCAAGAAGGCGCTGTACGGGAAGCTCTTCGTCGCCATGACTTTCATGCTATCTGAACTACTTCAGATCGCTGATTGGCACCACAGGATCAGAACGCTGGCGCTCCAACCGCGTATGTCGTGGTGCTCTCCCTGGCCGCCGTGGCCGTCGCAGGAGTTCTATGCGGGCATTGCTGGCGACCTGGTGCTCTGGGAGCTCGTCGAAGAGCTGTCCGGCACCGTGGAGTCCGTCGCGAGCCTGGGCGTGTGGGCCGCCACGGTGATCCTGCTGGTGCGGGTCGTCTCCGGGGTATCGGCCCGGTTCCGGGCGTTCGCCCTCGCACTCGGCCTGATCAGCGTGCTGACTCCGCCGCTGGGGTTCTTCATCGACGGCTCCGGCTTCCAGGCGTTCAGCCTGTTGGGACTGGCGAGCGTGGGCTGGACGGTGATGATCCTCATCGGGCAGCGCCACGATGGCCGGTGGAGCAGCGCCACAATCAACATCGGGAGGATCGCCCTCGTCGCCCCGCTGGCCGTCCCCCTGCTCAGGCTCGCCCTCCAGGACGAGCGGATGATGTTCGACGGCACGGGGCTCGCGATGAGAGCGCTCGGCGACGAGGAAAGCGCCCGGTTGGGCTTCACCGGTGCGGACGAGGGCTGCCGCGAGCGGATCCGGTCCTCCACCGACACCCGGCAGGAGGACCGGCGGCGGGCGTTCCTCTGCGTCGCCAGGGACGACACCGAACGAGGGACGCCGATATTCCCCAAGGACCTGGCGGACCAGCGAGTCCTGGTGTATGGCGAGGAACTGTGCGCGGTGCCCGGCGTCAAGGAACGGCAGGCGCTGCTCCTGCGGGCAGGGGGGTCGGCGGACGCGGCAGAGCTCGGCGGCGCACTGGAGTTTTTGTGCCCCGGCATCGTCGCCCGGCAGCGGGCGGAACAGGCGCGTAAACAGGCCGAGCGGGAGCGGGAAACGGCCGCGTGGAAGGCCGAGATGAACGCCCGATGCGCCAACCCGTGGCCGAAGCTGCGGGCCAGGCGGCAGGGCACGGCCGCGTACAGGCTCTTCGAAGGGGGCGGCTACGGCGTCCACGACGCCCGGGACAGTGCCGAGGGCGCGGGCGGCGACATCTTCGCGGCCATCGAGGATGGGTTCATCGACGCCGCCGGGAGCAGCGTCGCCATCACGACCTATGGCGAGAACGAGCCGATGTGCCTCACAGTCAAGGCGTTCGGAGCCGCCCCGCCTCTCCGGCTCAAGGGCTGGGACCGGGTGGTCGAGGTGGGCGTCGTCAGCCGCAGCGGCCGCCTGGTCGTGCCGTCGTACGCGCCCTCAGCGCAGGCGGGGGAGGAGGAGCGCCGCGTTTCCTAGTTGGTCGCCGGTGGGGGCAGTGGCGCGATTTCTCGTTCGTGGTAGGCGATCAGGTCTTCCGCCTGGTCGTACAGGCGGATGAGCGCGTCCAGGCACGGCCCGATCACCTGGGGATCGCTCACCCTGCGCGCCCCGGTGTGCCCGCCGGCCGCGTCGTAGAGCACTTCGTAGCAGAGTGAGCGAGAGAAGATCACAAGTTCCGGCACCGGGGAGTTCCGCTCGAAGTCGCGTACGGCGTCCGCGGGGAGGACTCTGACCTGTTCACCCGTCGACACCCGTATCGTCAACCCGTTGATCTCCCACTGCAGGTAGGGCGTGATCGGGGTCTCGACGATGCGCAGCCGGCGGAACTCGGCATGGGTGGCGTACTGTTCCTCCAGCGGTGGGCGCCAGTCTTCGAGCAGTTCCATGGAGCGTTTCCAGTCGCCGTCCATCATGGCCTGCCAGCTTTCGACGTCGGGTTCGTGGAACTCCTGGGCTCGCTCCAGCTTCCAGACGGTGTCGCTCGCGGCGGCGTAGACCTTGTCGAACTCGTCCTGGTATTCGGCGACGGGAAGGACCTCGCCTCCGGCGGTCCGAAGGTGGTGGAACGGGTCCAAGACTCCTCCGATTTTGGTCGGTGTCGCGGTCGGTGTCACTTTCGTTGCGCGGTCGCCAGGCGCGAGATGGTGACGGCGCGCCGGACTCGCCGGCCGTGCCGTCGCCACCAGGCTCTCGCCCAGAGCGACTGGAAGAACAGGATGACGAGCAGGGTCACCAGCGCGTCGGCGAGCCGGGCGGGACCAGGCTGATGGGAAAGCGTTTCGAGCGCCCGGGTCAGCAGGGCCAGGGTGGCGGGAAGGGTGATGAGGAGCGCGATCGACAGGCATCCCGCCGTCCCCAGCACGACCAGGGACGTGTACCAGCGCAGCGCGCGGCGTTCCGCCACGGGCAGAGCGGCGAGGGGGTTCGGCCGCCGGCGGCCCGAGACGAGATGGAGCAGGTAGGCGCCCGCGTCCCTGTACATGTTCCGGCAGCCGGTGAGGTCCTGCAGAACGAAGTACAGGTCGGTGCGCATGAACACCAGGAACTGGGTCGCCACCATCGTCAGTGCCGTCAGTATGACGACCGTCAGGAGGGGGTGCCCGCCGGTGGCGGCCGTCAGGACCAGGCAGACCGCGCACACCGCGCAGTCCACGGCCATGCCGGCCAGGTACACCGTCATCCGGATCCGGCGTTCGGCCAGCCAGATGCCCGAGACGTCCGTCTGCGCCGCGAGGAACTGCAGGCGGGTCCCGAGCCGGATGCGCCCCGGAACCCCCGCGGCCCGCGCGGTCGAAAGGTGGGCCAGCTCGTGAACGAGGATGAGGGTCCAGCCCACCGCGATCTGGGTCAGCAGTACGGCCGTTCCATTGCTGCTCCACAGCAGATCTCGCCAGCCGGGCATGAGCCCCGGACGGAGGAGGAGTGTGGCCGCGCCGGCCAGGATGACCAACGCCACGGCCAGGTGAAGGCGTGGGCTGAGGGCCCACCGCACGTGCCGGGCCGTGAGGCGCGGCAGCGTGGGGGGAAGCGGCACCGGGGAGCCGGTCGCGCGGCCGTCGACCGCGGCGACCAGGCCCGCTTCGGTCAGCCCGGCGACGAAGCCCGCGACGTCGAGCCGTGCGCCGGTGTCCTCGAAGAGGCGGCGCTCGGTCTCCTCGACTGATCCGTACTCCTGAAGCAACTGGATCGCCCGTAGCCCCGCGGACGGTACGGCCACGAAGTCACCGGAATCGACACGGCCGACGATCCACTCGTCCCTGTCGCGGCGGAATCCAACCTCATGAAGTTCTACCAAGGTCATGCCGGCGGCGTTCCTCTACATGCGAGTGACCGGTAGGCGGAAACGCGCCTCGCCTACCGGTCAGCGCGTGATCAGTTGGAGTTGCCAGAGCTGTCAGCGGTGGTTTCGATCTTGTCGAGCCGGCGGATGGTGATCGTCACCTTCGCCTCACCCTCGTCCTCGGAGGGCTGGATCTCGCTCTCTGCGTGAGACATGGTGCGCCTTCCGTTAGAGAAGCTCCTGCGGACCCCCAGATCATCCAGGCCCTTGAGGGCGTGGTCAAGGTTTGTCGGATGGCCCTGTCCGGGCGCGACACACCGGGCATCCCTCGCGCGCGGGATGGCGGATGTCGATGAGCTGGTCGGGCGCGATCAGATTCATGCCGCAGACGCGTCCCGGCGGGATGGCGGGAACACCGGTGAGCTGTGTGATCACCGCGTGGGCCACCAAATGCCCGGAGATTCCCGCCGAGGTGGCGATCACCCCTGGCCCACCCAGGTCGACGGGGGTTCCCGGGCGACGCCTGGCCTGCTCGCCCGCACTGACGCACTCGTAACACGGTCCGCCCGGTCCGTACACCCCCACCGTCACCAGCGGACCGCTGTAGCCGCCACCCGCCCAGGGGATACCCGCCCTGGCGCACGCCCGGTTGGCCCAGACGCGCAGGCCGTGGCCGCGAGGTTCGTCGGCGCAGAGCGCGAGCATGTCGGCGCCGGCGAGGAGTCCCGCGAGCTCCTCCTGGCTCGTGACCCGCCTGCGGTCACCGGTGATCGTCACATCGGAGTTGATCCCGCGTAGCCGGCGCACGGCCAGGTCCGCCTTGGCCTGGCCGACGTCCGCCTCGCCGTAGAGGACCTGACGGCTGAGGTTCGACAGCTCCACCACATCGGGGTCCACGCAGTGCAACCGGCCGACGCCCGCGGCGGCGAGCGCCCACGCCGCGTGGCTGCCCGTGCCACCCAGCCCGAGCACCACCACCCTGGCGTTCCTCAGCCTGAGCTGCGTCTCCCAGCCGTGCTCGCGGGGGATCAGGTCGATGCGCCGGAAGAAGGCGTGATTCCTGCTGTAGCGGTCGAGCTCTCGGGGGCTGAGATCGCCTGGGGGCGCCGCCGCCGCGTCTTCGAGATAGCCGGAACCGATGAGCTGGGCGACCACCGACTCGGCCTGCCCCGTGGACAGTTCGGGGAAGGCTCCGCCCAGGCGCGACACGATCTCCTCCACCGGGCGGGTCCCGTCCATGAGCGAGAGTGCCGTCCACACCCATCCGCTCGGATCGTCGATCTCGGCGGCGAGCCCGTAGACCTCACCGCCGACCCGGACGGTGCCATCCGGATACCGGTGCGGACGATGCTCCGGCTTCACCCGGGGACGACGCAAGGACACCACCTCCATCCCAGAAGGATCAAGCTTGTCTGAACCGCCCCCGTTTCGGCCGGGTAATTCGTCTTCTGATCGATGATCAGCCTACGAGCCTGAGTGTCCAGCGGCGGGAGGGGTGGGTGTCGCAGGTGAACTGGAGTGCCTCGACGTTGTTGGCGGTGCTGACTCCGCCTGCGATGGTGAGGCACTTGCCGGTCTGGACGTTTCTGATCTGGTAGAGGCCCGTCCCGGTGACGTCGGTGAGCCTCCAGCGGCGGGAGGGGTCGGTGTCGCAGGTGAACTGGAGGGCCGTGACGTTGTTGGCGGTGCTGACTCCGCCCGCGATGGTGAGGCACTTGCCGGTCTGGACGTTTCTGATCTGGTAGAGGCCCGTCCCGGTGACGTCGGTGACCCTCCAGCGGCGGGAGGGGTGGGTGTCGCAGGTGAACTGGAGGGCCGTGACGTTGTTGGCGGTGCTGACTCCGCCTGCGATGGTGAGGCACTTGCCTGTTTGCACGTTCGTGAGCATGAACGTGTTGGTCGGCCCGAGATTCGTGCGTGCCGCGGTTTTCGAGAGCGCTGCCGTATCCGCGCTGGCGGGGGAGGCGGCGGACACGCCCAGCGCGGCGACGGCGAAAGCGGCGGCGATGCTGAGCAGGGGGCGGATGGAACGGTCCATGTGATGCTCCTCGTGTCGCGCTGTTCCCGGTTCGTCCCGGACAGGCGGATTGGTATACGGCTTAGCGAGCGTGCCTGCAATGCCTACGGTCGCCGAGAACAGCGGAGCGCACATGAGTAGGCCCCTACTCAAGCGAGAAAAGGCCGATGCCGCTCCACACGTCGGTCCGACCGTACTCGGGCAGAGAGGGGTCCGGGCTCAAGCGCGAGTCCGTCGTTCGTCGGCCATGGAGAGTACGTGGTGATTGATCCGGCTCTGCGTTTACGCGAGTCGGACCTACCGGCGGCGGCTTACGGGGCCTGTCCACCATTCGGAAACCGGACCGGAGCGCCGCCACCGACTGGTGGGTCCGTTAAGTCGCCGCTAAGTCGCTGCGAAGTACCACTGGGCACTCTTCTGGAGAACCGAGAGATCAGCGGAAATGCCCGATTACCCGGATGGATCGGGCGGATCCCCGGCTGCTCGGGTCACAGGTCCCGGCCATCCCCGGACGACTCGTGTCCGGGAAGATTTCGACGGAGGAACATCCCATGAAGCTGTCCAGATCGGCTGCCGCAGGAGCGGCGGCACTCGCCGTCGCCGGCCTGGTCTGCACCGCGCCGTCCGCATCGGCCGCCGACACGCAGTGGCGGCACGCCTTCCAGGTCTCCCCCGGTGCGACCGTGACGGCCACCCAGACGTGCCCCGCGGGCGCCCCCTATCTCGTGCGGACCGGATTCCGCGCGGAGTACGGCACCGGCGTGGCGGTGACGAAGCAGATCCGGCGGGACGCCGCCGCCGACGGCTGGGTGGTGACCGCGACGAACACCGGCACCGAGGAGGCGACGGTGACGGCCGCCTACAGCTGTTCGACGACCGCGACGACGTACCCGAGGTGGAACAACGCCTGGGTGAGGTCGACCGATACGAACCCGCTCAACACCTCGATCGGCTGCCCGTCGGGCTACCCGTACTTCGACACGGGTACGGCCGTTCAGGGCGACACCAAGGTGTTCAACTACGTGACGCCCGACTTCGAAGCCGTGGCCGGCGTCCCTCACGTGACCCCGATCGGATTCCCGCAGAAGATCGAACTGACGTTCCGCAGCAGTTATCCGATCACGACCCACCCGTCTGTGATCGAGTGGATCAGGTTCGACTGGGTGTGCTCGAGGTAGCCGGGCTTGGCCGCCCGCCCGGCCGGCTTTCACCCTCCTATATGCCGACGGGAGGAGTGAACCCTATGCTGCTCTGGACATGGTGCGCTTGCGGGTTCTGGGGCGGTTCTCGGCCGAGGTGGCAGGGCGTCCGGTAGATCTGGGCCCACCGCTCCAGCGGGCGGTGATCGCGAGACTGGTGTGCGCCGGCGGGCACGTGGTCTCGACGGACCGGTTCCTCGACGATCTGTGGCAGGGCCGGCCCCCGCCGAAGGCTCTGGGCGCGTTGCAGGTCTACGTATCCAACCTGCGCCGCGTCCTGGAGCCGGACCGGGCACCGCGGACCCCGGCCACCGTACTGGTGAGCGCCCCGCCCGGATACCTGCTGCAGCTCGACACCGACGCCGTCGACGCGTGGCGGTTCCCCCGGCTCATGAACGCGGCGGTGGCCTTCCTCAACGACGGAGAGCCGGCCAAGGCGCTGCACACGGTCGACACCGCCCTGTCGCTCTGGAGAGGCCCCGCCTTCGCCGAGTTCGCCGACGAGGACTGGGCGGCTCCCGAGGCGTCCCGTCTGGCAGCGCTGAGGGTCATGGCGGTCGAGTACCGCGCGGAAGCGGGACTCGCGCTCGGCTGCCACGCGGTGATCGTGCCCGAGCTGGAACGGCATGTCGCGGCACACCCGCTGCGCGAGAACGCGGTGCGGCTTCTCGCGCTCGCCTACTACCGCTCGGGGCGGCAGGCCGAGGCCCTGGCGGCGCTGCGCACGACCCGGGCCATGCTCGCCGACGAGCTGGGAGTGGACCTCGGGCCCGCCTTGCGGGGTCTCGAAGTCGACATCCTCACGCACAGCGACGCCCTGGGCGTGCCGGAGGCCGGCTCTGCTCCTGCCCGCCTCGCCGCGCCACCGGCCGCGCCGCCGTCTCAGATGATCGGCCGTACGGTGGAGCTCGGCCGCCTGGCGTCCGCCGCCGGGGAGGCCGAGCGCGGGCTCCGGGTGGCATGGCTCGGCGGAGATCCTGGAGCCGGCAAGAGCACGCTGGCCGACGCGCTGCTGCGGCGGCTCGGCGACGAGGGCTGGCAGGTCGCGGTCGGCCGGTGCCCGGAGACCCTCGGCGGGGTGCCACCCGCGTGGGCGTGGCGCGAGGTCCTCCGCAGCCTGTTCGTCGTACAACCCCCGTCCCGTGAGCTCGAAGCACGGCTCGAGCCCCTGTTGACGGCGGACTCTCCCCAGGTCGGCCAGTTCTGGCTGGCCCAGGCCGTGGGGGACTACCTGGAGACCGCGCCGGGACCGCTGCTGCTCGTGCTCGAGGATGTGCACCGCGCCGATGACGCGACTCTCCAGCTGCTGCGTCACCTGGCTGCCAGGCTGGCGGACATCCCGGTGCTGGTGCTCCTCACGCATCGGCCCGCCGAAGCCAGCGACGACCTGGTCGCGGCCAGGGCCGCCCTGGCCGTCCAGGCCGCGGAGGACGTGACGCTGCAGGGCCTCGGCGAGGACGACGTCCACCGCCTGCTGCTGGAACGGTCCGGCATGGAGGTGGACGCCGACACCACCCGGACGGTCACCGAACGAACCGGCGGCAACCCCCTGTTCGTGGCCGAGACCGCCCGGCTGCTCGCCACCGAGGGAGCGTCGGCGGTTCACTCGCTGCCGCCCGGCGTCCGCGATCTCATCCGCAGGCGGATCGCCCGCCTCCCGGCGACCGCGCAGACCACCCTGCGTGACTCCGCCGTGATGGGCCGGGACGCCGACGTCGACGTGCTGGTGGCCGTCCAGGACGCCGACGAGGAGACCGTGCTGGCGGGCCTGGAGGCAGGCGTGCTCGCCGGGCTGCTCACCGAGCCGAGCCCCGGCCGGGTCCGCTTCACGCACGTCCTGGTCCGCGAGACCCTCTACGAGGACATCTCCCGGCTGCGTCGCACCCGGCTGCACGCGCGCGTCCTCGCCGCGCTGGAGCGGGTGCGGCCGGGCGACGTCGGCGCGCTCGGCTACCACGCGCTGGCCGCCGCCACGGCGGCCACGGCAGGTGCGGCCGCCGAGTACGCGGGAAGAGCGGCGGCCCAGGCGTCCGGCGTCTACGCCCACCGGGAGGCGGTGACCCTGCTGGAGGGCGCCCTTGACGCCCTCGACCTCGGAACCGAGCCCGTGGACGACATCCGGCTGGATCTGCTGTGCCGTCTGGTCTCCGCGCGGGCGAGCGCGGGCGACCTGATGCGGGCGGCGACCGACCGCCGGCAGGCGCTGGCCGTCGCCCGCAGGCTCGGCGACCCCGCCGCGATCGCCCGCGCCGCGGTGGCCAACGACGCGCCCGCCATCTGGATCTCGCAGACCGACCTCACCGGGGACGCCGACCTGGTGGACGCGATCCGGAGCTGCCTGCCCGCCGCGACGGGCGAGCTACGGTGCCGGCTGCTGGCCGCCCTGGCCCAGGAGTCGGTGGGCCATGACGACGAGCTCACAGAGAGCGCGAGCGCCGAAGCCGTCGAGATCGCCCGTGCCGTCGGCGACCCCCGGTTGCTGTGCCTGGCGCTCAACGCGCGCTACTGGGTGGCGTTCGTGCCCGGCCACCCAGACGAACTGGAGGAACTCGGGCAGGAGCTGCTGGCGGTCTCCGCCCGCGGCGGCCTGCTCGGCTACCAGACGCTCGGGCACTACGCTCTGTGCAATGTCGCGCTCGGCCGCAACGACTGGGCCTCGGCCCAGCGGCACGCCGGACGGGCGGTGGAATACTCCACGAGCGGCCAGCTCGGCCTCGCCCTGGTGGCCATCGCGCACCTCGACGCCCTCCGCCTCCTGCTGGACGGCGAGTTCGAGCGGGCCGAGGCGGCCTACACGGCCCTTGCCGACCGGATGGGCGAGGCCGGAGGATCGAACGCCGCCATCTACGGCGGCATGAGCAGATTCGCGGCACGCCTCGCGTGCGGCCGGGCCCACGAGTCGGTGGCCGAGTTCGCCGCCACGCACCATCGCGTGCCAGGGGCGATCGACGAGTTCTACGTCAGCGCGCTGGTCGCCGCCGGGCGCCTGGACGACGCCCGGTCCGCCTGGCCGGCGCACCGCGCACCAAGACGGGACATCTTCCTGCGGATCAACCTGGCGCTCCGCGCGGGCAACGCGATGGCCCTGGCGTGCCGCGAGGTGGCCGAGGAGTGCTACCGCCTGCTCCTGCCGGCCGAGGGAGAGATGATCGGCCTGCAGACCGTCTCGATGACGCTCGGCCCGGCCGGCCTCACCCTCGGGCGGCTGGCCGAGTTCCTGGGCGACCCCGCCCGGGCCGCGGACCACTACGCCACGGCCGCCGACGTCGCGAGGCGGCTCGGCTCACCACACTGGCAGGACCAGGCCGGCCAGGCACTCGCCGCGGTCCGGCCCTGACGGCGGGCACAGGCGTGGTTCGATCGTGCGAGGCCGGTGCCGGGTCAGCCGGGGGTCTGGGCGGTTTCCAGTTTGTGGATGATCGGGGTGAGGAGGGCGTTGAGCTCTCGGGCCAGGGCGGCGACCGCCAGGCGTGCGGTGTCCGGGAGGGCCTCTGAAGGTCCGTCGGGGGCGGGTGGCAGCGCGTCGAGGGGGATGGGCGCGTCGATGAGCAGGGTGCTCCGCAGGAAGGGGATGCGGGTGAGGTCCTGGTCAGTGGGCTCCAGGTACTGGCCGAAGGACTGCGGCCACTCGCGCCAGCCGCGGTCGCGCCACCATTCGCGGGAGGCGGTGAGCTGGGCGGGCAGCGGTGACACCAGCAGGACGTGGGCGGTCAGCGTGCCGTCCCAGGGATTGCGGTCGCAGGCGGCGGACAGGACGCGCCGGTGCCGGCGCACGTACGGCGGAGAGGGCGTGATGGCGAGCCGCCAGGCGGCGCAGGCGAAGGTGACCGGCGCGATGTCGCCCCACGAGCCCTCGAACGCCGCGACGTTGCGCCGTACGTGCTCGGCGTAGTGGCTCGACCCGTCGGCCGCGAGCTCACGATCGTGGCCGTGGTCGATCCAGAAGGCATCGTGCTCGCCCATGCGTTCCTCTCCCCGACGTGGTTCCGCCGCCAGTCAACGCGACATCGCCGTCCCGCGCGCGGGGTCTCTCCCAGAGCCGACAGGATGTGCCCTCTTGGGCTGTCATGTCGCGCGCCGTCCCGTTACCGGTCAGTGCCCGCACGCGATCCGGTCCCGTGTGGCCTTTTCGGCGGAGAACCTGAAATCTCGGTTCGATCAATCGTTTCTCCTCGACGGCCGCGTTGATGTACAACGGTCTGGCAGAACGGATCAGCCTGGCGAGGGGTTTCCGGGTTCAGAGGTCGAGTGGCTCGCGAACGCGGCGTGTGCGCTTCGCAGTGATATATCGGGTAAAAGCGTGCTGCGTGCGGCCCATGGCTTTATCCCCTCCCCATTCAAGGGCGTCCGGAATCAGTGTTTATGGATCACCCTCTTAGGGTGAACCCGCGGTGGCGGGGGCGAGTGGAGGCCAGGGTCTCCGGCGCGGGAGTGTGGTGTGTGACCGGCGGTGGCTTCGGGGTGGGCGAGCATCCGATCGACTTCCTGGCGCACCATCAGCGCAGGGGAGAGGCGGGGGCGCCGGAGGACTTCGAGCAGATGCTCGGGTTGCTCGTCTCGGCGGTGACCGGGCAGGAGGCCACCCTGGTCCGGGCGAATCCCGGCGACTGGGGCATCGATGTGCTCGTCGGAGACCTGAACGGCGGCATCTCGATCTGGCAGTGCAAGTACTTCGTCAAGGGCTTCGGGGAGTCCCAGAAGAAGCAGGTGAGAGAGTCCTTCGACTCGGCGATGCGGTCGGCGGGAAAGGAGGGCCACACCGTGGAGCGGTGGGTGCTGTGCGTTCCGTGCGGCATGGACGCTCCGACCCTGAAGTGGTGGCACGGCTGGCGGTCGCGTCAGCAGGCGGCCCACCGCGTCACGATCGAACTCTGGGACGAGAACGTGTTGCGCCGCCACCTCGGCCGCCCCGAGGCCGCGGTCGTCCGGCGTGCCTACTACGACCTGTACCGGCCCGTGGAATTGGACGACTCGCCGCCGGTTCCCCTCGCGACTCCGGTCCCGTCGGCAGGGGACGCCGACTGGCGTGGCGGTGAGGAGCTCCGCTTCGGCGGCGACTGCTTTCTCCTGCACGACGAGCCTACCCAGAAGTTCAGCCCGGACCGGTCATGGGTCGGGCGGGAGGCGGTGGCCGATCGGATCGAGCCGGTTTCCGCCCGGGTACGGTTACGCCAAATCGCGATATTTCGGGGTACGTCCGGTGCGCGGGCTGCCAAGGAGGCCTTACGCGCTCAGGCCGAACTGCTCACCACCATGTCAGGCGCACACCGGCTGCCCCGGCTGCTCGCCGTCCATGAGAGCCCGCAAGCCATCACGACGGCCTCCGAGCTACCGGCCGGTCCGACCTGGCGCGAGGCGTTCGGCCCGGGCGCCGTACCGCTCGATCGCCTCACCGTCGCCGCGGTCCTGGCCGCGGCCGCGCGGCTGTGTGAGCCGCTGGCCGAGCTCCATCGGCGCGGTCACAGCCACCGCGTGCTCGGTCCCGATGCGATCGTCATGGCCGGACGGTCCTACGAGCCGGCACTCAGGGACATCGGGCTGGCGGCCTGGCCGCCGCTGCCGGGCGAGGGGCCCGACGGGTACCGCGCTCCCGAGCAGGTGCGCGTGGGCCCGCACGTTCCGGCCCCGGGCAGCCACACCGACGTCTACCAGCTCGCCGCGATCGTCTATCACACCGTGACCGGGTACCCGCCCGCGCCGGGCGGCTCCCCACCGGTACGCGCGACCGTGCGCGGGTTCCCGTCCTCGCTCGACGACCTGCTCGCACGCGCCCTCGACCCGGATCCCCGGCGTCGCCCCGAGCGGATACGCGGCCTCGGCACGGCTCTGTCGCGAGCGCGGCGGGAGCTTTCCCAGGGAGGGCTCGCGTGACGGCACTGCCGGTGTTCCTGCCCGGTCCGGTGGCGGTGATCCCTTCGGAGAAGGTGTACGCGCAACTGGCCCCGGCCGCGCATCCGCTCCAACTGGTCGAGGAGATGACCCGCCTGGCCAGGGCGGGCGCGCTGCCCGCCCGGATGGAGGAGAACCCGAACCGTCTCGCCGTCTACACCGACACGCACGTCGCCCGGCTCTACGTGACCCAGTTCGGCGACGCCTACCGCCTCGGCAGCGCGGCCCCTCGCGGCTTCAAGGACGAGGAGCGTCTGCTGCGTGGCGCCATGCTGCTGAACTGCGCCGCCGGCTGGCGCGCGTTCCACCAGGTGCGTGACGTACCGCGCGGGACCATGTCGGCCCACTGGGGCTTGCTGCGGCAGGCATGGGCACAGGTGGGCCGTCCCGAGCGTCCTGTTGAGCGGCTGCCACCGCACCACACCGCGTACCTGGACCTGATGGCGCGGGTCATCGAGGCGGGGCGGGACATCGAGGTCGCCCGCCAGCATGCCGCGCCTCCCATTCACTACCGGCGCAGGGAGAGCGCCCGCGAGGAGCGCTACTCCGCCCGGGGCGTCTACACCTTCCGCCTCGCCCGCCCCGCCCCGCTGGCGACCGGCGCGGTGGTCTACCTCGCCGACCAGCCCGACCTGCGAGGCAGGGTGACAAGGGCCAAGGATCTGGACGTGGTCGTCCGGTTCGAGTCGACGATCGACTACGGCCGGATCCCCGCCCAGGGCGCCCTGATGGTGATGCCCAGCGACCGCGTCTTCCGGGCGCAGGCGGACGCCGTGGAGACCCTGCGTCAGGGGGAGGCGGCGAACCGGCGGCTACTCGGCCAGCTCGTCGAGCGGCGTCTCGCCCCGTACCAGGTCAACCCGCACGACAGGCCACGCGGGACGCTTGACCCGGACAGCCAGCTGGTGGCCTTCCAGCGGGCGCTCGCCGTACCCGACCTGCTGCTCATCCTGGGGCCGCCGGGCACGGGCAAGACGAGGACGATCAGCGAGATCGCGGCCGCCTGCACCTCGCGCGGCGAGCGCGTGCTGGTCACCTCGCACACCAACCGCGCTGTCGACAACGTGCTTGAGCAGCTGCCCGAGTACATCCGGGCCGTACGGGTGGGCAACGAGGACGCCATGACCGGCCGTGCCCGCGGCCTCATGGTGGACAACCACGTCGCCGTGTTGCGGGACCAGATCCTCGCCGGCACCGAGGGGACGGTCTCGCGTCTCGCCGCGTTCACGGGCGAAGGGGAGGTGGCCGACCGGTGGATGGCGTACCTCACGGACTCCCTGGCGGACGCTCGTACGGCCGAGCACGACGCCTCGGGGCACGCCGTCGCCCTCGACCGGGCCGTCCGCCGCGTCGAGGCGCCCTTGGCCGACCGGCTCGCCGCGGCCGGCGGCAGGCTCGCCACCTCCAGGGCGACCGTCGGGCGGCTGGAGGCGCAGGAGAGCACGTGGGGGCTGCGGTACGCGAGCGCCCGCGCCCGTACGGACGCGGGGGCGCTCGCCTTCTTCTTCCGCTGGCTGGCCGGGCGGAGGATGAACCGGTTGCGAGCGGTCCAGCGGGAGCTCCTGCCCGCGCGAGCGGAGCTCGCGGAAGCGGGCGCCGCGTACCGCGCGGGGCGGGCCGAGGTGGACAGGCTGGTCGCCGCCGACCCGGACGCGGGCAGGCTGGTCGCCGCCAGGGACGACGCCCACCGTCGGCGGGAGGAGGCGCTGGCCGAGGCCGGCAGAGCGGCGGAGCTCGTACGCGCCATGGTCGAGGCCGTCATGCCGATGCCCGCCGAGACGCTACCGGCGGACCTGGCCGGCTGGGAAGGGCTGCGCGAACGGCTCGCGCACACCGTGGCGACGCTCCGCAGGCGAGCCGGCCTGCTGGCCGAGTGGCGTGCCGGGATCGGCGACGCCGAGCAGAACCTGCAGCGCGAGATCGTCCGGTACGCGGATGTGGTGGCCGCCACCTGCATCGGCACCGCGACGACCAAGTTGCTCGCCGACCTGGAGTTCGACCTCGCGATCGTCGACGAGGCCGGGCAGATCTCGACGCCGAACCTGCTCGTCCCGCTCGTACGGGCGAAGCGGAGCATCCTGGTCGGGGATCACCAGCAGCTTCCGCCGTACCTGGACGACGAGGTGCGCGAGTGGGGTGAGAACCTCGCCCGGGACGGCGCCCTGCCGCCCGCCGCCGCGCGTGAGGTCGGGGAACTGCTCAGCCGTAGCGCCTTCGAGCGGCTGTACGGAGACGTCCCCGCGGACCACAAGGTCATGCTGAACGTGCAGCGCCGGATGCCACGGGAGATCGGGGAGTTCGTCTCGGCCGCTTTCTACACCGGTGTGCTCCGCACCGATCACCCCGGCGGGCACGGTGATCCCATCTTCACCGGCCCCTTCGCCATGGTCGACACGGCGGACAGGTCCCCTGCCGAGCGCAAGGAGGAGGCCGGCGGACAGGGAGAGGACGGCAACCGTCGTGGGTACGTCAACGCGCTGGAGGCCGACCTCGTCGTCCGGCTCGTGACGCGGTACGTGCGGCGGTACAAGGACTGGGCGGTGATCGTGCCGTACCGCGCCCAGGCGGAGCGCATCCGCGCCGGGCTCGCCCATACGATCGGCGGCGGGGCCGAGGTGGCGGACAACGTCGGCACCGTCGACTCGTTCCAGGGCGGCGAGCGGGATCTCGTCGTCTTCGCCTTCACCCGCAGCAACGCGCGCGGCGAAGTGGGGTTCCTCAAAGAGCTGAGGAGACTCAACGTCGCGGTGTCCCGCGCTCGAAGACAGCTCGTGCTCGTGGGGGACACCGCGACCCTCGGCATCGCCCGTGACGAGGGCTTCCGTGTGCTCATGCGGCAGATGCTCGACCATCTCCACCGCGTCGGCGACCTGCGACCGTCCGCCGACGTCGCAGCCCGCCTCGACCTTCTCGACGACGAGTCGCTATGACGACACGTGCCATCTACCCCGCCCGGCGTGCCGTGGAGCACGCCGTCACCGTGCCCGGTGTCCGCCCGGTGCGCCTGTTCGCCGTACTGTGGCCGCTCTGGCAGGTGGAGATCACCGCGAACGTCTACGACGAGCAGGCCTACGAGATCATCGACAGATTCCTGGTCCGTGCCATCGCCGAGGGCGGCATCGACGGCAGGGACGAACTGATCGCGTTCTACTGCCTGCAACCTTCGCTGGTGGACCGTTGTCTGGCCTTTCTCACCGTGATCGGCCATCTCACGACGGATCACGGCCGGCTCCGCCTGACCGAGCTGGGCCTGCGTTCCGCGCGGGCGGGCGTCCGGTACACGCTGAAGGAGAGCAGGCAGAAGCTGCTCTTCGAGCGGTACACCGGCAGGCCGCTGCCACGGCGGCACTACCACGGCTCGGTCACCGTGCTGCCCACCCCGGACGTCCCGGAGGACATGCTCGCCGACCGCACACGGTTCCTTCCGCTGTACGCGGCGACGGCGTTCCATCCGCGGATGGTCGATGCCCTGGCGGCTCGCCCTGACAGGGCCGACTACAACCTTCCCGGGCAACTCCGCAGGATCGGCGGCGGCGCCGCGCAGGATGCCTACCTGCCCGTCTACCTGATCGAGACCGACAACCGCGACCTGCTGGCGTACACCGCGATCGGCGCGGAACGGGACGCGTTCCTGGAAGCGGTCTGCCGTGACGTCCCGGCGATCCACGCGAGGATCGACGCCGAGAACCGCCAGGACCCGCGTGACCTGTGGACCGAATGGCTCGCCGGCACCAAGCTCGGGGCGGGTCAGCCCCGGCGGCTTGCGAACGGTGTCTGGCGGGTCACGCTGACACCGGCGGCTTTCAGCGGGCCGCCGAAGCTCCCGCTGAGCCGCGTGGGCTCCTTCCAGCTGAGAAAGCACCACTTCCTGCAACTGTGGTGCGACGACGCGGAACTGCGCGGTCGTGCCGTGAAAGAGAGAGCACTCGCGATGGCGAGATCGCACGAGGTCGAGACCCAGGCCGACCTAATGGGCCGGATCGACGCCCTGGCCTCCCAACTTGAGGTGACCGGCCCGACGATCGCGCAGCTCCGTTCCTACGCGAAGAGCAACCGGCTCCATGATCACCTGGCTCATCTCGACGACCTGGGATAGCGGATCAGGCAGATCGTCAAGCGGCTCGCCGAACCTGTACCTTGCGCGTAAACGTGATGTGAGGAGAGAGCAGGCATATGAGCGTTGCAGGTGGCGCGGCCGCGAGTTCCAGCGTGGCTGAGCGGATCCGCGGCCGCATGGGGCAGCTCTCGGCCGGCGAGCGCAAGGTCGCGCGGGCTCTCCTCGCGCACTATCCGTCGGCGGGTCTGGGGTCCACCCACGAGCTCGCGGGGCGTGCCGGCGTCAGCGCCCCGACCGTCGTCAGGTTCGTCGCCCACCTGGAGTTCGACGGCTACAAGGAGTTCCAGCAGGCGCTCCGCGACGAGGTCCAGGAGCGCAGGGCCTCACCGCTGACCATCCCGCAGCGCATCACCAAGGACGACCTGCGCGCCGTCTCCGCCCACGTCTTCACCCAGGCCGTCCAGCAGACCTACGCCTCGCTCCCCGACGAGGAGCTGGACAAGGCCGTCGACCTGCTCGCCGACACCAGCAGGCACGTCACCTCCTTCGGCGGTCGTTACTCGCACCTGCTCGCCACCTACCTGGACCTGCATCTGCGGCAGATGCGCCCGGGCACGACCGTGCATCCGCAGACGCCCACCCACCACTCGGGCTTCCTCCTGGACGTCGGCAAGCGTGACGTATGCGTGGTCTTCGACTTCCGCCGGTACCAGCGCGACGTCGTCGACCTGGCCGTCCACGCGCACGGCAGGGGCGCCAAGATCCTGCTCATCACCGATCCGTGGCTCTCGCCGGCCGCAGAGGTGGCCGACCTCGTCCTGCCGGTCAGGGTCGACGGTCCGAGCCCCTTCGACTCGGTCGTTCCCGCCACGGCCGTCGTCGAGTCGATCGTGGCAGGCGTGCTCGCGAAGCTCGGCACGCACGCGGAAACCAGGATCAGAGATGCGGATGAGCTGGCGGGGGACATCACGTTCGACTGAGATGTTTCGCTGGTGACTCATTGACATCCGGATGAAATGAATGTTTCATGGCGGGCACCCCGCGCCCGAACTCCGCGTCACCCTGGAGCCCGCCTCATGGCCGACAACGCACCACGTAAGCTGCGCCTGTGGGAGGCGCTCGCCCTGTCCGTCGGGCTGATGGGCCCGACCCTGGCCATGGGCCTCAACGGACCCGGCGTCGCCGCGACCGTCGGCAAGGCCGTCCCGCTCGTCTTCGTTCTCGGCCTCATCGGAGTCGGCCTGGTCGGCTACGGCTTCTGGCGCCTGACCCAGCACTTCAACCACGCGGGCTCGGTGTACGCGCTGGCCGGCGCCACCATCGGGCCGCGCGCCGGGTTCTTCGGCGGCTTCGCGCTCCTCGGCACGTACTTGTTCTTCCTGACCTGCACCCAGGCCGCCACCGGGGTGTTCGCGCACGCGTTCCTGGAGGCGCTCGGCGTCCACGACAGCGGCCCGTGGATCATCGTCGCCGTCGTCGCCGCGCTCGGCGTCACGATCCTCAACTCGCGCGACACCCGGCTCACCGCGCGGACGCTGCTGATCATCGAGGGTCTCGGCATCCTGGCCATGCTCGTACTGGCCGCGGTCGTCGTCGGCGCCTCCGCCATCGGGTCGGGCGGCGTCACCGAGAGCGGGGGCGCGCCCACCCTGGACCTGTCCACGTTCACCTCCGGTGGCACCACCTTCGGCGCCGTCATGACCGCCACCGTCTTCGCGTTCCTGTCCTGGGCCGGATTCGAGGCATGCGCCTCGCTCGGTGAGGAGACCGACAACCCCAGGCGCAACATCCCGCGCGCTCTGGTCGGCAGTGTCGTGCTCACCGGCCTGCTCTTCGTCCTCATGATGTTCACCGAGACGATCGGCTTCGGCACGGACAAGGCGGGCATCGACGCCTTCGCCGCCGCCGAGTCGCCGCTGTCCACGCTGTCCGCCCGCTACATCGGCACGTGGTTCGCCCTCGTGGTCGCCTTCACCGCCGTGGCCTCGGCGTTCGCGAGCTCGCTGTCCTCCTCCGCGGCCGCCGCACGCATGCTCTTCGCCCTCTCCCGGGACGGTTTCGGGCCGAAGTCGCTTTCCCGCGTCGACCCCCGCACCGGTTCTCCCCGCGCCGCCCTGGTCGCCGTCGTCGGCGTCACGCTCGTCGTCGACATCGTCGTCTGGGCTTCCGGGGTCGGCGCCTTCGACGCCTACTACTGGTTCGCCACGCTCGGCGTGCTGTGCGTCCTCGTCGCGTACGCCGTGGCGGGCGTCGGCGTCATCGCCTTCACCTTCTCCGGCCGCTCCGCCATCCCGCGCTGGGAGGCCGTGTTGCCGGTGGCCGGCATCGCCTACCTGCTGTTCGTCTTCTACAAGCAGTCGTCGGGGCAGGACGCGCCGTACTCCTACTTCCCGTGGATCGCGGGCGCCTGGTGCCTGCTCGGCGTCGTGGTGATCCTCTCCGCGCCCGCCCTGGCCAGGCGCATCGGCGAGCGGCTCACCTCCGAGCTCACCGGCACGGGAAGCGCCTCGGACGAGCCGGCGGAACAGCTTCGATGAGCCTTCTCTACGACGCCGATCTCGCCGTCGTGGCCGGGGCGCAGCGGCTGCGGTTCTTCCCGCTCGCCCCGGTCTCGGGCCACGGGGCCCGCCTGGTGGAGGCGGACGGCCGCGAGCTGATCGACCTCTCCGGTGCCTGGAGCGCGGCCGGTGTCGGCTACGCGCATCCAAGGGTCGTCGAGGCCGTGGAGAGGGCGGTACGGCGGATGCCGGGGGCCAGCCTGCTCTCGGCCACCAACCCCGAGGCGGTCGCGCTCGCGGAGGAACTGCTGGCCATCACCCCTGGCGGACCCGGCCGCCGCGTGTACCTCGGCCACGCCGGCTCCGACGCCAACGCCGCGATCATCAGGAGCATCCGCGCCGCCGGTGACCGGCCGCGCATCCTGACGTTCGAAGGCTCCTACCACGGAGGGCTCGGCCCCGCCCAGCAGGTATCCGGCCTTCATGTGGCCGCCGGCGTCGAACCGGACCCCGGTCTGGTGCTCGTCCCCTACCCGGACCTCGACGCCGTCGGCACGGAGCTCGCCGCCGGCGACGTCGCCGCGGTGATCGTCGAACCGATCCTCAGCGACGGGGGAGTGGTGATCCCACCGGACGGTTTCCTCAAGGGGCTCGCCGGCCTGTGCCACCGGCACGGCACCTGGCTGGTCGCCGACGAGGTGAAGGCCGGTCTCGGGCGGACCGGCCTGCTGCACGCCTTCGAGTGCGACGGCATCGTCCCCGACCTCGTCGCGCTGGGCAAGTCACTCGGCGGAGGACTGCCGCTGTCCGCGGCGATCGGCCCGGCCGGGATCCTCGACGCCGCCGAGGGATCCTCGCTGCTCACGACCGCCGGCAACCCGGTGGCGGCCGCGGCGGGGCGGGCCGTGCTGCGAATCCTGGCCGAGGAGGAACTGCCCGCCCGCGCTGCCCGGCTCGGCGCGGGACTGAGCGCCGGGCTCGACCAGCTCCTGGTCCGGCACGACCAGGTGGCCGGGGTGCGCAACCGCGGGCTGATGGGCGGCATCGAACTGGTCGACGCCACGACCGCGGCGAAGGTCGTCTTCCGTGCCTACCAGCTCGGAGCGGTGCTCTACTACGTAGGACCGAGGTCGAACGTCCTGGAGCTCACCCCTCCGCTGGTCATCGAGGAGGAGGATCTCGACCGGGCGCTGGACATCCTCGACACGGCCATCGCCGATGTCGCGGCAGGCGAAGTGGACGACGCGGCCGTCGCGCCGTACAGAGGCTGGTGAGGTGCGCATGACATCGATGATCTTCGTGGCGACCTGCGACCTCGCGGGGCAGACCCGCGGCCGGGCCGTCCCGGCGGCGGACCACGACAACGTGCTGCGCACCGGGGTCGGCTGGGTCCCCGCCGACCTCGCGATCAGCTGCTTCGGCCCGATCGCCGAGGACAACGTGTTCGGCTCGACCGGTGACCTGCGACTGCTTCCCGACGAGTCGACCGGCGTCGACATCCCGGCGGACGGCACGCACCCGGGCGTGCGCCTCTACCTCGCCGACCAGGTACGTCCCGACGGGTCGCCGTGGCCGTGCTGCCCGCGCACCTTCGCCCGTACGGCGCTCGCGGAGTTCCGCGAGCTGACGGGGCTGGAGGTCGTGGCGTCGTTCGAGCACGAGTTCGTCCTTCAGGGCCTCCCGGACTCCCGGCCGTTCTCCTTCGGGCGCTACCGGGACGCCGAGCCGTTCGGTTCGGAGCTCGTCGAGCTGATGAGCCAGGCGGGACTCGAACCGGAGACCTGGCTCCCGGAGTACGGAGACGGGCAGTTCGAGGTCACCATGCGGCCGAGCGACGCCATGGTGGCGGCGGACCGCGCCGTGCTGCTGCGCGAACTGGTCCGCGACCTTGGCCGGCGCCGCGGCCACCGGCCGACCTTCGCGCCGCTGACCAGTCCCGAGGGCGTGGGCAACGGCGTACACGTGCACCTCTCGCTGCGCGACGCCGAGACAGGGGCGCCGGTGCTCTTCGATCACGCGCGGCCAGGGAGGCTGTCGGAGATCGGCGGCCGGTTCGCGGCCGGCGTACTCGGGCACGCCCATGCGATCACCGCCGTCACGGCGCCCAGTCCCGTGTCGTTCCTGCGGCTCACCCCGCACCGCTGGAGCGCCGCCGGCGTCTTCCTTGCCGAGCGCAACCGGGAGGCGCTGCTGCGCATCTGCCCCACCACGGCGGACGGCGACGTGGCCAGGCAACTGAACCTGGAGTTCCGCGCCGCCGACGCGACCGCGAACCCGTGGCTGGTCATCGGCACGCTCGTACGGGCCGGACTGCGGGGCATCACCGCCGCCTACCCCGATCCGAAGGTGTGGCCGGAGAACAGCACCGAGGCCGAGCTGTCGGACGTGCCCCGCCTGCCCGGGTCGCTGGACGAGGCGCTCGACGAGCTGGCCAAGGACGACGTCGCGCGGGCCTGGTTCGACGACGACCTGCTGCGGACCCACCTCGACGTCAAGCGCACCGAGCTGGCGCTGGTCGAGGGGCTCACGCCCGAGGAGAAGTGCCGGAGGATCGCCGATGTCTACTGATCTCAAGGCCGAGATCGACGAATTGGGGCTGGTCGACCACCACGTGCACGGCGCGCTGCGCGGGCCGGTGGAGCGGCCGGCGTTCGAGGAGCTGATCACCGAGTCCGACCGGCCGATCCCGCCGTGGATGACTCAGTTCGATTCGCAGCTGGGCTTCGCGATCCGGCGGCACTGCGCGCCGCTGCTCGGGCTGGAGCCGTCGGCGAGCGCGGACGACTACTGGGCCGCACGGTCCGCGGTGGCCCCTGGCGAGCTGGCCGGCACCTTCCTGCGCGCGAGCGGGACCGACCACTGGCTGGTGGAGACGGGCTACAAGGGTGACCAGATCCTCAGCCCCGTCGAGATGGCGTCCGCCGGCGGTGCCCGGGTAGAGGAGGTGGTGCGGCTGGAGGCGGTGCTGGAGGACCTGGCGGGTACGGCCCCCTCCGCCGGCGGCCTGCGTGACGGCTTCCGAGAGGCACTGGAGCAGCGGACGCGCGGCGCCGTCGGCCTGAAGAGCATCGTGGCCTACCGCCACGGCTTCGACTTCGACCCGGCGCGCCCGACCGACGCGGAGGTGCGGAAGGCCGCCGGCGACTGGCTGCGGCAGATCGGCGAGGGGGCGGCGCCACGCGTCGACGACCCGGTGCTGCTGCGGATGCTGCTGTGGGCGGGGGCCGAGACGGGCCTGCCGCTGCAACTCCACACCGGTTACGGCGATCCGGATGTCGAGCTGCATCGCTCCGACCCGCTGCTGCTGACCCGATGGCTGAAGGCGGTGGAGCACACCGGGTCCGACATCCTGCTGCTGCACTGCTATCCCTTCCAGCGCAACGCCGGCTATCTCGCCCAGGTCTTCCCGCACGTCTATTTCGACGTGGGGCTCGCGGTCAACTACACCGGCGCGCGCTCCGACGTGATCGTGGCCGAGAGCCTGGAGCTCGCGCCGTTCGCCAAGATCCTCTACTCGTCCGACGCGTGGGGCCCGCCGGAGTTGCACTACCTCGGTGCGCTGCTGTGGCGCCGCGGCATGACGCGTGCCCTGACGGCGTGGGTGGAGGAGGATGAGTGGACTCCGGCGGACGCCGCGGGTGTCGCGACGATGATCGGGCGCACCAACGCGGCCCGGGTATACGGACTGGACCTCGGATGAGCGAGCACCCCGAGCTGTGGGCGGCCCTCGATCAGGAACTGCCCGCGGCACTCTCGTTGCGCCGCCGCCTGCACTCCTCGCCGGACCTGTCCGGCGAGGAGTCGGCCACCCGCGAAGCCGTACTCGCGTCGCTGCCCGGCGGGCTGCCCCTGACCAAGGTCGCCGAGACCGGGGCGGTCGTGCGCGTCGGCGGGCCGGGGCCTGCCGTCGGAGTGCGCGGCGAGCTCGACGCGCTCGGGGTGACCGAGGCGACCGGCGTCGAGTGGAGCTCGCGGAACCGCGGGGTCATGCACGCCTGCGGTCACGACGTACACCTGGCCGCGCTGGTGGCGGTGGCCCGCGCCGTCCACAGGGTGGGAGGGCCCAAGCCGTTGCTGGTGGTCCTGCAACCACGCGAGGAGACCTATCCCTCGGGCGCGCAGGACATCGTCGAGAGCGGTGTGCTCGGCGCCGAGCGGTGCGGGGCGATGATCGGCGCGCACGTGCAGCCGGTGCTGGCCGCCGGCGTCGTCGCCTGCGTACCCGGCGGTGTCAACGCCTCGTCTGACGAATTCCAGATCAGCGTACACGGCGAGTCGGGACACGCCGCCTACCCGCACCTCACGCGCGACCCCGTGCTGGCCCTGTCGCACACGGTGGTGGCGCTCCAGAGCGTCGTCAGCCGGTCGATCGATCCTATGGCGCCGGCCGTGGTGGGGGTCTCGTCACTTCAGGCGGGCAGCGCGGCCAACGTCGTCCCCGGCGTGGCCAGGGCGCGTGGCACCATACGGGCGTTGTCGACCGCGACGCGCGAACTGCTGCACCAGCGGGTCGTCGAGGTGGCGGAGTCCGTGGCGCGCACGCACGGCTGCGAGGCGGAGGTGACCTTCGTGAAGGGGGAGCCGGTACTGGAGAACAACCCCCGGCTGGTGACGCAGGTGTCCCGGCTGCTTCGCTCGCACGGGCTGGAGGTGTCGGACACGCTGCGCTCGGTGGGCGCGGACGACTTCTCCTTCTTCGCCGAGCGGCTGCCGTCGCTGATGCTGTTCGTGGGCACCGAGACCGACGTCTCCCTGCACAGCGACCGGTTCCTGCCGGACGACGCGGACGTCGACCGCCTCGCCCGCGCGATGCTGGCCGGCTACCTCGGCGCCTGCACGGCACTGTGACGCCCGTCCCCGGCGTGGCCAGGGCGCTCGGCACCATACGGGCGCTGTCGACCGCGACGCGCGACACCGCAGGTCAGAGGATATTTCGGTGGAAATTTCGTCATTGCTACCGGGACCTCGTGGAGGAAGCGACCCCGCCGGGCGTGATACTGATCTTCGGGCTGAAGCCGCGGTGTGGGAAGCAGCGCCAGCTGCGACGCCAGGGCCGTTCCGTCCTGACGGCGGTGGCGGATACTCAGTGGTTCGCCGCGGTGTCGGCGAGGCGGGCGCGGCGGGCTTCGCGGCGGTCGACGAAGCGGGAGGCGGAGACCTCCAGGCGGGCGAGGAAACCGGCGAGCTCGTCGCGGGCCTTGTCCGCCTCGGCGTCCAGTCCGGTGAGGTCGAAGACGGCCCACTGGCGCAGGACCGGCATGAGGACGTCGTCGAGGTGCAGCCGCAGGTCGTAGATTCCGGCGTTGGCGATGGTCATCGCCTTGCGGGTGAAGCCTTCGATGCCGGTGCCGGGCATCTGGAAGGTGGTCACCACGTCGGTGACGGCGCGCATGGTCTGGCTGGGGGCGAGCCGGAAGGCCGCGTCGAGCAGGTTGCGGTAGAAGAGCATGTGCAGGTTCTCGTCGGCGGCGATCCTGGCGAGCAGGCGCTCGCAGTTCGGGTCCTGGGAGACCTTGCCGGTGTTGCGATGGGACACGCGGGTGGCCAGCTCCTGGAAGGAGACGTACGCGAGCGAGTGCAGCACTCCCTCGTAGGAGTTGCTGAAGCCCTCTCCCATGTGCAGCATGCGGGCCCGCTCCAGGGCGACCGGGTCGACCGCGCGCGTGACCGTCAGGTAGTCGCGGATGGCGGTGCCGTGGCGGCCCTCCTCGGCGGTCCACCGGTGAACCCAGGTGCCCCAGGCCGCGTCCCTGCCGAAGGTCGTGGCGATCTCGTGGTGGTAGCTCGGCAGGTTGTCCTCGGTCAGCAGGTTGACGATGAGGGAGACCCGCGCCTCCTCGGGGATGGTCGAGTCGGTCTCGGCCCAGGCCTCGCCGCCGAAGACGCCGTCGTAGTCACGCCCCTGCGACCAGGGGACGTACTCGTGCGGGAACCACTCCTTGGCCACCTTGAGATGCCGGTCCAACTCCCCGGCGACCACGGGCTCCAGCTCGAACAGCAACTCGGTGTCATTGAACGCGCGCACAGGATCTTCCCCCAATAGGCTACGAAACCGTAACCTACGCTAGCGTAAGTTCGAGCCGCTCGTGGCATCGGCGGTGCCGGCCTTGCGCATCTCGGGTGAGATCCCACCCGCGGCCATACCGCCTGAACGCTTCATCGTGCGACGCCTGGCGGATCGGAGCTGCCCGCCCTCTACCGGGCCGCCATCGCGGTCCTCTGAGTCCCTCGGCGAACAGGGCTTGACAAAGGGAGTCATACATAAATAGTTGAGATGGTCGTCAAACTAATCGATTAGCCGAGGAGGTTCTGACGTGCTGGTTCAACGTCGTCCTGTCGTTCGGCAGGTGCTTGCCTGTCTCGCGATGGTGGCCGCTCTCGTCGCCGGTACGACCCTGCCGGCCCATGCCGCCAACACGTGTACCGCCTACGGGACGATCACCCAGGGCAAGTACTGGATCAACAACAACCTCTGGGGGCAGGACTCGGGGTCGGGCTGGCAGTGCATCTGGGACACCTCCACCTCCGGTAACACGATCGGCTGGGGGACGTCCTTCGGCTGGTCCGGTCAGTCGAACTCGGTCAAGTCCTACGCCAGTTCGGTGCTCGGCTGGCACTGGGGCTGGAAGAACGCGAACACGGGGTTGCCCATCCAGCTGTCGGCCAACCGGAGCGTCAACACCGGCTGGAACTACAAGGTCACCCAGAACGGCGCGGTCACGATGAACGTGGCCTACGACCTGTGGCTGCACGCGATCTCGAACCCGAGCTACAGCGACAACCCCACCGACGAGGTGATGATCTGGCTCTACCGCTCAGGCGGCGCGGGCCCGGTCGGCACCAAGCAGGCCACGGTCACCATCGCCGGCACGAGCTGGGACCTCTACCGTGGCAACATCGGCTGGAACGTCTTCTCGTTCGTGCGCACCGCCAACACCTCGTCGGCGACGCTCAACCTGCGTGACTTCCTGAACAACCTCGTGTCGCGCGGCTGGATGGCCAATTCCAAGTACCTCACCAGCGTGGAGGCGGGAACCGAGGTGTTCATCGGCACCGGGCAGCTCGACACGAGCTCCTACTACGCGAACGTGGTATAGCGTCCGTCCGAGACCGCGAACCGGCGGGCACGGACACCGAGCCCCGCGCCATCACGATGCTCGCGGGCACTTCGGTGGTGAGCTGTGGTCTGCCGCGGAATGCGAGCGACTCCGGATCGGCGACGTCGGCCGGCGGTGACCGCGCAGGTCATCCGCTCCGGCCGCCCGCCCACGGCCTTGCCGCTCAGCGGGCTTGTCCCGGAAAAAGGTGCGTGAATGGGCCGCATGCTCCTATAACGTGATGCGCGTGACCCCGCCCTCCCGCCGTGCGCCCTCCGTCGGAGCGCATCCATGTTGAGCCGACTGCTCCGTACCTATCTTCGTCCCTACTCGTCGGCGCTGGCCGCCGTTGTGCTGTTCCAGCTCGTCGGCACCATCGCCTCGCTGTACCTGCCGAGCCTGAACGCCGACATCATCGACCAGGGTGTCGCCGCCGGTGACACCGGCTACATCCTGACCACCGGCGGCTGGATGCTGGCCGTGTCCCTCGTGCAGATCGGCTGCTCGATCGCGGCGGTCTACTACGGGGCGCGGGTGGCGGCGGGCTTCGGACGGGACGTACGGTCGAGCGTCTTCCACCAGGTGGGCGGCTTCTCCGCCCGGGAGGTCGCGCATTTCGGGGCGCCGAGCCTGATCACCCGCAGCACCAACGACGTGCAGCAGGTGCAGATGCTCGTGGTGATGACCTGCACGATGCTGGTCGCCGCGCCCATCATGGGCCTCGGCGGCATCATCATGGCGCTGCGGCAGGACATCGGCCTGTCGTGGCTCATGCTGGTCTGCGTCCCGGCGCTGCTGATCTCGATCGGCCTGATCGTCTCCCGCATGGTGCCCCAGTTCCGCGCGATGCAGACCCGCATCGACCTGGTCAACCAGGTGCTGCGCGAGCAGCTCACCGGCATCCGCGTCGTGCGGGCCTTCGTACGGGAGCGCGAGGAGACCCGCCGGTTCGCCGAGGCGAACGACGCGCTGACCGGCAACGCGCTGCGCGTCGGGCGGCTGACCGCGCTCATCTTCCCCACCGTGATGCTGATCCTCAACGTCTCCAGCGTCGCCGTGCTGTGGTTCGGCGCCGCCCGGGTGGACAGCGGCGAGATGCAGATCGGCGCCCTCACCGCCTTCCTCATGTACCTGATGCAGATCCTCATGTCGATGATGATGGCCACCTTCATCTCGATGATGATCCCGCGCGCCGCCGTCTGCGCCGAGCGCATCGGCGAGGTGCTGGACACCGAGTCGTCGGTGCGCCCGCCCGAGAACCCCGTACAGCGGGTGCACGGCCGCGCCGAGCTGGAGATGCGCGACGTCGAGTTCCGCTACCCGGGCGCGGCGGCGCCGGTGCTGTCCGGCATCTCCTTCCGCGCCGTCGCGGGGCAGACCACCGCCGTCGTCGGCAGCACCGGGTCGGGCAAGACGACGCTGGTCTCCCTGGTGCCCCGGCTGTTCGACGCCACGTCCGGCACCGTGTCGGTCGACGGCGTCGACGTCCGCGACCTCGACCCCCAGATGCTCTGGACACGCATCGGCCTGGTTCCGCAGAAGCCGTACCTGTTCACCGGCACCGTCGCGAGCAACCTGAGGTACGGCAACCCGGACGCCACCGACGAGGAGCTGTGGGAGGCGCTGGAAGTGGCCCAGGCCCGCGACTTCGTCGAGGCGATGCCCGAGGGCCTGGAGGCGCCCATCACCCAGGGCGGCACCAACGTCTCCGGCGGGCAGCGGCAGCGCCTGTCGATCGCCCGTGCCCTGGTGAGCAAGCCCGAGATCTACCTGTTCGACGACTCGTTCTCGGCCCTGGACCTGACGACCGACGCCCGGCTGCGCGCCGCTCTGCGCCCGCACACCGCCGAGGCCGCCGTGGTCATCGTCGGCCAGCGGATCTCCACCGTCGCCGACGCCGACCAGATCATCGTCCTCGACGACGGCGTCATCGTCGGCATGGGCACCCATTCCGAACTCCTGGACTCCTGCCCGACCTACATCGAGATCGTCGAGTCCCAACTGACCGCGGAGAGCGCAGTATGAGCGACCGGCCAACGGCACCCACGCGACCGCGACCGCCCGCGGGCGGCGGCGGCTTCGGACGGGGGCCCTTCGCAGGGGCGGGGATGCCCGCGGAGAAGTCGATGACCTTCGGGCCCTCCACCCGTCGGCTGCTCCGGCGCCTGAGCCCCGATCGCACGAGGATCGTGGCCGTGGTCGTCCTCGCCGTGGCCAGCGTCGCGTTCGCCGTCATCGGACCGAAGATCCTCGGCCGCGCGACGGACCTGATCTTCAGTGGCGTGGTCGGCAGGCGGCTGCCCGCGGGAACCACCGAGGAGCAGGCCGTCCAGGCCGCCCGCGCGTCGGGCAACGACAACCTGGCCGACATGCTCGCGCGGATGGACCTCGTCCCCGGCCAGGGGATCGACTTCGGCGCGCTGGGCACGGTCCTGGCGTGGGCCCTCGGGCTCTACGTCGCCGCGTCCGCCTTCAGCTGGCTTCAGGGCTACCTGCTCAACGACGTGACGCAGCGCACCGTCTACCGGCTGCGCGCCGACGTCGAGGACAAGCTCAACCGGCTTCCCCTGAAGTTCTTCGACGGCCAGCCGCGCGGCGAGCTGCTCAGCCGGGTGACCAACGACATCGACAACGTGTCGCAGACCCTGCAGCAGACGCTCAGCCAGCTCCTTGGCTCACTGCTGACCGTCATCGGCGTGCTGGCGATGATGCTGGTGATCTCGCCGCTGCTCGCGTTGATCGCCCTGGTCACCATCCCGGTGTCGATGCTGGTCACCGGGCTGGTCGCGAAGCGCTCGCAGAAGCTGTTCGTCGCTCAGTGGACCCACACCGGCACGCTGAACGCCCACATCGAGGAGGCGTTCACCGGTCACGAGCTGGTGAAGGTGTTCGGGCGCGGGCCGGAGGTCGAGGAGGTGTTCCGGCAGCGGAACGAGGAGCTGTTCAAGGCCGGCTTCGGCGCCCAGTTCATCTCCGGGATCATCATGCCGATGATGATGTTCATCGGGAACCTCAACTACGTCGCCATCGCCGTCGTCGGCGGCGTGCGCGTCGCCACCGGGTCGATGAGCCTGGGCGACGTCCAGGCCTTCATCCAGTACTCCCGGCAGTTCACCCAGCCGCTGACCCAGGTCGCCTCGATGGCCAACCTGCTGCAGTCGGGCGTGGCGTCGGCCGAGCGGGTCTTCGAGCTGCTGGACGCCGAGGAGCAGGAGCCCGACCCCGCCGACCCGGTGCTGCCCACCACCCGCCGGGGCCGCGTCGAGTTCGAGCACGTGTCCTTCCGCTACAACGCCGAGCAGCCCCTCATCGAGGACCTGTCGCTGGTGGCCGACCCCGGGCACACGATCGCGATCGTCGGCCCGACAGGCGCGGGGAAGACCACGCTGGTCAACCTCATCATGCGCTTCTACGAGCTGGACGCCGGGCGCATCACCCTCGACGGCGTCGACGTCACCGCGATGCGCCGTGATGACCTGCGCTCGCACATCGGCATGGTGCTCCAGGACACCTGGCTGTTCGGCGGCACCATCCGCGAGAACATCGCCTACGGAAACACTCAGGCCACCGACGAGCAGATCCACGCCGCCGCGCGGGCGACGTTCGTCGACCGGTTCGTCCGCACCCTGCCCGACGGGTACGACACCGTGATCGACGAGGAGGGCGGAAACGTCAGCGCCGGTGAGAAGCAGTTGCTGACCATCGCCCGCGCCTTCCTCGCCAACCCGTCTCTGCTCATCCTCGACGAGGCCACCAGCTCGGTGGACACCCGTACGGAGGTGCTGGTGCAGCACGCGATGGCCGCGCTGCGTACCGACCGGACCAGCTTCGTCATCGCCCACCGGCTCTCCACCATCCGCGACGCCGACCTCATCTTGGTGATGGAAGGGGGAAGCATCGTCGAGCACGGCACCCACGACGAGCTGCTCGCGGCCGGGGGCGCGTACCACCGGCTGTATTCCTCGCAGTTCAGCGGCGCTCTGGTGCCGGCCGACGGTGAGACGGCAGGGACGGGGTGAGGTGAGGCCGGTGACCCAGGTGACCGAGGTGAGGCCGGGACTGAGGCGACCGAGGCGACCGAGGTGACCGGGTGGTGACGGTCAGGTCGGTCGCCGGGTGGTTGGGAGCCTTCGGTTGATGTATTGGGCTAATTCCTGTGGGTTTCCTGGTAATCGTTGAGCGGTCAAGTTGCTGACTGTTACGGTCAGGTCATGATCCAGGTGTGTGGTCAAGAGGCGCCGGCGAAGGCCGCCTTATGACGCCGAATCCCGGCGAGTCACCTTTATCCGGCTTCGACGCGACAACGCCCAATGTAGGGCGAATGTACGATTACTATCTCGGCGGTAAGGACAATTACGCCTCCGACCGCGAGGCGGCCGAAAAAGTGATCGGGATCTTTCCACGGACGCGTGAGCTCGCTCGCGCGAATCGGGATTTCCTCCGGCGCGCCGTCGAATACCTGGCCCGCGAGAAAGGCATCCGCCAGTTCCTCGATATCGGGTCCGGACTGCCCACGCAGGAGAACGTCCACCAGGTGGCCCAGCGGGCGAATCCGGCCGCGCGGGTGGCCTATGTCGACCTGGAGCCGATCGTCCTCGCTCACGGGCAGGCGTTGCTGGCCACCGACGACCAGACGATCATGGTCACCGGCGACCTGCGCGAGCCGGATAAGATCATCGGCCACCAGGACGTCCGGGCCCATCTCGACCTGGCCGAGCCGACAGCGGTCCTGCTGGTCTTCGTGATGCACTTCATCAAGGACAGCGAAGATCCGCTCGGTATCGTGAAGACGCTGGTCGACGCTCTGGCGCCGGGATCGTGCCTGGTCCTGTCGCATGCGGAGCTGGACGATCGGCTGACGGCCGGGACCTCCGTCTACGACAGGGCGACCTCCCCGGCCGTGTTGCGTTCACGCGACGAGATCGAGGCGTTCTTCGACGGGCTGGCGCTCGTGGAGCCCGGAGTGGCCCGCCTCGGCGCCTGGCGGCCGGACGGCCCGCTGCCCCGCAGAGCCGACACGCTGCCGGCCTACTGCGGCGTGGGCCGCAAGAAATGAGGTCGCCCTCGCTCCCGTACGGCCCGAACGCCTCCTCCCGTCGCGCGAGCGCCCGGCCTCGTCTCAACGGCGCCCGGCCGCGTCCCGACGGCGCCTGGTGTCGTCCCGACGGCGCCCGGCCGCGTCCCGACGGCGCCCGGCCTCGCCGCGCGGGCGTCCGGGCGAGTGGCGGTCACTCGCGGGCGACGACGGCGAGGATGGCGGGCTTGGCGGGGTCGAAGGCGGCGTCGCCCTCGAACTCGGGCCGCCAGGACTGGACCGGCACGATGCCCGGCTCCAGCACCGTCATGCCCGCGAGGAGCTCGGCCAGCCGGTCGGTGCCGCGCGAGGTGAGCGAACCGGTGGCGGTCGAGCGGTAGACCTGCTGGCCGGCCTCGTGTACGTCCGCGCTGACGTCGCCCGCGAAGGCGTGGGTGATGATCAGGTGGCTGCTGGGGGCGAGGCGCTCGCGGATCGTGCGCACGATGTGGGTGACCAGGGACTCGTCGGGGATGAAGTGCAGCATGGAGACCAGCAGCACGGCGACCGGCCGATCGAAGTCCAGCGCGCCCGCGATCTCGGGATGGGCCAGCAGCGCCTCGGGCTCGCGCATGTCGGCCTGGACGACCGTGCTGTGCGGGTTGTCCGCCAGCAGCGCGCGGCCGTGTACCAGGACGATCGGATCGTTGTCGGCGTAGACGACCCGGGTCTCCGGGTCGACGCGATGGGCGATCTGGTGGACGTTCTCCCGCGTGGGCAGCCCCGAGCCGATGTCCAGGAACTGCCGCGTCCCCGCGCGGGTCAGCAGGTCGACGACCCGCGCGAGGAAGGCCCGGTTCGCCCGCGCCATCTCCCGGATGCCGGGCACGACGGTGATGAACTGCTCGGCGGCCCGCCTGTCTGCGGCGAAGTTGTCCTTGCCGCCCAGGTAGTAGTCGTACATCCGCGCGACGCTCGGGATGGTCGGGTCGATGCTCGCCGGGAGGTTGGTGTGTTCGGCCATACCTGCGCTTTCTGCCATGTGAGTTCATAGCCTACGGCAATTCCGAATCCGTGGATCTTCGCAGACATCCGATCTCTGCGGCCGGCCCGGCGGGTGTCAGCGTACGTGCCACTGCGTCTCGGCCCACCAGGTCTGGACGGCCGTGACGATGGCCCCGGGGGCCTCTTCCTGCAGGTAGTGGCCGGCGCGGGGGAGCGTCACGGTGCGGTGGCCGGGGAAGGCGGCCTCCAGTCGGCGGCGCGCGTCCGCCCGGAAGCCGGCGTCGGCCTCGGCCCAGACGATGAGGGCCGGCCTGTCCGCCAGGGACGGCAGGCCCTCCTCCACCTCCCGCAGGAAGTCGCGGCCGGCGGTGATCTGCTGGGGGAGGACGAAGATCGGGGTACGGGAGCGGGCGTCGGGGAACGGGCCCCGGTACGCGAGCAGCGCCCGGCGGTCGAGCCTGCGTGTCCGCATCGCGCCGGGGATGAAGGCGTTCACGAAGACGTTGAGCCGGCGGATGAGCGCGCGCCCGACCGGCCCGCCCATGATGACCGAGAACCACCGCTTGACGGCGTCGTCGCTCGGCCACGCCCAGGTGTTGCTGATGACGAGCCCGCGGATCCTCGCGGGATGGCGGCCGGCCGCCCACAGCCCGATGGGGCCGCCCCAGTCGTGGACCGCCACCACCAGGTCCGACAGGTCGAGCTTCTCGATGAAGCCCTCGACGACCCCGGCGTGCTCCCGGGGCGTGAAGCCGTATCCCGGCCGGGCGCGGGAGAGCCCGAACCCGGGGTAGTCGAGGGCCACGCAGCGGAAACGGCCGCGCAGCCCGGCGACCACGTCACGGTAGAGGAAGGACCAGGTCGGGTTGCCGTGCAGGAAGAGCAGGGACGGCCCTTCGCCCTCGTCGACGTAGTGGACGAGGTTGCCGTCGACCTCCAGGTAGCGGTCAGCGAAGGGGTACATGTCGGCGGGGACCCAGGCGGGCCGTTCGGGGGCCGCGCCAGGCCGGTCGTCGCGGGTCACGGGTCAGCAGATCCCCAGCGCGTGGCCCATCTCCGCCGCCTCGGTGCGGTTGCGCGCCCCCAGCTTCTGCAGCAGGTGGCGGATGTGGAACTCCACCGTGTGCTGGGTGAGGTACAACTCCTTCGCGATCTCCGCGTTGGTGTGCCCATGCTTGATCAGTTCGAGGACCTGCTGCTGCCGGTCCGTCAGATGGGGCGCCTTTGGCATGGAGCGCTGCCAGCGCAGGTACATCACATAGTCGACGATCTGCAGGTCCAGCAAGGCGGCGATCTTGAGCGTGTCGAGCACTCGGTCGAGGGTGGAGTTGTACGCCAGGTAGACCGTGCACCCGCGGCGCACCCAGGCCTCCGCACGCCCACGGTCCTTCAACGCCCCCAGCATCGCCAGGCGGGCCATCGGCGCCATCACCTGGCACTTGGCCACAAGCTCGGGGAGGTCCTCCTCGTTGAGCATCTGCCCGATCAGCAACCAATGGGGCTGGGCGCCGCGCACCTGCCTCGGGAGCGAGGTCATGTCGGCGGTGCCTCGCGTGATCAAAGTGTCGCGAAACCAGAACTCGTGCCCCTTGCCGTGGTCGGGATCGGCGGCGCGGGACGACGCGGTCTCCAAGGCCGGCCAGCCGCCGATCATGAACACCCGCTGCCCGGCCAGGCGCCGCCGGCTCCGGGCCTCGGCGGACAGTTTCTCCTTGACCAGCGTCTCGGTGGGGACCATACGGCTTCCTTTCCGGTTGGTGGCAACTCGTGCCCGATCGATCCCCTCACGAGGCAGGACGATCATCGGGCCCTTTGAGCAGTGGCTCTACCCTCCGGGGGGCTCGAGCTCTCGGGAGGCGCCCATTCCAGAGCCGTTGGCGACGGGTCGGAATGATGCCGTCAGGTGCGGTGGTTCTTCCCCGCGGTCCCGCCAATTCCGGTAAACCTAATCAGCATTGATCGTATCCCAGCGGCACCGGGTTTGGTATATCAACATCGTTCGGCGACGATCGTTAACACAAACGACTTATCGGCGTGTCAGCCGGTGCCACCTGGTCGTCTAGCCGTCCCACGACAGCGGTAACCGCTTGATTCCGAAGAGGAATCGCGGGATCGAAGTATCGAAGTCAATGCCCTCGGCCCACCACTTGCCGCCGAAACGCCGCAGCATTTCGGACACCACCACGGCGGTTTCCAGCCTGGCCAGCGGAGCACCCAGGCAATAGTGGATTCCGTGGCCGAACGCGAGGCCGGGACCGGCGGCGCGGAAGGGGTCGAACCGGTCGGGGTCGGGGAACGCGGTCTCGTCGCGGTTGGCCGATCCGACGAAGGGGAAGACGGTGTCGCCCGCGTTGATCCGCCGCCCGCCGACCACCACGTCCGCCGTGGCGAACCGCAGGACGGCCTGTACGGGCGCCGCGTACCGCAGGACCTCGTCGATGACCCTCGGCAGCGGATCGCCGCCGGACCGCCGGACGAGGTCGAGCACGTCGGGCATGCTCTGCAGGCAGAACACGGTGTTGGTGATCAGGCTGGTCGTGGTCTCGTGTCCGGCGATGAGCATCAGCGCGCAGAAGTTGAGCAGCTGACGTTCGGTGAGGCGCTGACCTGAGATCTCGGCGGCGAGGAGCCGGCTGATGAGGTCGTCGCCGGGTGCGTTGCGGCGATCCGCGAGCACGCCGCTGAAGTAGTCCATCATCGCGCCGATGTCGGTGTCGGCTCCTTCCCGAGCGGTGCCGCTGCCACCGGACACCACCGCGTTCGACCAGCGCCGGAACTGCTCGACTCGGTCGGTGGGGACCCCGAGCATCTCCATGATGATCGTGATCGGCAGCGGGTAGGCGATGTCGGCGACGACCTCCATGCCGCCCTTGCCCTCGAACCCGTCGAGCAGTTCGCCGCAGATCTCCCTAACCCGTGGCGCCAGACGCTCCACCACGCGCGGGGTGAAGGCCTGATTGACCAGGCCGCGCAGCATGCGGTGGTGCGTGCCGTCGGCGCGCACCATGGTGTCCTCACCAGGATCGAACACGTCCACCGCGGGCCGCCGGGTGGCGGGCCGGGTCGACTGGAACGTCTCTCCGTCGGAGAGCACCATGCGGACGTCCTCGTACCGAAGCACGTGCCAGGCGTTGAAGACGTCGTCCCGGAAGACCGGATTCTCCGACCGCGTCTCGCGGTACCAGTCGAAAATCGCCAGCGGAGAATTGTCGTCGATATGCATCACTAGGGCTCTTCCCCGTCCTCCCGCCGTGGCATGGCTTCCCCGCTGCCCCGGCGTGGCCTCAGCCTTCGCTCACTGGAGACAGTGCCATGAAGGACATGTGCCGCATACTGATGTAATCCTTAGTACTTGGTCATCTTCCCGGGCGTACCTGGACTGATCTGCACAAATAACGCGAGACTCATGCCTGTTTCTTGGATCGCCATCCGAGCGCAGCGGAGGGTAATCGTGAGTGCCGAATCCGACGTCCGAGCTTCCGAACGGCCGGGTGCGAGTGATCGCACAGCGGAATTCCCCGACGTTCCCGATGCCAGCGGGGACGTGGCCCGGCTGGCCGACGCGATCTGGCCGCACGCGGTCAGGGCCGCGGCGACGCTCCGGCTGGCCGACCACCTCGCCGACGGCCCGCAGGACGTGAAGGAGCTCGCCGTCCGCACGGGGCTCGACCCCGACGCCCTCGGACGGCTGCTCGCCTACCTGGTGGCGCACGGGGTGTTCCACCGCGCGGGCCCCGGCGAGTACGACCTGAACCCGGCCGCCCGGCTGCTGCTCGACGACCACCCCGCCCGGCTCCGGGCGCGGCTCGACCAGGACGGCCTGGCCGGCCGCCTCGACAGGGCCGCCGCGTTCCTGACCGACGCGGTGAGGACCGGCCGGCCGGTCTACGAGACCGCGTACGGCCGTCCCTACTACGAGGACATCGCCGATGATCCACGGCTGCTGGCCGAGTTCGACGGCTTCGCCCACTGGTACACCGGGCGCTCGGTCGCCGACGTGGTGGAGGGATACCACTGGGACCGCGTCGGGACGGTGGTCGACGTCGGCGGCGGCTCGGGCATGCTCCTCACCCGGCTGCTGAGGGCCTACCCCGGGCTCCGGGGCGTGCTCGTCGACCTGCCCTCCAGCGCCGCGAAGGCCGAGGCGGCGATCGTCGCGGCCGGGCTGTCGGGGCGCTGCGAGGCGATCGGAGGCAGCTTCTTCGAGCCCCTCCCGGCGGGCGGCGACGTCTACCTGCTCAGCGGCGTCCTGATCGACTGGGACGACGAGTCGGCCACCGCGATCCTGGCCCGGTGCGCCGAGGCGTGCGGCCCCCACGGCCGGGTGCTGGTCGCCGAGCAGTGGGAGGTGGACGAGGCCGCCTTCACCGACGAGGACCTGCGCATCATGGTGCTCGTGGGCGGGCGCGTCCGTACCCCCGACCACCTCGCGACCCTCGCCGCGCAGGCGGGTCTCATCGTGCTCACCACGCGCCTGAACCCCCGCGGCGTACGGCTGGTCGAGCTGGGAGCCGCGCCCGCCGAGTGACCCGGGACGAGCCCGCGTGGCCGGGGCCGGGCGGGAGGCCAGGCACCGGCCACGCGGGCCGGGACGAGGGGGAAGCCCGGCGCCGGGCCGAGTGGCCCGGGATGAGGGGGGAAGCCTGGGACCGGGCCGCGTGCCGGGGGGCGTCAGCGGTCCCGGTAGCAGGCGAGGGCCTGGAGCGCGTAGCCGTTCACCATCGCGTCACACCAGTACGTCAGGCCGTTGTAGTAGTAGCCGACCTGCCCGCCGTCCCAGAGCCCGTCGTCGCGCTGGTGGTCCAGCAGCCACTCGATCCCGGCGGTGACGGCGGGATCGTCGCCCCGGCCCGAGCTGACGAGGCCCAGCACCGCCCACGACGTCTCCTCGGCGGTCGGCCCGAGCGCCCCGCCGTCGCCCCAGCCGCCGCCCGGCGCGCGGTGCGTCGTGAGCCAGTTCGCGCAGCCGCGCGCGACCGGATGGTCGCCGAGCCCGAGCTGCCCCAGCGCGTCGAGCACCCGGGCCGTCCCGGCCGTGTGGTCCCTGAACCACACGCACGAGAAGGAGCCGTCGGACCGTTGCGTCCTGGCCAGCCAGCGCACCGCCCGGTCGAGGCGGTGGTCCTGGCCGCCGACCCGGTTGAGCGCGATCATGGCGTGCGCGGTGAGCGCCGAACAGGGAGCGTCGAACATGGTCCTGCCGTTGCGGATGAAGCATCCCCACGAGCCGTTGCGGTTCCGCATGGAGTGCAGCCACGCCACGCCCGCCCGTACGTGGGGGTCGGAGGCGGGGACACCGGCCCGTGCCAGCGTGTACAGCGCGAGCGAGGTGTCGTCGACGTCGGGCCACGAGGACGGCAGGCCCCAGCCCCAGCCGCCGGGCGGGCAGCCGGTCGCGGGCAGGCCCACCTGCCGCTGCGAGGCCTTGATCCAGTTCATGGCGGGGCGAAGCCGCTCGTCGTCGCCGAGCCCGGCCTCCTGAAGTCCCTGGCTGACGTAGCAGGTGCCGGACAGCTCCAGGTCCCGGTCGATGGGCCACGACACGTCGGGCCGTACGGCGCCGCGCATGTAGGCGAGGTACTTGGCGACGAGGTCGTCGCCCACGCCGGCCAGCGCCAGCCCGAAGACGATGAGGGCGACCATGAAGGCCGACTCCTCCGAGCCGCCGTCCGGTCCCTCGAACTCGGCCAGGTCGCGCAGGTACCGCAGCGTGCGCCGCTCGGCGACGCGGTTGGTCACGCGCCTCAGCGGGCCGAACGCGCGCGTGTGCACCTGCATGATCGCCCAGGAGTAGACGCCGGGCAGGATGAACGACACACGCTGGTGCAGCCGGTGCGGCATCAGCGAGATCTCGATGGGGATCCGCTTCACCCTGGCCGGGTCGTACAGCCCGGCGAAGGCGAGGTAGACGCGGACGATCACGTTGAGGGTGGTCCGCTCGATGTCCTCCAGCGCGGCCTGGCCGCCGTTGCGCGCCAGCCAGTCCCTGGCCCTCCCGATCTCCGCCTCGGCCCCAGGGCGCACCGTCTTCAGCGCGGACACCGCGATGCCCGTCCCGTTGAAGGTGGACGGGCCGCCGGGCACGTCGGCCCAGCCTCCGTCGGGGTTCTGCTGGGCCACCAGCCAGCCGGTGCCGGCCTCGATCAGCGCGGCGCCGCCGTCGCGGTCGGCGACGTGCAGGGCGATGAGGACGGCCGCGGTCGACACGGCCGAGGACGGCAGGTATCCCTCCCATGAGCCGTCCGCGCGCTGGGCGGCCCACAGTGCCTTGACCGCGCCGGCGACGCCGCCCTCGACGTCCCGGTTCCTGCTGGTGACGGTCTCGATTCCCATGGTCGGGTGGTCCTCCGGATCGGCGAGACGATTGGTTCCGTGCGAGGGGCGGGCCGGGCGAGTGTGCCGCCGGCCGTGCGAGGGACGGTCAGGCGAGGTGCCACTGGTTCCGTGCGAGGGACGGTCAGGCGAGGGTGGCCGCGCCGAACTCGTACCGCGTGCGCATCCCGGCCTGGAGCACGATCGTGGCGAGCAGGGCGGGCAGGGTGGCCGCGAGCATCACGACCGGCCCCGCAGCGAGCCCGACGAACGCCCCCGCCAGCGCGACCCGCTCCACCACCAGAACCGCGTGGGCCCGTAGCGCGACGGGCGGCGGCATCGGCTCCGCGGCGCGGGCGAGCAGGCCGATCGCCGCGGCCGCGAGGAGCACGCAGGCGCCGAGCACCGGCCAGTACGCGGCCCAGCGGGCCGCGTCGCCCTCGGGGCTCGACGGGCTCAGCGCGGGGACGGCCGCGGCCAGCGCCACCCACGCCACGCTCACCGCCACGACGACGCGCACCGCCGGCCGGGCGCCGCGCCGCACGGGAAAGGTCTCGTAGCCCGCGTCCCGGTCGCCGCCGATGTCACGCAGCGTGCCGACCAGGTTCGACTGCATGTCGTGCAGCAGGAACACGGCGGCCACCGGCAGCACGTACGGCGCCGGGTACGGGGCCGTGGCCATGGCGCCGAACAGCAGGGCGAACGCCGTGAGGCTTCCCCGGACGAGGTTGCCGCTCAGCCCTCTGGCCTTCAGCACGGCGCTGTAGCCGAGCCCGGCGGCCAGCGCCGCGGCCACGAGGAGCAGGGTCCGCCAGTTCAGCAGCAGGGCCGCGACCGCGCCGCCGGCGGTGCAGGCGACCAGGCCGGCGAGCCCGTCGCGCGCCGGCATGCGTCCCGAGGGGATGGGCCGGTGCGGCTTGGCCACGGCGTCGAGCCGCCGGTCGAAGTAGTCGCCGCCGTAGTGGCCGCCGATCCAGCCGAGCGTCGGCACCGCCCACGCCCCGGCGAGCGCCCAGCCGGACGCCCGGGGGTCGTTCAGCAGCCCGCCGGCCAGGCCCACCAGGCCGATGTACAGCATGGTGTACGGGCGCCAGGTCTGCACGTGGGCGAGCAACCGTGTCCGGAGCCCGGCCGCCGGGGCGCCCGCGACCCCGGTTCCCGCGCCGGTCATCGCGCCGGTCATCGCGCCGGGCGCCGGGCGACCACGCCGGCCCGCATCGCCTCGTCGGCGTCGGCGTCGGCGTCGAAGGGCAGGCCCAGGGCGTCGAGTTCCCAGTCGCGCAGGATGGTCGCGACGTTCACCATGACCTGCACCTCGGCCATGCCGGACCCGAGGCAGGTGTGCCCGCCCACCCCGAACGGGGCGAACGCGCCGAGGCGGCGGTGCTCGTTGCGGGGCGCACGGTAGCGGTCGACGTCGAACGCGCCCGGGTCGGGGAACAGCTCGGGGAGGTGGTGGGAGGTGTCGTACACGAGGATGACGCTGTCGCCCTTGGCCACCAGGTGGTTCTCGAAGACGAACGACTCCTCGGCCGTGTACCACTGGCGCGCCGGCCCCTTGTAGAGCCGCAGGGCCTCCATCATCCCGCCGTACAGCGCGTGGCAGGTCTTGAGCCGGTCCCAGGTCAGCGGCCCGGCGAACCAGTCGTCGACCTCCCGCACGACGCGGCGCGCCACGTCCGGGTGGTTGAGGATCAGGTACAGCAGGTAGGCGGTCCGGTAGGAGGCGGTCTCCAGGCCGGCGAGGAACGGGCCGATGGTGGCCGCCACCAGCAGGGGCGGCAGGTCGTCGCCGAGCTTGGGATTCCAGACGGCGAGCATGTCGTCCAGCAGGTCGCCCGGACGCTCGTCCGGGGGGATCGCCAGCCGCGCGTTGATCGCCCGGTAGCCGATCTCGAAGACGCGGTTGCGCGCCCGCTCGTAGGCGGGGTCGGCGAGCATCTCGGCGGCGCCGGTGCGCAGCAGCATGGTCAGCTTGGTGGTGCGGACGAAGGTCACGAGGTCGTCGACGTAGTCGGCGGGGGAGAAGCCGATGAGGCTGCGCCCGAGCTGCTCGCCGACGATGCGCTGGATCTCCCGCACGGCGGGCACGCGCTGCCCGGGCTCCCAGCGCGCGGTCACGGCCTCGGCCATGGCGACCACCTCGGGCAGCCGGCCGGTGATCGTGGTGCGGGCGTAGCCCCGGCTGGTCAGCATGCGGTGCTGGCGGTGCATGTCGCCCTCGCGGCTGAAGCCGTCCATGCCCAGCTCGTTGCTGAAGTCCTCCCAGTGGCTGTCGGACCTCAGCTTGACCGCGCCGTCCGTGCCCTGGTGCATGTTGGTGGTGCGCATCGCGAAGGCGTTGGCCTCCGGGCCGGCGAGCACGGTGAACTCGTCGCCCTCCTTACGGGCCAGCTCGCCCTTCTGGAGCACGCGGAACACCGGCCCGTACTCCAGATAGCAGTCGATGAGGTACTGCTGGTCGTTGATGCTCCCGGGCCGGGTCACCGTGGGTGGCGGCGGGACATCGGTGATGTCAACGGGTCCGGACGGCTGGGGTGCCATGGGGGATCTCCTCGTACTCGAAGCCTGTCGCGGCCTGCCGTGCCTGGTCACCAGGCGACCGGCAGCTCCTCCAGGCCGCTCACCATCAGTCCTGTCTTGCGCCGCACCTGGCCTGTCGGCACGGCGAGGCGCATGCCGGGGAACTCCCGCAGCAAGGTGCCCAGCACGATCTGGAGCTCGACCCGCGCCAGCGCCGCGCCCAGGCAGAAGTGCGGGCCGAGACCGAAGGACAGGTGCGGGTTGGGGTGCCGGGCGACATCCAGCCTGTCGGGGTCGGTGAAATAGCGTTCGTCCCGGTTGGCCGACAGCACCCCGGCCATCACCATCTGGCCGGCCTGGATCGGGGTGCCGCCCAGCTCCAGGTCCTCCTGCGTGAACCGCTGACGGTCGATGTCGCCGAGCGTCTGGAAACGCAGCAGCTCTTCGACGGCGGTGACGATCAGGGACGGGTCGGCGTGGATCCTCGCCACCTCCGCGGGATGCTCCAGCAGGCGCCACATGCCGAGGCTGATCGCGTTGATGGTCGACTCGTGGCCGCCGATGAGCAGGCCGGTCGCGAGGTAGACCAGCTCAAGCTCGGTCAGCCGCTCCTCCTTGTCGCTGGCGGCCACCATGTCGCTGAGCAGGTCGTCACCCGGGTGCTCGCGCTTTCGCGCCACCTGCTCGCCGAAGTAGGCGAACAGGTCGTGCCAGGCGGTGACCACCTCCTCGCGGGGATAGGAGGTGACCGACAGCGTGCGGTCGGACCAGCCGCGGAACTTCTCGGAGTCCTCGTGCGGCACCCCGAGCAGCTCGCAGATGACCCTGATGGGCAGGGGCGAGGCGACGACGGAGACCAGGTCGGCGGGGCTGCCGTGACGGCGCAGGTCGTCGATCAGGGTGTCGGTGTGCTTCTGGATCGCGGGGCGCAGGGACTCCACCCGCCGTGGGGTGAAGGCCCGGCTCACCACGGCCCTCAGCGTGCGGTGCGGCGGCCCGTCCATGCCGAGCGTACGGGTGATCTGGCCGAGGTCCGCTGGAGGCGTGGCGCGGTCGCCCGCGCGGGCCGTCCCCCGCGGGTTGAACGTGCGGTTGAACCGGGGGTCGGACAGCACCGCCGCCACGTCGTCGTACCGCGTCACCAGGAGCGCCTCGTCGCCGTTGGGCAGCTTCACCGGGCAGACGGGCTGCTCCTCGCGCAGCCGCCGCATGTGGGCGGGGGCCTGCGGTCCCATCAGCTCTTCGATCGTGCGGGGAGTGCTGGCGGGCGTCATCGCGCCATCCCTTCCGTTCCCGGGCCGCTTCGCCCCCACGATCGCATGGCGGCATTCCCCTGCGGCCCCCCAGAAACCCCAGCATTTCGCCCCGGCCACGGGCAGATCGTCGTGCCGGTCAGACCTCCTCGGCGGCCGGCTCCTCGCGCCGGGAGCGGGCCGGCGGGATCGGGGTCTCCTTCAGGAACAGGCTGGCCACCAGGGGTATGGCGAGGATGACGGCGGCCACGAGGAACACCAGGTGCAGCACGTCGGCGAGGCCGGTGCGCATGGACCGCTCGACCAGCTCGAACAGCGCTCGCTGCGCCTCGGGGACCTGCTCGCGCAGCCGGCCCACCTGGGCCGGGTCGAACAGCGTGGAAAGGTCCTGCGAGCCGCCGCCGGTGAGCTTGCGCAGCAGCTCGGGGGGAGCGCTGACCGTGGCGAGCCTGGAGGCGATCTCGACGGACAGGCGGTTGGCCATGATGCTGCCGAGCACCACCACCGCCACCGTGCCGCCGAGGTTGCGCCAGAAGTTCACCTGGGCGGTGGCGACCCCCACGACCTCCTTGGCCATCGAGGCCTGGACGACCGCGGTCGACAGCGGCCAGACCAGGCCCATGCCCATGCCGAGCACAACCAGGTCGGCCACGACGTGCCAGTGGGGGCTGGTCAGCGTCACCGTGGTGAGCATGAGCAGCCCGGCGACCATCGCGGCCAGGCCCACGGTGCCGATGAACCGGTAGTAGCGCACGCGCGCGATGAGCTGGCCCGACACCGGCGAGGCCACCAGCATGCCGAGCAGCAGCGGGGTGAGCAGGGTGCCCGAGCCGGTCGCCGTCTCGCCGAGGACTCCCTGGTAGAGCAGTGGGATGAAGACCGCCAGGCCGTACAGGCCGACGGCGGACAGGCCCGCGATGACCATGGCGATCGTGAACACCGGGTCCAGGAACAGGCCGAGCGGGACGATGGGGTTGGCGACGGAGCGCTCTACGAACAGGAAGACAGGCAGCCCGACCACCGACACCGCGATCAGGCCGAGCATCAGCGGCGACGTCCAGGCGTGGTCGTTGCTGATGGACAGCGCGATCAGGATGGGGACCAGCGCGACGGCCAGCGCCACGCAGCCGGCGAAGTCGATGTCCCGCCAGCTTCGCCGGGTCGCCACGTACGGCAGGAAGAAGAAGGTGAGCCCGACCGCGAGGGCGCCGATCGGCACGTTGACGTAGAAGATCCAGCGCCACCCCCAGTTGTCCGTGATGTAGCCGCCGAGCGGCGGCGCGGCCACCACGGACAGGCCGATGATGGCGCTGAAGAGGCCGTGCAGCTTGACCCGCTGGCGCACCGGATAGATGTCGGCCACCACGGCGAACGTCACGGCGGTGAGGACGCCGCCGAACAGGCCCTGCACGCCGCGGAGCAGGATCAGCTCCAGCGTGCTGGTCGAGGCGCCCACCAGCCAGGACGTGCCGAGGAACCCGGCCAGGCCGATGAGCACCAGCGGCTTGCGGCCGAACAGGTCGCCGAGCTTGCCGGCGATGGGCATCAGGATGGTCGAGGTCACGAGGTAGGCCGTGACCACCCAGGCGTAGTAGTTCAGCCCTCGCAGGTCCGCGAGGATGCGCGGCATCGCGGTGCCGACGATGGTGCCGTCGAGGGAGACGACCAGCAGGGCGATGGCGACGCCCACGGTCGCCGCCACCTTGCGCGAGGAGGACAGGCGCGGCCCGTCGTCATCCGCCGGGGGAACGGACAGCTCTTCCTTCTGCGTCATTGCGACCTCCACGGTCGGCGGTATGCGGGGGATCGGCGGGCGGCGTCGCGCCGGAACCGGGGTCGTTCCGCTTCGCGGTGGCCCGCCGGACGTTCTGCACGAGACGGAGGCAGAGGTGCCGCAACTGGAGCAGCTCCTCGGTGGTGATGCCATCGGTGATCCCGACCTGGCGCTCCACCTGCGTCGACCAGATCTCGTCGACGCGCTCACGGCCGCGCGCGGTCAGCGTGGCGAGCAGGGAGCGACGGTCGCCCGGGTCGGACGCGCGCCGCACCAGCCCGTCCTTCTCCAGGGAGTCGACGAGGCCGGTCACCGAGGGAGGGGCGATCTCCAGCGCGGCCGCCAGGTGGACGAGGCGCATGCCCTGCGGCTGCCGGCGCAGCACCAGCAGCACCTGGAGGCGGGCCTCGCTCAGCCCGTGGCGCACGGCCCACCGCTCCAGCGCCCAGCGGTTGAGGCGGGCCGCCTGGTTGATCGCGGCGAAGGCCTCGACCACCGCGAGCGCCTCGTCGCCCAGCTCGTGGCCGACCAGGGCGCGCAGCTGGGGGTTGAACAGCAGGCCGCTGTCGTCGACCTCGAAGCCGGGATCGTCAGGCATCGGTCCCCCATCTCGTTAGGGTCCTAACTATAAGGCTCCTAAGTATGTCCGGCAAGCCTCGCCCGCCTCCTGGGGATCCGGGCCGCGTACCGCTACCGAAATGCGGGCCAGTGCTCCGGCCTTCAGGCCGGGGGTGAAGGGCGACACGGGAGTGCCCGCTAGACTAGGGCACGAGCGTGCCCCGACCTTCCTGACCTTCCCGATGTTGCCGTTCGGCCCGCCAGGCGTAGGGCACCAGGACGGCGAAGGACCGGCCGTTGCGTTCGATGGTGGTGTGTTCGCCGGGGTGGTGGGCGGCGTTGGCGCGATCACCGGTGTGTTCACGGATCGCTCGGATTCTCCTACGTTCAGTCATAGATCGTGGGTACGGTGGTCGCCGTGCAGGTTCGTTACCAGTACCGGCTCTACCCGACCCCCGGCCAGTGTCAGTCGCTGGCTCGGGCGTTCGGGTGCGCGCGTACGGTGTTCAACGACGGGCTGCGCACACGCCAGGACGCCCGCGAGCAGGGGTTGCCGTACATCTCGGACGGGGAGCTGTCGAAGCGGGTCATCACCGAGGCGAAGAAGACCCCGGAACGCTCCTGGCTGGGCGAGGTGTCCGCCGTGGTGCTCCAGCAGGCCCTGGCCGACCTGAACACCGCCTACCGGAACTTCTTCGCCTCGATCGCCGGTAAGCGCAAGGGGCGCAAGGTCGCCGCCCCCCGGTTCCGGTCGAAGAAGGACAACCGGCAGGCGATCCGCTTCACCCGCAACGCCCGGTTCTCCATCACGGCGGGAGGGAGACTCCGCCTGCCGAAGATCGGGGACGTGCCGATCCGCTGGTCACGCTCCCTGCCGCCGGCCCCGTCGTCGGTGACGGTGATCAAGGACGCGGCCGGGCGGTACTTCGCCAGTTTCGTCGTGGAGACGGCCGAGGAGCCGGTACCGGAGCCGGGCGGCGAAGTCGGTATCGATCTCGGCTTGACCCACTTCGCGGTCTTGTCGGACGGCCGGAAGGTCGGCAACCCGCGTTTGCTGCGCCGTGCGGAACGCCGCCTGCGTAAAGCCCAGCAGACCCTTTCCCGCAAGGAGAAGGGTTCGGCGAACCGAGCCAAGGCACGCGTGAAGGTCGCCAGGGCTCACGCCAAGGTGGCCGACGCGCGCCGCGACTGGACACACAAGCTCTCCACGAGCATCATCCGCGACAACCAAGCGGTCTACGTGGAGAACCTGTCGGTGTCCGGTCTGGGCCGGACGCGGTTGGCGAAGTCGGTTCACGACGCGGGCTGGTCACAGTTCGTGAACATGCTGGAGTACAAGGCCGCCCGGTACGGGCGGACCTTTGCCAAGATCGACCGCTGGTTTCCCAGCTCGAAGCTGTGCTCGGCGTGCGGGACCATCGCCGGATCGATGCCGCTCAACCTGCGGTCATGGACTTGCCCGTGCGGGGCGGCCCACGACCGGGACGTCAACGCGGCGATCAACATCCTGGCCGCCGGACGGGCGGACAGGCTAAACGCCTGTGGAGGCTCGGTAAGACCACCGCTCGCGGTGGCACGGGCCGGCGAAGCAGGAAGCCACAGAGGTGCCGCGTGAACGCGGCACGGGCTGAATCCCCGGCCTTCACTTCAGGCCGGGGAGCGCGTCAACCGCCCCGCTTCGCCCGCCCCGGCACACCCCGCCTCCCGCACGAGCACCACATCAAGCCGCTCCTGTACGACCTGCTGCCGGGCGGCGACCCCTGCGACCTGCCGCCGGACGGTGACGCCCGCGATCTGCCGCCGGACGGCGAGCGCGCGGGCCCCGCCGTGCCGCCGCGGGGCAGGCCGCTGGTCTACGCGACCCTCGGCACCATGTACAACAAGGCGACCTCGGTGTTCGGGGCGCTGGCCGAGGCGTTCGACGGCCAGGACTACGACGTCCTGATGACGACCGGGCCCGACTGCGACCCGGAGTCCGTGCTGCCCGGCGGGACTCCCGCCAACGTCCGCCTCGCCCGCTACGTGCCGCACTCGGCCGTCTTCCGGCGCTGCGACGTGGTCATCTCCCACGGTGGCTTCAGCACGGTGATGTGCGCGTTGGCCGAGAGCGTGCCGCTCGGGCTCATCCCCCTCGGCTCCGACCATGGCACCAACGCCCGGCGCTGCGCGGCCCTGGGCGCCGCGCTCGTCTACCCCCGGTGCGTCCTGGAGCCCTACCTGCACGTCGCGCCCGAGGACGTCGACCCGGGGCTGGTGCGCGAGATGACCGCGACGCTGCTGGCGGAGGCGTCCTACCGGGCCGCCGCCCGCACGGTCGCCGCGGAGGTCGCCGCCCTCCCCGGCCCGGACCACGCGGTACGGCTCATCGAGGACCTGCTGAAGCCCTGAGCAGCGCTATTCGTGGCTCTTGCGCCAGTACGCGGCGGAGTAGTCCACGCGCTCCAGGGTGATGTCCTCGGTGATGCTCTTCAGGTAGTCCTGCACCGCCTCGCGGCATTCCTCGATGGCGTGGTAGTCGTCCACGATCACGAAGCCGCCCGGGACCACCTTCGGGTAGAGCAGCCGCAGGGCGTCGTAGGTCGAGCCGTACAGGTCCGCGTCGAGCCTGAGCAGGGCGAGCCGGTCGATGGGGGCGCGGGGCAGCGTGTGGGAGAACCAGCCCGCCAGGAACCGGACCCGCTCGTCCAGCAGGCCGTACTTGGCGAAGGTCTGCTGCACCTCGGCCAGCGAGGTGCCGGCCAGGAAACGGGCGTAGGCGGTCGAGGCCGGGTCGTCCACCTGCTCGGTCAGCTCGCTCAGCACGCCGAGCAGGGGGGAGGGATGCCCGGCCTCGTCCCCGGTGCGCGGGAAGCCCTCGAAGGAGTCCGCCGCCCACACGTTCCGGTCGGTCACCGAGTACGCCTTGAGGGCACCCCGCATGAACACGGCGGCGCCCCCGCGCGCGATCCCCGCCTCCATCAGGTCGCCCGGTATGCCCTCAGCCAGTACCCGCTCGATCAGGAGCTGCAGGTTGTCCAGCCGGGACATACCGATCATGGTGTGCGCGAGGCTCGGCCAGTCCTTGCCCTCCAGCCGCGCCTGCAGGTCGAAGACGTCGCGCGCCTGCCACGGGGTGGCGATCGGCGGGTCGGTGTAGATCAGGTTGAGCAGGCACCGCTTCAGCAGGTCCAGGTAGAGCGAGGTCCCGGCCCCGGCGCCGTCATCCGTGGTCACGGTCGCCTCCCCGCAACGCGAGGGGCAGCGAGAAGACCAGGCTCTCGCGGGCCGACTCGACCTCCTCGACCTCGCCGAAGCCCAGATCGCGAAGCCGTCGCAGAACACCGGTCACCAGCTCCTCCGGCACCGACGCCCCGCTGGTGACGCCGGCGGTGGTGACGCCCTCCAGCCAGGCGGGGTCGATCTCGGCCGCGTCGTCCACCAGGCGCGCCCCGCCCGCGCCGGCCTCCAGCGCCACCTCCACCAGCCTTCGCGAGTTGGAGGAGTTCGCCGAGCCCACCACGATGACGAAGTCGCAGCGGCCCGCGATGTCCTTGACCGCCGTCTGCCTGTTCTGGGTGGCGTAGCAGATGTCGTCGGAGGGCGGGCCGGTCAGGGCGGGGAACCGTTCGCGCAGCAGGGCGACCGTGGCCTCGGTCTCGTCGACCGAAAGCGTGGTCTGCGACAGCCAGGCGACCCGCCCGGGGTCGCGGACGGTCACCTCGCGCACCCCCGCCGGGCCGTCCACCAGGTGGATGCGGTCGGGGGCCTCGCCCGCGGTGCCCTCGACCTCCTCGTGCCCCTCGTGGCCGATGAGCAGGATGTCGTACCCTTCGGAGGCGAACCGCCTGGCCTCCTTGTGCACCTTGGTCACCAGCGGGCAGGTCGCGTCGATCGCGCGCAGTCCGAGCCGCGCCGCCTCCTCGTGGACCTTCGGGGCGACGCCGTGCGCGGAGAAGACCACCACGGCGCCGGGCGGCACCTCGTCGGTCTCCTCGACGAACACGGCGCCCCGGCTCTCCAGGTCACGCACCACGAAGCTGTTGTGCACGATCTGCTTGCGCACGTACACGGGCGCGCCGTACCGCTCGATGGCGCGCTCCACGGTCTGCACCGCGCGGTCCACGCCGGCGCAGTAGCCGCGCGGGCGCGCCAGCAGGATCCGGCGCGGGCGCTCGGTGGCGTTGTGGTTCTCCATGCGGGAGGGGCCTCCTGCCGTTCGGGGTTCAGCGGGGAAGGGCGGTCTCGGGGGCCTCGTCCTCTCCGGGGATGGGCAGGCCGCGCTCGGCCGCGATGCGCAGGGCCTCCTCCACCAGTGTCTCCACGATCTTCGACTCCGGTACGGTCGCGACGACCTCGCCCTTGACGAAGATCTGGCCCTTGCCGTTTCCCGAGGCCACGCCGAGGTCGGCCTCGCGCGCTTCGCCCGGGCCGTTCACCACGCATCCCATGACGGCCACCCGCAGCGGGAGGTCCAGGCCCGCCAGCGCCGCCTGGGCGCGCTCGGCCAGGGTGTACACGTCGACCTGGGCCCGGCCGCAGGAGGGGCAGGAGACGATCTCCAGGCCGCGCTCGCGCAGCCCGAGCGACTCAAGGATGGCCGTCCCCACCTTGACCTCCTCGACGGGAGGCGCCGACAGCGACACCCTGATCGTGTCGCCGATGCCCTCCGCCAGCAGGATGCCGAACGCCACCGCGGACTTGATGGTGCCGGGGAAGCGGGGACCGGCCTCGGTCACGCCCAGGTGCAGCGGGTAGTCGCACCGCCCGGCCAGCCGCCGGTACGCCTCGATCATCACCAGCGGGTCGTGGTGCTTGACCGAGATCTTGATGTCGCGGAAGCCGTGCTCCTCGAACAGCGAGCACTCCCACAGCGCGGACTCGACCAGCGCCTCGGGCGTCGGCCTGCCGTGCTTCTCCAGGAGCCGCTGGTCGAGCGACCCGGCGTTGACGCCGATCCGGATGGGCACCGCCGCCTCGCCGGCGGCCTTGGCGATCTCGGCCACCTTGTCGTCGAACCGCTTGATGTTCCCCGGGTTCACCCGTACGGCAGCGCAGCCCGCGTCGATGGCCGCGAAGACGTATCTGGGCTGGAAGTGGATGTCGGCGATGACCGGGATGCGGGACTTGCGGACGATCGTCGCCAGGGCGTCGGCGTCGTCCTGCGTCGGCACCGCCACCCGGACGATCTGGCAGCCGCTCGCGGTCAGCTCGGCGATCTGCTGGAGCGTGGAGTCGATGTCGGCGGTGACCGTCGTCGTCATGGACTGCACGCTCACGGGCGCGTCGCCGCCCACCGGCACGTCGCCCACCATGATCTGGCGGGACGCCCGGCGCCGCTTGGGCAGGCGTGCGGGCGTCCCGGGCAGCCCGAGGTCCACCACCGTCCCGGCGGTCGAAGTGCTGGTCATCGGCGTCTCCTGCCGTGGTCGTCCGTCAGATGGCCGCGGTACCGGCGCTCGCGGTGCCGGTTCCCGCCCGTGCCCGGCGGCTCGGCCGCCGCCGTGGAAGCTCAGATCGACCGGGCGTGGCCGATCAGGTCGCGGTCGCGTGCCGCCGTCCAGGCGGCTATCTCGGCCGCGACGGCCTCGCCGGTGAGGCCGAAGTCGGCGAGCAGCTCGGCTCGCTTGGCGTGGCCGGCGAACCCCTGCGGGATGCCGTACGTCCGGATGGGCCGTTCCACGCCGTGGTCGCGCAGCAGCCTCGCCACGCCGTCGCCGACGCCGCCGACCCGGCAGTTGTCCTCGACCACCGCGGTGAAGCGGTGGCGCGCGGCCAGCTCCGCCAGCGCCTCGTCCAGCGGGGCGACCCAGCGCGGGTCGACCACGGTGACGGCGAGGCCCGCCTCGCGCAGCGCGTGCGCCGCCGCCACGCAGACGCCGGCCATCGCGCCGCAGGACACGAGCAGGACGTCCTCGCCCTTGGCGTGGTGGAGCACGTCGAGCGTCCCCACGGTGCCCACGGCCGGGATGTCGTCCCCGGCCGGGCCCTTGGGGAACCGGACGACGGTCGGTCCCTGCGCGTGCGCGACCGCCTGCCGCAGCAGCTCGCCCAGGCGGGAGGCGTCCCGGGGCGCGGCGATGCGCAGCCGGGGCACCATCTGCAGCAGCGACAGGTCCCACATGCCGTTGTGGCTCGGCCCGTCGTCGCCGGTCACGCCGGCCCGGTCCAGGACGAAGGTCACCGGCAGGCCGTGCAGCGCCACATCCATCAGCAGCTGGTCGAAGGCGCGGTTCAGGAACGTCGAGTAGATCGCGACCACCGGGTGGAACCCGGCGCTGGCCAGCCCAGCGGCCGAGGCGACCGCGTGCTGCTCGGCGATGCCCACGTCGTACGTGCGGTCGGGGTAGCGCTCGGCGAACGGCGCGAGCCCCGCGGGGTGCAGCATCGCCGCGGTGATCGCCACGATGTCCGGGCGCTCCCCGCCGAGGGCCAGCAGGGTGTCGGCGAACGTCCTGGTCCAGGTGGCGCCGGGACGGGGGAACTGCACGCCGGTGCCGGAGTCGAACGGCCCGGGGGAGTGCAGCCGCTCGACCGGGTCCGTCTCGGCCGGGGTGTAGCCGTAGCCCTTGCTGGTGACGCAGTGGACCACCACCGGTGCCCTGAGGTCCCTGGCGTTCCGCAGCGCCTCCTCCACCGCCGGTTCGTCGTGCCCGTCGACGGGGCCGAGGTAGGCGATGCCGAGCTCCTCGAAGATGTTCCCGCCCTCCCCGGCCGGCTTGTCGCGCAGCTCGGCGAGCCGGCGGGCGATCCCGCCGGCGGTGGGGCAGTACGAGCGGCCGTTGTCGTTGAGCACGATGACGACCGGCCGGTTGCGCGCCGCGCCGATGTTGTTGAGCGCCTCCCACGCCATCCCGCCGGTCAGCGCGCCGTCCCCCACGACCACCACCACGTGGCGGTCGTCCTCGCCGCTCAGCGTGTGCGCCTTGGCGAAGCCGTCGGCGTACGACAGGGCGGTGGAGGCGTGGGAGTTCTCGATGATGTCGTGAACCGACTCCGACCGGTTGGGGTAGCCCGACAGCCCGTCGCGGGTCCGCAGCCGGGCGAAGCCCTCCCGCCGCCCGGTCAGCAGCTTGTGCACGTAGGTCTGGTGGCCGGTGTCGAACAGGATGCGGTCGGCCGGCGAGCGGAACACCCGGTGCACGGCGATGGTGAGCTCGACCGCTCCGAGGTTCGACCCGAGGTGGCCTCCCGAGCGCGACACCGCGCCGACGAGGAACTCGCGGATCTCCGAGGCGAGGCGGCCGAGCTCCTTGGAGTCGAGTCCGCCCAGGTCACCCGGCGCGGTGATGCCTTCGAGCAGGCTCATGCCGTTCACCTCGTGTCTCCTTGTGATCGCGCGGCTGGTCTTCATCTCACCCGGCTGACGGTGCGCTCGACGAACCCGGCCAGATGGTCCCGGCTCCGGGTCGGGGGCAGCAGGGCGAGCGCGGCCCTGGCCCGCGCCGCGTACGTGCGGGCCATCGACGTGGAAAGGGTGATGGCGTCGGTGCGGCGGAGCACGTCGCCGACGGCGTCCAGCGCCTCGTCGACGCCCATCTCCCCGAGGAAGGCGGCGTCGAGGACGTCCCGCTCGCCGGTCCCGCCGTTCTGGTAGGCGAAGATGATCGGCAGCGTCAGCCTGCGGTTCTTGATGTCGCTGGTCGCGGGCTTGCCCGTCATCTCGGACCCGGTGACGTAGCCCAGCAGGTCGTCCTGGATCTGGAAGGCCACGCCGAGGCTCTCGCCGTAGTCGGCGAGGGCGCGCACCCATTCCGGCGGGCCGCCGCCGAGGACGGCGCCGCACTGGCACGCGCCGCTGAACAGGGCCGCGGTCTTCATCCTGATCATGCGCAGGTACGCGTCGATGTCGCGGACCGACCTGCTGGTGATCTCCGCCTCCAGCGCCTGGCCGCGGCAGAGCTCGACGCCCGCGCGGGCCACGATCTCCATCGCGGTGACGATGCGGTCGTCCGGCACGCCGCGGGCACGGCACTCGGACAGGCACACGAAGATCTGGAAGAGCAGCGCGTCACCGGCCACGATGGCGTTGTCCATGCCGAACTTGCGGTAGACGGCCGGGCGGCCCCGGCGCATCGCGTCGCCGTCGATGATGTCGTCGTGGATGAGGCTCGCCACGTGGCCGCACTCGGTGCCCACTGCGGCGGGGAGCACGTCGGGGATCCGCCCGCCGACCGCCTCGGCGGACAGCAACAGCAGGATCGGCCTGAACAGCTTGGCCGGCGCGGTCAGCGCGTAGGCGCAGATCTCGTCCAGCGGGTCGGCTATTTCCTCGCGTGATTCCTGTGGGCTTTCACCGTACGTCCAGCGCCGTTTCACCTCGTTTTCAAGGAGGAACAGGTGGGCCGGTGGAATTTCGCCGTCCGGCGATCCGGCCCGGGGGTCGGATCGAACGGCGGCACGACCATCGCTGCGTACGGTGACATCGCTGTTACCCATGGCGCCTTCCATTTATGTCGTCGGCCATGCCGCAGCCCATGTTTCGGGGTGGCGAAGATCCGGTCAAGGGAGATGCCGTGGCGCGTGCCCACAGACTAGGGAAACTCCTAGGGCCCCATCTGCGCTTATCCCTAGGTTCCATTGGCCGGGGGGATCTGTCTGAGTAACTTCGGGTGCAGATTTCAGGGCCAGGGGGGAAAGCAGCTTCTGCGCCGGCAATGGCCCCGAGCCGTCATTATCGAGCCCGAACGAGGCCACCTGCCATGGACATGGAAAAACGCATTCTCGTTGGTGTCGTACAGCAAGGTGTGTGGGATATGGCGCTGGAGTCCATGCCCCTCGCCGCCGGTTATCTCAAGTCCACCGCGCTCGCCGACGACCGGATGAGGCGGGAGGCCGACATCCGGATATTCAATTTCGGTGGCGGCACCTCGATCTCCGCGATGGCCACCGAGATCTTCAGCGAGCGGTGCCCGCAGATCTTCGCCTGCTCGGTGCTCGGCTGGAACTTCCGCGCCTTCGGGTCGCTCGCCGAGACGTACAAGCGGATGAACCCGGACGGATGGGTGGTGTTCGGCGGTACGCACGTCGCGCACCAGGCCGAGCGGGTCTTCCGGCTGTTCCCCGCCGTGGACGTCATCGTCAACGGTGAGGGCGAACTGGTCTTCCGCGACCTCCTCAACGCCCACCTCGACGGGCGCCCGGTGCACGACCTCGGCCACATCCAGGGCATCTCGTTCCGCGACACCGAGCGGATGATCCACACCACCCCGCCCAGGGAGCGCATCGAGAACCTCGACGTCATCCCGTCGCCGATCCTGTCCGGCGCCCTGGACATGGTGGACGCGGAAGGCCGGTTCCGCTACGACGTCGCCCTGATGGAGACCAACAGGGGATGCCCGTACAAGTGCTCCTTCTGCTTCTGGGGAGGCGCGGTCGGCCAGCGGGTCAAGGCGTTCTCCCGCGAGCGGCTGCGCGCCGAGCTGGAGGTGTTCGCCAAGCTCCAGGTCGAGACCATCGCCCTGTGCGACGCCAACTTCGGGATGCTCCCGATCGACGAGGAGTTCGTCGACGACCTCATCGAGATCCGCGACCGGTACGGTTACCCGCGCGCCCTGGAGAGCTCGTGGGCCAAGAACAAGTCCAAGGTCTTCTACTCCATCGTCCGCAAGATGAAGAGGGCCGGCCTGCGCAGCTCCTTCACCCTGTCGCTCCAGACGCTCAGCGACGACGCGCTGTCGCTGATGAATCGCCGCAACATGAAGGTGAACGACTGGGAGGACCTGGTCACCTGGCTCAACGCGGAAGGGCTCGAATGCTACGCCGAGCTCATCTGGGGCGCGCCGGGGGAGACCGTCGAGTCGTTCTACGAGGGATACGACAGGCTGGCGAGCCGCATCGCGCGCATCGCCGTGTACCCGCTGCTCCTGCTGCCCAACACCGAGTACTACGACAAGCGCGACGAGCACGGCATCGTGGCCGTGCGGGGCGACACCGACGACTTCGAGTACTCGCTGGCCCACAACACCATCAGCTTCGCCGAGAACCTGCACATGCAGAAGTTCATGTTCTGGGCGCGGGTGATGGCCGAGTACACGGTGCTGCGCCACGCCTGGGCGCCGCTGCGCGTCCTCGGCGGTCTCAGCCAGTCGGGGGTGCTGCGCAACATCCAGCACTGGATGGAGGAGACCGACGACCCGGCCGCCGAACCGCTGCGCGCCCTGCTGCTGCGCGCCGCCGCCGACCAGGACGCCTACGGCCCCGCGGTCGCCTACCTGCTGAGCGACGGCGAGGCCAAGCGCCTGCTGACGCGCTGGTGGAACGAGTCGATGCGCCCCGTGCTTCCGCCCGAGGCGGTGCCGGTGCTGGACGACATCTTCCAGTACGACCTGCTGACCCACCCGATCCTGCGCCGCGACGACGTCTTCGACACGGCCGAGGCGCTCCCGATGGTGCGCGTCGACACCGACGACTACTTCCTGCGCTCCGGCCTGAAGTTCGAGCACGACGTGCCGGCGATCCTGGACGCGATGCGCGCGGGGGAGCCGCCGGACCTGTCACCCTGCCCCGTCACGCTGGACCTGTACTACCGCACCGGCTTCGAGAACTTCCTCGGCACGACGAACCACGAGGAGATCATCTACTTCATGGGCATGAGCCGCCGGCAGATCGACGCCGCCGCACCCCCGCCGGCCGTCGAGGCCGGATCGGCGGCCCTTGGGTGACACGCCCGGTCGCGCGGCGTCGGCCACGCCGCGACCTGGTCGAGACGCCGGGCGACCTCGGTCAGGTAGCCCGGCGTCCACCACTTGGGCTGCCCGGCCGCGAGGCCGAGCAGGCTCATAGACGTAGAGGTCCCTGACGCCGCCGCCCCGGAGCCGGGTGGCCAGTGTGGCCGGCTCGCGGTCGTCGTTGCGCCCGTCCACCCCGCTCCCTGCCGGTGATCCGAACCCCCCCGGATCGCCATGAACCCTACCGCCGTCACCCGTTCGCCGCGTCTCGCCTTCGAGGCTTTTGAACCTGGGGGAGAGCTGCGTGCTACATACCTGTCGTGGACGGGGGAGTGGAGGGGATGGCAGTGCGCCTCGCGGGGATCGGCGGTCGTGCGCGGGCGGGGACGCCGGCGGAGGACGCGGACGTCCTGGCAAGGGTGGCCGGCGGTGACCCGGTCGCGCTGACCGAGCTGTACGAGCGCTACGCCAAGCCGGTGTTCGCCTTCCTCTACCGCCTGGCCGGTGACAGGGGCACGGCCGAGGAGATCCTCCAGGACACGTGGCTGGCCGTATGGCGGTCGGCGGGCACGTACCAGAGCAGGTCCAGCGTGAGCACCTGGCTGTTCGGCGTCGCGCGCCGCCAGGCGCACAACCGGCTGCGCGGCGCTCCCCCTCCGGTCGCCGCCGAGCCGTCCGCCGACGGGACGGATCCGGCCCCGGGCCCCGAGGAACTGGCCGTGGGCCGCGACCGGGTGCAGAGCGCGCTTCTACGGCTGCCGCTGGCGCAACGCGAGGTGGTGGTGCTCGCGTTCCTCGACGACCTGAGTCAGCACCAGATCGCTGAAGTGCTGGACATTCCCGTCGGCACGGTGAAGAGCCGGCTGCATCACGCTCGCGCGACCCTGAGGGAGTGCATCGATGAACCAACACGGTGAATGGCCGGAACTGCGGGGGATCGGGGACGGCATCCCGCCCGCGCCGGGCCGGGAGATCGTGCGGAGCGTCCTGCTGAGGTCCGTGCTGGAGGGGGGCGTGCCGCCCCCCGGGCCGAGGCCGATGAGGGCGCGGGCGCTGCTCTGGGCGGAGGCCCGCGTCGTGCCCCGCGCGGTCTGGCTGGCCTCGGCGCTGGTCATGGCGGCCGGCGTGGGCTTCGTCCTCGCCCAAGGCCATGCGGCAGAGCCGGTGATGGCGCTCGTCGTCCCGCTCGTCACCGGCATCGGGATGGCCGGGGTGTACCCTCCCACGCGCGACGAGGCCTTCGAGGTCGTGGCCGTGACGCCGACCTCGCCGCGTGTCCTGTTGCTGGCCCGGATGACGCTGGTGCTGGGCTACGACCTCGCCCTCGCGCTGCTCGCCTCGGCGGGACTGTCCCTGACGGCCTCCACGCCCGCCGGGCTCGGAAGGCTCATCATGGTCTGGCTCGGGCCCATGGCGCTGCTCGCGGCGCTCGGCCTGCTGCTCTCGGTGTGCTGGAACCCCGAGGGCGCCATAGGCGTGGCACTGGTGGCGTGGATCCTGTACGCGCTCACCTTCACCCCGTGGTCCCTCGCCAGAGGCGTCCGCGTTTTCTGGGCCGCCGAACCGGTGACGCTCGCCGTCATCCTCGCTCTCGCCGCCGTCCTCGGCGTCGCGGCCGTGATCGCCGCGGGCCGGAATGAACCGATCAGGCGCACCCGCGCAACTCACTGGTCATGAAACGGTTCGACCTCTGGTCCCATGAGATAGGCAGAGCCGGGCCGGCGGCACTGGTGATGCCGCCGGCCCTCGTCCTGCTGACCGGGCTCCTCGCCCTTTTCGGCACCCGGCTCGGCTCGCTGGAGGGCAACACGGCGTGGATGCTCCTCGGAGCGGTCGAGGCGGGGTTCCCGCTCATGACGGGGATCGCGGCGGCCTCGCTGATCGGCAGGGACCCCGCTGTGGAACTCCAGCTCACCCTTCCCTCGGGTTACCGGGTGACCCTGCTGCGCCGCCTCGCCGTGACGTCCGGGTGGGCGGCGCTGTGCGCGACGGCCGCGACGGCGCTGTTCATGGCCACCGGCTGGTGGGACGTGGTGCCCGGTACGCCCGGTGGCCTGGCCGGTCAGCTCACCTGGCTCGCTCCGACCGTGTGGCTCACCGCCCTCGGGCTGCTCGCCGCCGCCGCCTTCCGGAGCACCGTGGCCGCCACCACGACGGTCGCCATGGTCTGGCTGCTCGAACAGGTCGTCGGCGACGTCCTGCGGGGGAACGCCGTGACGCGGTCGCTCTACCTGTTCGCCACCAGCCATGGGGCGGGGGCCGATGACTGGTCCGTCAACCGGGTGACCCTGCTGGTGACGGCCATGGCGCTCCTCGCCGCCGCGTGGCCCCTGCTCGGTGACGCCGAGCGTGTTCTCGGAGGTGAGACCGAATGATCGCGACCCTGCGGTACGAGTTCGGCATGCAGGTGCGGCGGCCGATCCTGTGGATCGTCTACGGGCTGGCCTCCGCGGCGCTGGTGGGCCTGATGTGGCAGGGGTACGTCGTCCCGACGCTGGGGCTCGGCGACCCGGACGACCCTCGGTCCGCCATGATCGCGGTAAGCCAGACGGTCATGACGCTGATGCCGATCGTCTATGGCTGCCTGCTCGCCGACCGGCTCATCCGCGACAGGACGCTGGGCGTCGCCGGGATCCTGGACAGCACCCCGGCGGGCCGTACCGGGCGGTTGATCGGCAAGTATCTGGGCGTCTGCGCGGCCACCGCGGCGCCGATCGCGGTGATGTACCTCGGCCGGGCGGTCGTCTACGCCGTCGCCGAGGGAAAGCCGCAGGCGCTCGGCTGGGCCGTGGTCCTCTTCCTGGTGAAGATCGTCCCCGCGCTGGCCTTCGTCGGTGCCCTCTCGCTCGCCGGCCCGTTGCTGGTCCCGCCCCTGGTGTTCCGCGTGCTGTTCGTCGGCTACTGGTTCTGGGGCAACCTCATCCCCGCCACCATGATGCCCACCCTTTCCCACACCGTCTTGTCGGCGAATGCCGACTATGTGGAGTACGGGCTGTTCGGCGACCCGTCGACGGCGCCGGGGGCCGATTACCCGCCGTACGGCCCGTGGGACGGGGCGGCGCTGAACCTTCTTCGCCCGCTCGCCTCCCCGGCCGTCGCCTTCCTGTGGATCGGCCTGATGGTCGCCATGGCCGCCGTCGCGCTCTTCCTCGCCCGTCTCCACGCCATCCGTACGGAGTCCTGACATGCGCATCGAGATCTCCCACCTGACCAAGACCTACAAGGGCCGTGTGCGCGCCCTCGACGGGGTGGACCTCGACGTGCCGACCGGCATGTACGGGTTGCTCGGATCGAACGGGGCGGGGAAGACCACGCTCATGCGGATCCTGGTGGGGCTGTTGAAGCCCACCTCCGGGACGATCCGCGTGGGCGGGCACGACCTCACCACCCCCGACGGGCTGCTCGCCGTGCGGCGGGCCCTCGGCTACCTCCCCCAGGACCTCGGGGTCTATCCCGACCTCACCGCACGGCGGTTCCTCGACTACATCGCCCTGCTCAAGGGGCTCGACGCCCGTGACTTCCGGCGCCGCAGGATCGGCGAACTCCTGGAGGTGGTGGGGCTGTCCGACGTCGCCGACCGCAGGCTCAAGGGCTTCTCCGGGGGGATGCTGCGGCGGGTCGGCATCGCCCAGACGCTGCTCGCCGATCCTGGCCTGCTGGTCGTGGACGAGCCCACGACCGGGTTGGACCCCGAGGAGCGCATCCGCTTCCGCACGCTGCTCTCCCAGCTCGCCGGGGACCGCACGGTGCTGCTCAGCACGCACATCGTCGAGGACGTGGCGCAGACCTGCCGCTACCTGGCGGTGATGGCGAAGGGCCGCGTGGTCTTCAGGGGTGACGTCGGCGAGCTGGTCGCGCAGGCGGACCGGCGGGTGTGGACGGTCACGACGCCGGGGCCCGAGCCGTCACAGGGAAGGGTCGTGTCCGCGCTGCCGGAGGGGGCGGGGATGCGTTACCGCGTCGTCGCGGCCACCCGGCCCGACCCGTACGCCGAACCCGCGGCGCCGACGCTCGAAGACGGCTACCTCGCGCTCATGGAGACCGGCCGCTAGGAACGCCCCACCCCCGGCCGCGAGCCCCACGGCCTGGTCACGCCCGGCCTCTAGCGTCACGGCCTGGTCACGCCCGGCCTCTGGCGTCACGGCCCCCGCGCCGTACGGGCGCACGTACCCCGCGTACGTGCGCCCGTTTGTCGTTTTCGGATGCTCTGCGACGTTTCTGTCATCTCGTCATGTGAGATGCGACTTGACTGCTGTATTACCTACCTGAAAAATAGGTATTGTGCCGAATGTGACCCTCACCGCCCGGCGCGTGATCGACCTCATGTACGTGGACAGCAGCCTCTGTCGGTGAACGTGGTCCGTCTCGCGCGTGGTCCGCGCTGGAGACGTCTCTCCTGATCTCCATCTCCTCTGATCGCCCCTGGTCGCAGGGGCCTCTCGCCGTGCCCGGCGGCAGGACGCCGCCGGTCGCGTCCGTCGCTTCATCCCACTGTGTAAGGGGCTTGTCATCATCATGTGGAATCCTCGCCGCCACCATCCGGATCCCCGGCCTCGCCTGCGCGTGCGCGCAGCGGTCGTGACCCTGGCCGTCTCGCTCGCCGGCCTCACCGCCGCCTGCGGCACGCCGTCCGCGGCCGGTGAGGGACCCTCGTCCGCGGGAGGCACGGGAGCGGTGCTCAAGCTCCAGGACCCGGGCAACGCCGGCCCCCTCGCCTACGCCAAGCGCGAGGGCATCCTTGAGAAGCGGCTCAAGGAGGTCGGCGCCTCGGTCGAGTGGGGCGGCTCCTACGCCTCCTTCACCGCCACCATCGACGCCGTCCACTCCGGTTCGGTGAACGTGCTGGCCGGGGCCATCTCGCCCGCCGTCGGCTACCTGGCGAACAGTCCCGACATCAAGATCTTCTCGGTCACCGACCCGATCACCGATCCGGCCGCCCCGCAGACCGACGGCCTGGTCGTCGCCCCCGACAGCCCGATCACATCGGTCAAGGACCTGATCGGCAAGCAGGTGGCGGTGAACAAGGGCGGCAAGGGTGAGTACCTGCTCCTGCTCGCCCTGGAGAAGGCCGGGGTCCCCGTCGACCAGGTCAAGCGGGTCTACCTCAACCCCGACCAGGGCGCGGCGGCGTTCGCGACCGGCAAGGTGGACGCCTGGTGGGCGATCGTCAAGGCCTACCCCGAGGTGGTGGCCAAGGGGGCGCGGGTGATCGTACACGGCCGTGACCTCGGCGACAGGGACCTGACCATCGCCGCCGCGCGCGACGAGCTGCTCGAAAAGCACCCCGAGGCGGTGCGCGTCTACCTGGAGGTGCTCCAGGAGCTGACCGGCGAGGCCAAGAAGGAGCCGGAGAAGTTCGAGAACGTCTTCCTCAAGCAGGGGCCGACGGCCGTCACCGGCGCGCGGCTGGAGCAGGACATCGCCACCGCGAAGTACGCGAACATCCCGCGCACCGTGACGCCGGACGACGGCGCCAACATCCAGGACGTGGCCGGCCTGTTCCGCAAGTACGGCGTGGTGCCGGGCTCCATCGACCCGGCGGACGTGCTCTTCGACCTCAAGGCGGCCGGCTCCTCCTCGCCCGCCGCCTCCGGGTGACCGCCGTGACCCTGGAGAGAGTCCACGCGGTGGACGACACGGTGGCCCGTCCGCAGGCCGAGGTCACCGGGCTGGAGGCGCCGAGGTACCTCGGGTCCCGCCGCCGCCCCGCCGCCCTGTCCGCGGGCGTGCGGATCGGCGTGCCGCTGCTCCTGCTCATCGCCTGGTGGTACGGGTCGGGCACCGGGCGCATCCCCCCGGACGTGCTCGCCGCGCCGGCCTCGGTGTTCGACGCCCTGCGCGAGCTGGTCGCGACCGGCCAGCTCGCCGACTACCTGCTCGCCTCCGCGCGGAGGGCCGGGCTTGGCGTGCTCGCCGGCGGGGGCATCGGGCTCCTGCTCGGGGTCGCCGCCGGCATCTCGGCCCTCGGCGAGGAGCTGGTCGACCCGACGATGCAGATGATGCGCGCCGTGCCGTTCCTCGCGCTGGTGCCGCTCTTCATCTCCTGGTTCGGGGTCGGCGAGACGTTCAAGATCGTGCTGATCGCGGTGTCGGCGGCCATCCCGATGTACGCCTACACCTACCTCGGCGTGCGGAACGTCGACCGCAAGGTCGTCGAGGCGGCCCGCGGCTTCGGCCTGCGGGGCCACCGGCTCGCGCTCGGCGTCGTCATCCCGACCGCCCTGCCCAACATCCTGATGGCGCTGCGCATCTGCCTGTCGGTCTCGCTCACCGGCCTGATCGCGGCCGAGCAGGTCGGCGCCACCGAGGGCATCGGCTACCTGGTCACCCTGGCGCAGCAGTACTTCAGGCCCGACTACATGGTGCTCTGCGTCCTCATCTACGCCGTCCTCGGGCTGATCTTCGACGCCGCGATCCGCCTGGTGGAGCGGCTGGCCATGCCCTGGCGCGGACACGTGGTCGCCCGATGAGCCCGAGGAGGCCGCGATGAGCGAGCTCAGGGTCGGGGAGAAGGAACCCGGCGACCTGGCCGTGCGCGTCAGCGGGCTGAGCAAGGCGTTCGGCGCCAAGACCGTGCTTTCGGGGATCGACCTTTCGATCCGCAGGGGCGAGTTCTTCGCCCTCCTCGGCCCGAGCGGCACGGGGAAGACCACCCTGCTGCGCATCCTGGCGGGCCTGGAACTCCCCGACGCGGGGACCGTGCTCGCCGCCCCCCGCCGGACGACCGTCTACCAGGAACCCCGGCTGATCCCCGCCAGGAGGGTGCTCGCCAACGTCACCCTCGGTCTGCCGGCCTCCGCCCGCGAGGCCGGGCGCCGGGCCCTCGCCGAAGTGGGACTGGACGGGTACGGCGGCGCGTGGCCGGCGACCCTGTCCGGAGGGGAGGCGCAGCGGGTCGCCCTCGCCAGGGCACTGGTCCGCGATCCGGAGGCGCTGCTGCTCGACGAGCCGTTCGCCGCGCTGGACGCGCTGACCCGGCTCCAGATGCAGGAGCTGGTCGCCGAGCTGTGCGCGCGCCACCGCCCGGCGGTCGTCCTGGTCACCCACGACGTGGACGAGGCCGTACGGCTGGCGGACCGGGTCGTGGTGCTGCGGGAAGGCACGCTGGCGGTCGACAGGACGATCGACCTGACCCACCCCCGGGACCGCGACAGCCTTCCGTTCGCCGAGTACCGCCGCCTGTTCCTGAACCACCTGGGCGTCGTCACCGCCTCGCACTAGCCGCCGGAGGCCGCGCACGGCCTCCTCCATGAGCGAATGAGGAGTCGCATGTCATCCATAGACAAGATCTGGTACACCCGCTGCCCCGTGCCCACCGCCAGCGGCCTGGCCCACAACCAGGGCTGGCTGGCCGAGGAGTTCCGGGCGGCCGGCCTGGACGTCGGCATCCTGCAGGACGCGGGACCCGAGCTGGCCCGGCACCACTTCGACCACCAGCTCCTCGGGCTGTTCCGGGAGGGCGGCAACGTCCCCGCGCTCGCCGCGCGGTCGGCGGGCGCCCCGACACGGCTGATCGGCCTGACCTGGATCGAGGAGTGGCAGTCCATCCTGGTCAGGGCCGGATCGGGCATCACCGGCGCGGCCGGCCTGGCAGGCGCCCGGGTCGCGCTGCCCGCGTGGGCCGAGACCCGCGCCGAGAGCTTCCCCCGCGCCATGGCCCTGCACGGGTTCAAGGGCGCGCTCGCGCAGGGCGGGCTGACCCTCGACGACGTCACGTTCGTGGAGGTGGCCGCCCAGACCAGGCCGTCGGTCGGCCGGGACGCAGGCCGCGAACCAACCCGCGAAACAGGCCGGGACGCGGACGGACGCGCGTTCTCCTGGCCGGGCATCGCCGAGCTCGCCCGAGGCGAGGTGGACGCCGTCTACGCCAAGGGCGCGCGGGCCGCCGAGCAGGCCAAGGAGATCGGAGCGGTAGTGGCCGTCGACCTGGACGCGCACCCCGACCTCCGTACCCGGGTCAACAACGGCACCCCGAGGCCGATCACCGTGCACGAGCGGCTCCTGGACGAGCACCCCGACCTGGTGGTGGGGTTCCTGGCCCAGACGCTGCGCGCCGCCGACTGGGCGCGGGGAGACCTCGGCCGGGTACGCGAGATCCTGGCCGGCGAGACGCGGTCCGGGGCGGAGGCCGTGGAGACCGCCTACCGAGGCGACTTCCACCGCTCGCTCCATCCCGATCTGTCCCAGGAGCGGCTCGGCCTGCTGCGCGTCCAGAAGGACTTCCTGCTGGTGCACGGCTTCCTCGACGCCGACGTGGACCTCGACGCCTGGGTGGCGCCCGAGCCCCTGGAACTGGCCCGCGAGCGTCTCACCGCGCGCCCGGCGGGGGTGGGCGCCTGATGGGCGGGCACCCGGACTTCCTGATCACGGTTCCGACCCGGGGCGACGGGCGCGACCCCGGGCGCAGGGATCGGGGCGACTGGCAGCCCGGCGCGCGGCGCCCGCTGCCCTCGCTCGTCACCGACCCCCGGCCCGGCGCCTACGGGCCGTTCGACCACCTCGCGCAGATCGGCCGGGCCGCGGAGATCGCGGCCGTCGGCGGCGCGCTGGTGCCGTTCGACCCGGCCGGCGAGGAGTCGCTGGTGGTCGCCGCCGGGCTGCTCCGGCACAGCCGTCACCTGCGGGTGGTGGCCGGGTTCCATCCCGGCATCGCCACGCCGGTCTACGCGGCCAAGTTCTCGGCCTCGCTCCAGCGGTTCACCGGCGACCGGCTCGGATGGCAGCTCGACGTCGACCTGGACCCGGCCGTCGCGCGGGCGCAGGGAGACCACCTGCTGGGCGCGGACCGCTACGCGCGAGCCGACGAGTTCCTCACCGTGGCGAGGGGCGTGTGGCACGAGGAGGGCTACACCTACGAGGGCCGCTTCTACCAGGTGCTCGCGGGCGGCTTCCAGTCGCCGAACTCGGGCCTGCCCTTCCCGCCCGTCCACCTGACCGGCACCTCGCCTGAGGCGTTCGCGCTGTCGGCCCGTCACGCCAACATCCACCTGTTCACCCCGGACCAGGATGTCCGGGCCGGCATCGCCGAGCTGGCCGCGCTGGCCGAGGCGGAGGGGCGCCGCGTCGCGTACGGCCTGCGGATCCCCGTCCTCGCGCGGGATGACGACGACGAGGCCTGGGACGAGGCCCGGCGGCTCTGGGTCCTCGCCGGGGGAGAGGCGGCCGGCCTGCCGGATCCGGACCCGCGCACCCGCCTGTGGCCCGGTTTCGGCCGGATCGCCGGCACAGGCTCCGCCCCGTCCGGCCTGGTCGGGTCGTACGAGACCGTCGCGGCCGGGATCAGCGGCTATCTCGACCAGGGCGTCACCACCTTCGTCCTTTCGGCATGGCCCGCCATCGAGGAGACCTACCGGCTGGGCGAGCGGCTGCTGCCGCTGTTCGCGAAGGAGATCGAGCATGCCCATTGACATCTACTGGCGTATCGGCACCCACGGTGACCAGCAGTCGCTGCGGCGCCGGGTGTCCAGCCGAGGGGAGTGGGCGCCGGTCGTGCCGGGCAGCCTGACCCCCGGCGTACGGGACGGCCGCCGTGACGGGTACTCCTACGTCGACCACATGGCCGACGTGGCGAGGGCGTCGGAGATCTCGGGGTTCGTCGGCGGCCTGCTGCCGTCGTTCCCCTTCACCGACGACCCCTGGGCCACGGCCGCCGCACTGGCCCGCGAGACCACGACCTACCGCTTCATGATCGCCTACCAGCCGGGCTTCCTGCACCCGGTGCAGGCGGCGCGGATGTCGGCGAGCCTCCAGCGGGCGACCGGCGGGCGGGTCGTCTACAACATCATCTCCGGCGGAGGCGGCCCGGCCCAGCTGTGGTGGGGCGACCGGGTCGACCACGACGACCGTTACGCCCGTACCTCGGAGTTCCTCGACGTGCTCAAGGGCGTGTGGAACGGCGGCCCGTTCGACTACGAGGGCCGGTTCTACCAGGTCGAGGGGGCGGGGCTCCCTGAACCGCTCGCGCGTCAGCCGTTCCCGGAGATCTACTTCTCGGGCTCCTCCAAGGCCGCGATCGAGGCGGCGGGGCGGCACGCCGACTACTACCTGTCGTGGCTGGAGCCCTTCCCCGCGCTGGCGGACAAGTTCGCCCAGGTGCGCGGGCACAGCTCGGCGATCGGGCGCGCCCCGAAGTTCGCCGTGCGCGTCGACGTGCTCGCCCGCGAGACCGAGGAGGCCGCGTGGGACGAGATCCGGCGCGGCTGGGAGCACGTCGACCCGGCGGCGCTCCGCGGCCCCGACGGCGACTCGGTCGGGTGGCTGCGCAGCCAGTCGTTCGTCTCCTGGCCGGTGAGCGACCCCCGGGAGCTGGAGGTGTCGCCCAACGTCTGGGGCGGCTTCCACCTGCTCCGCGGCGGCCCCGCGTTCGGGCTGGTGGGCAGCTACCAGCAGGTCGCCCAGCGGCTCGACGAGCTGATCGGGATCGGCGTCGACGCCTTCATCCTCGCCGGCGTTCCTCACCTGGAGGAGGCGTACCGCGTCGGCGAGGAGGTGCTCCCGCTGCTCCGGGGCCACGACATCCGCCACGACTCCCCGCTGTCCGTATCGAAAGGATCCATCTGATGAGTGTTCGCGTCGGCTACTTCCCCAACAACAACTCGCTGTGGGTGCTGCGCCACCGCGGCATCCTGGAGCGCTCCCTTCCCGATGTGGAGTGGGTGGACCTGCGCGGCCTCCCGGCGGGGGAGCGTCCCGCCCCCACCGACGGACTCCCCTCCGCGCACGGTGACCACCTGTTCGACGGGGGGTACGACTTCATCGGCACCGGCTCCACGCCGCCGGTCACCGCCCAGGGCAAGGGCCTCGACATCGCGTACGTGGCGGTCTCCGGCCCGCGGCACGAGAACGGGCGGCTCGTCGTCCACGAGGACTCGCCGATCACCTCCCTGGCGGACCTCGCGGGCAAGCGGGTGGCGCTCGGGCACGGCTCGTGGCAGACCACCCTGCTGCTGTTCGCCCTCGACCGGGCCGGGCTGACCTGGAAGGACATCGAGCCGGTGGACGCCTATGGGGACGCGGCCCAGCTGTTCCTCGACCGGGAGGTCGACGCCTGGGTGGGCTCCTACCCCTCGCTCACCAGGGTCGAGCGGGAGGCCCCCGTCAGGGAGCTCGTCGAGACCGAGGGGCTGTTCAGCCACCGCTCTCTGTGGTTCACCCGCCGCGACTTCGCCGAGGGGCACCCCGAGGAGCTCGCCGCCATCGTCGCGGCCCTGCAGGAGTCCGACGCCTGGATCCAGCGGAACCCGAGGGCCGCTGCGGAGCTGTTCGCCGCCGAAGACGGCGGGGACCTCGACGCCTGGGAGCACGCCCTGCGTACGCGGCCGTTCGGACTGCACCCCGTCGGCGAGGACTTCGTCGCCGAGCAGCAGCGCGCGGCCGACCTCTTCCACGCCAGCGGCCTGATCGACCGGAAGATCAGCGTGGCCGAGGCGGTCCTCCCGGAGATCGGCCGCCTGGTCGAGTCCACCGGAGCCCAGGGGAGTTCCCGCTATCCTGGGACGCCGTAACGGTTCATGATCGTCACGGTGGTCTCTCCCGGCGGGTTCGGCTCGTCCGCGGCACAGGGGCGCCACGGTGCCGGCCATCGACGAGGAGGGCGTCTGGCGTGCTGCTGGCGGCTCGGTACCGGTTGGACGAGCCTCTCGGACGCGGGGGGATGGGCGAGGTCTGGCGGGCCAGGGACGAGGTCCTGGACCGCCAGGTCGCGGTGAAACTGCTGCTTCCGGCGGCTCTCGACTCCTCGGCCGCCGCGCGGTTCCGGAAGGAGGCGCAGGCCACCGCCCGCCTGAACCACGCGAACGTCGTCGCCGTCCACGACTTCGGCGAGGCCGAGGGCCGCCTGTACCTCGTCATGGAGCTGATAGATGGACCCAGCCTGGCGGAGCACCTGGCCGCGAGGGGGAGCCTCAGCCCCGAGGAGGTGGCCCGCACCGGGCTCCAGGCCGCGTCGGGCCTGGCCGCCGCCCATCGGCAGGGCGTGATCCATCGCGACGTCAAGCCCGGCAACCTGCTCCTGACGGCGGACGGCACGGTGAAGGTCGTGGACTTCGGCATCGCCCGCCTGGCCGACCAGGCGGCGACCGCGCTGACCGGCACTGGCCTCATCGTGGGGACCGGTTCCTACCTCGCGCCGGAGCGGGCCCTCGGCGAGGACGCCGGGCCGGCGTCCGACATGTACGCGCTCGGGTGCGTGCTGTACGAGCTCCTGGCAGGGCAGGCGCCCTTCCGCGCGGACACCTTGCCCGCGCTGCTGTACCAGCACGTCCAGGTCGTGCCGACGCCGCCGAGCCGGCTTCGGGCGGATGTGCCACCCGGGCTGGAAGCGCTGTTGCTGAGCCTGCTGGAGAAGGATCCGGGTGCGCGGCCGGGGGCCGATCAGGTCGCGCACTGGCTGGCCTCGGGATCGCGGCCGGGCGCGGGCCCCGGTGGCGTCTCTGGGCATCCGGTGCCACCCCTGTCCCCCCAAGCGCCGCATGGGCCTTCCCCGACCCGTGTCATGCCGCCGCCGCACCCGGCCGCGCCTACCTCGACCCGTGTCATGCCGCCGCCGCACCCGGCCGCGCCTACCTCGACCCGTGTCATGCCGCCGGTAGTTCAGCCTGGTGCGCATGCGCCGACCAGTGCCATGCCGCCGATGCCCGCCGTGGAGGTGGGCAGGGCGGGCAGGGCCATCGCCGCCTGGCGGTCCCTGGCCCCGAACCGGCGCAAGCCCGTGGTGGCGGCGGCCGGGGTCGCCGTCGCCGCCGTCGTGGTGCTGGTGATCTCGGTCCTCCGGCCGGCCACGGAGGCCACGAACACGGCGGCGCGTTCGACGGTCGGCTCGTCCCCGTCCGTCCCGTCCGCGCCGCCTCGTGTCTCGGTGTCGCCACGGCCCACGGCGACCGCTTCGGCGGTGGCGGAGACGCCGGCGCCGCTGTCCGACGACCCGCGCGTCCTGCTGGCCCAACTGGCGCAGGCGTTGCGCGTGTCGGCCGGCGAGGGCAGGCTCGATCCCCGGGTCGCCGACGAGGTGCGGCACAGGATCGCCGACGCGTCGTCCAAGCTCGCCCACCGGCCGGACCGCCACGGCAAGAAGGGGCACGAGGCTCGCAAGGCGGCCGACCGGATCCGCGATGTCCTGCACAAGCTCGCCGACGCCGAAGAACAGGGGCGGTTCACCCGCACTCCCGCGCTCACGCGGCTGCTCGTTCATCTCTCCGGCCTGGTCGGGTACGACGGCCCGTCCCGGGACCGCCGCCGGGCCGGCGGAGACGATGACGAAGACTAGGCTTCGTCGCCGAGCGGCGCCTCACGTGAAGCCCTCACTGAAAGGGCTCGGCCGCGCGACCGGGCCGTCGAACCGAGAGGCTCGGGTATGCGGATCGACCTGCACACGCACTCCACCGTCAGCGACGGCACCGACACGCCCGAGGCCCTGATGAGCCGGGCCGCCGCCGCGGGGCTCGACGTGGTGGCGCTCACCGATCACGACACCACCGCCGGCTGGCCGGCCGCCGCGGCCGCCGTCCCCCCCGGGCTCACGCTGGTGCGCGGCGCGGAGCTGTCGGGACGGTGGTTCGGAAGCGAGCCCTCGATCGGGCTGCACCTGCTGGCCTACCTGTTCGACCCCGCCTACGAACCGATGGTGGCCGAGCTGGCCAGGGTGCGCCGGTCACGCGACGTCCGGGCGGAGAACGTCGTCGCGCTGCTGAACGCCGACGGCATCGACCTCACGCTCCCCGAGGTACGGGGTTACGCCGCGGGCGGCACCGTGGGGCGCCCGCACATCGCCCGGGCGCTCGTCGGGCGGGGCCTGGTGCGGTCGGTGGACGAGGCGTTCGCCCCCGAATGGCTGGGGAGCCGTTACCGGCTGCCCAAGGCCGACATCGACGTGCTGACCGCCATCCGCCTGGTGAACGAGGCGGGCGGCGTCTCGGTGCTGGCCCACCCGAGGGCGGGCAGCCGGGGCCACATCGTGCCCGACGACCTGATCGCCGATCTCGCGGTGGCGGGCCTGTGGGGCGTGGAGGCCGGCCACGTGGACCACACGCCCGAGGACCGCGAGCACGTGCGCCTGCTCGCCCGCGACCTGGGCCTGCGGGCCACCGGCTCCAGCGACTACCACGGCGACAACAAGACCGTGCGACTCGGCGCCTACACCACAGGCCCGGCCGTCTACGAGGACCTCGTCGCCACCGCCACCGGCGCCGCCCCCGTCCACGGGTAGCCGGCCCGCCGCGCGGGTCAGAGGGGGTCGCCGGGGATGGCGGCGTACTCTCTGCGCAGCGTGGTGAGGAGCGGCTCGTCCACCGCCAGCTCGGCCCCGTCGATCGAACGGACGGGGCGCGGGCCGACGGCGGCGTTGGTGACGAACGCGGAGGTCATCGCGGGCAGGTCGCCGGTGCCGACGTCGGCGGCGTCGAAGGGGATGCCGGCGCGGCGCATGACGTCGTTGAGGAGGCGCATCGTCACGCCGTCGAGGCGGTTCGACTCCGGCCACAGGACGCGGCCCGCGCGGACGAAACCGATGTTCCAGGTGGCCCCCTCGGTCACGCGGGACAGACCGTCGACGAACAGCACGTCGTCGTCGCCGCCGAGCCGCGCGAGCCGCCGGTGCAGCACGGAGCCGAACAGGCCGGTGTGCTTGACCTCGGGCAGCTCGCGCTCGTAGTGGACGGCCCCCAGCCTCAGCGGGGCGAGGTCGGCGGGGACCGGCCTGGTGGTGACGAGGATCTCGGGCCGGGCCTTGGCCGCCGGGTGGGCCAGGTCGAGCTCGGGGTCGAACACGGTGACCCTCACGATGACCGGCGACGGCGCCGAGGCCGCCGCCCGGCGGACGAGATGGCGCACCCGTTCGAGATCGAGGTCGACGCCGTGGAGGATCCGGCAGTCGCCGAGGAGCCTTTCGAGATGGAGGGAGAGACCGCGGACCCTCCGGTCCTCCACCCGCATGGTGGTGAAGTGCCCGTAGTTGTAGAGCGCGAGCGTGCCGAGCTCGCCGGGGGTGACGGGACGTCCGTTCAGCTCCATCATGCGGTCCATCCTGGCAGCTACCCGTCCGCCCACCGGCCCGCGAGCCCGCATGTTCGCCCCGGGCGTGAACCCCGCGTACGGCCCCGCGTACGGCCCGCGTACGGCCCGGCGTGTGTCCCGGAGGTGCGGAGGACGCCTCAGTAGCCGGTCACGGGGTCGATCACCCCGTCGAGGGACAGGCCGGCGCCGAACCGGCGGACGTTGTGCTCCACCCGCTCGCACAGCATGCGCAGGACGTAGTCCGCCGAATCGGCGCTGTGCGAGGTGATGAGGGCCCTCGGGTCGCTCCACAGCGGGTGGCCCTCCGGCAGGGGCTCGGGGTCGGTCACGTCCAGCCCGGCGGCCGAGACGCGGCCCTCGGCGAGCGCCCGGACCAGAGCGTCGGTGTCGATGTGCGCGCCGCGCGCGACGTTGACGACCACCGAGTGGGAGGGCAGCAGCGCCAGCTCGGCGGCGCCGACGACGTGCCGGGTCTCGGCCGTCAGGGCGAGGGCCAGCACCAGCACGTCGGTGCCGGGAAGCACGCCCGCCAGCGCGGAGGGCGGCAAGGTCTCGTCGGCCCCCTCCACCTTGTCCGGCCGCCGGCGGATGACCCGGACGCGGCAGTCGAAGGGCCGCAGCAGGCGGACGAGCCGCTCGGCGATGCCCCCTCCGCCGAGGATGGTCACGCTGAGACCGGCCAGGGACCGGGGATCGGCGGACGACCAGCGCGGTGTGCGCGCCTGGCGCGAGACGCCACGCAGGCAGGCGAGGATCAGCATCAGGGCGTGCTCGCTCACCTGCCCGGCGAAGGACCCCTTCGCGCAGGTGAAGACCACGGGGCGCCGGAGGACACCGGTGGCCGCGTACTTCTCGACGCCCGCCCAGGGGAACTGCACCCACCGGACGCCCGGGCCGCCGTCGAGGGCACGGCCGAGCAGGTCGGGGCGGCCGGGGACGAGCCATACGAGCCCGTTGGCCTCGGCCTGCGGCACGACGGCTCCGCCGCCGCGGGCCACGGCCTCCTCGATGCCGGCGCGGATCCGATCGGGGCCGCCGGTCGCTCCGGGCTCGGCGTTCGGGACTATCGCGATACGGGCTTGCACGGCGCTCATTCTTCCGCACTAGGGTCGGCAGGCGTGGCGGAGACCTGGACGACGATCGGCACGGCCGCGGGCATGTTCGCCGGCACCAACATCGACGACATCATCGTGCCGTTCGTGCCGAGGCGTGCCGCGGAGGCGCGTTCGCTTCTGAGCGTCAGGCCCTCCGCGTGCGGTGAACGCTAGTCTGGTCGTCATGGTCGTGTTGCGCTCCATCGCCCTGTTCGTGCTGGCCGCGGTGGCCGAGATCGGGGGCGCCTGGCTGGTGTGGCAGGGCGTGCGGGAGCATCGGGGCCTGCTCTGGATGGGCGCGGGGGTCCTCGCGCTCGGCGTGTACGGGTTCGTCGCCACCTTCCAGTCCGATCCCAACTTCGGCCGCATCCTGGCGGCCTACGGCGGCGTCTTCGTCGCGGGCTCCCTGGCCTGGGGCATGATCGCCGACGGGTTCCGGCCCGACCGCTGGGACGTGATCGGCGCCCTGGTCTGCCTCGCCGGCGTCGCCGTCATCATGTACGCCCCGCGCGGCTGAGCGACGCCGCCAAGGCGGCCCCCGCCTGCCACGGACTCCCTGACGCTCGTCGCCGGACGCCCGATGATCTTCCCGGCGTCGGCCGGTAGCGGCGACCGGACATCGGCGGTCCCTTCCCTGTCATTGTTCCGCGACGCCCGGAGAAAGGTCTACACCAATTCACGGGTGGGTGGATCACCTCTTAATCCCAGTGATTGACCAAGAATTGGTATATACCACGACCGGCACCCCGAGTTTCGCCCGAGTTCACCTCGCCGGAGGAATGGATTAGACCGCTATATTGGGTTCTACCAGGGAAAACGCCATGATGAGGCGAGGGTGACGTTTCCCGATGTAAATCGTAGGTAGAGTCCCCGGAACGAGGCGGAATCGTACGCCATTGAAGTCGTTGAAGGAGCTGGAGTGCCCAAGTACGTATACGACTTCACCGAGGGCAACAAGGATCTCAGGGATCTCCTCGGTGGTAAGGGTGCCAATCTCGCGGAGATGACGAACCTCGGCCTTCCCGTGCCTCCGGGGTTCACGATCACCGTCGAAGCCTGCCGGCGCTACCTCTCCGACGGAGGCTTCCCCGAGGGGCTCTCGGAGGAGGTCGAGGCCCACCTGACCGCGATGGAGAAGGGGATGGGCAAGCGCCTCGGCGACGCCGGGGACCCCCTGCTCGTCAGCGTGCGCTCCGGAGCCAAGTACTCCATGCCCGGGATGATGGAGACCGTCCTCAACATCGGCCTCAACGACGAGTCCGTCCAGGGACTGGCCAAGCAGGCGGGCGACGAGCGCTTCGCCTGGGACTCCTACCGCAGGCTCATCCAGATGTTCGGCAGAACCGTGCTCGGCATCGACGGCGACCTGTTCGAGAACGGGATCGACGAGGCCAAGCGGCACAAGGGCGTCGACAGCGACCTGGACCTCGAAGCCTCCGACTTCCAGCGCCTCGTGGAGACCTACAAGGGCATCGTGAGGGAGCAGACCGGTCACGAGTTCCCCTGCGACCCGCGTGAGCAGATGCGGCTCGCCGTCGAGGCGGTCTTCGAGTCGTGGAACGCCCCCCGCGCGATCATCTACCGCCGCCAGGAGCGCATCCCGGCCGACCTCGGCACGGCGGTCAACATCGTCGCGATGGTCTTCGGCAACCTCGGAATGGAGTCGGGCACCGGCGTCGCGTTCACCCGCGACCCAGGCTCGGGCCAGCAGGGCGTGTACGGCGACTACCTCCAGAACGCCCAGGGCGAGGACGTCGTCGCGGGCATACGCAACACCGTCCCATTGCAGAAGCTCGAGCGGATCGACCCGGAGTCCTACCAGCGGCTCCTCGGCATCATGGAGACGCTGGAGAACCACTACCGCGACCTGTGCGACATCGAGTTCACGATCGAGCGCGGGAAGCTGTGGATGCTCCAGACCCGCGTCGGCAAGCGTACGGCCGCCGCGGCCTTCCGCATCGCCATCCAGCTCGTCGACCAGGGCCTCATCGACCTCGACGAGGCCGTCTCGCGGGTGACCGGGGACCAGCTCGCGCAGCTCATGTTCCCCCGGTTCGACCTCGGCGCCGGCCGACGGCGCATCGCGAAGGGCATGAACGCCTCGCCCGGCGCCGCCGTGGGCAAGGCCGTGTTCTCCTCCGAGCGCGCCAAGGAGCTGGCCGGGCAGGGCGAGGACGTCATCCTGGTCCGCCGGGAGACCACACCGGACGACCTCGTCGGCATGATCGCCGCGCGGGGCGTGCTGACCAGCAGGGGCGGCAAGACCTCGCACGCCGCGGTGGTCGCGCGCGGCATGGGCAAGACCTGCGTGTGCGGGGCCGAGGAGCTGGAGGTCGACGCGCAGGGGAGGCGGTTCACCGCCCCCGGTGGCGTGGTGGTCGAGGAGGGCGAGGTCGTCTCCATCGACGGCGGCACCGGTGAGGTGTACCTCGGCGAGGTGCCGGTCATGGCCTCGCCCGTCGTCGAGTACTTCGAGGGCTCGGGCGACAGCGGCGACGAGCTCGTCCAGGCCGTACACCGGATCATGAGCCACGCGGACGGGCGCCGCCGCCTGGACGTACGGGCCAACGCCGACAACCCCGACGACGCCGCCCGCGCCCGCAGGTTCGGGGCGCGGGGGATCGGGCTCTGCCGCACGGAGCACATGTTCCTGGGCGACCGGCGGCAGCTCGTCGAGGATCTGATCCTGGCCGGTTCGGGCGAAGAGCGCCGCGCGGCCCTGGACGCCCTCGAACCCCTCCAGAAGTCCGACTTCGTGGGCATCCTCGCGGAGATGGACGGGCTGCCGGTGACGATCCGGCTGATCGACCCGCCCCTGCACGAGTTCCTGCCCGACCTCACCACCCTCTCGGTGAAGATCGCGCTGGCCGGAGCCGACGCGACGCCGAGGGACCGCGAGCTCCTCGCGGCCGTCAAGCGGCTGCACGAGCAGAACCCGATGCTCGGCCTGCGCGGCGTGCGGCTCGGCCTGGTGATCCCCGGCCTGTTCGCCATGCAGGTGCGGGCCATCGCCGAGGCGGCGGCCGAGCGGCGCGCGGCTGGGGGCGACCCCCGGGCCGAGATCATGATCCCGCTGGTCAGCGCGGTGCAGGAGCTTGAGGGCGTACGCGACGAGGCCGAGCGCATCCTCGACGAGGTGGGCGTCGAGGCGCTGATCGGCACGATGATCGAGGTGCCCCGGGCGGCCCTGACCGCCGGGCAGATCGCCGAGGCGGCGCGGTTCTTCTCCTTCGGCACCAACGACCTGACCCAGATGACCTGGGGCTTCTCCCGTGACGACGTCGAGGCCGCGTTCTTCTCGCGGTACCTCGACCTCGGGATCTTCGGGGTGTCCCCGTTCGAGACCATCGACAGGAGCGGCGTGGGCCGGCTGATGAGCATCGCCGTCGAGGAGGGCCGCAAGACCCGTCCGGACCTCAAGCTGGGCATCTGCGGGGAGCACGGCGGCGACCCCGAGTCGGTGCGCTTCTGCCACGAGATCGGCCTCGACTACGTCTCGTGCTCGCCGTTCCGGGTCCCCGTCGCCCGCCTGGAGGCCGGGCGCGCCGCCCTGGCGTGCGCCGAGCCCGAGTCCCGCTGACCCCGTCCCTCGTGTCCTGGACCCCACTGGCGAGGGCCGCTGTCCGGCCCTCGCCAGTGGGGTGCGGGCGGCGGCGGGTAGGGGGGTGTTACGGGCCGTCTGACCTGCGAAGAGAGAGGAGATGCGCCGGACATCGTGAGTTTCCTGCATGTTTGTGATGCGCAGGCCCTCACGGGGGTAGCATCCCGCTACCGATGAGAGCCTATGAAGAGTTCGAGCAGGCGAGATGGGTGCCGGAGCCTCCCGGCAACCCCGAGCGCAGCGCGTTCGAACGCGACCGCGCGCGGGTGCTGCACAGCGCCGCCCTGAGACGGCTGGCGGCCAAGACCCAGGTGGTCGGGCCGGGGGAGATCCCCGACCACGGCCGCCACATCGGGCGCACCCGCCTGACCCACTCCCTCGAATGCGCCCAGATCGGCAGGGAGATGGGCAAGGCGCTCGGCTGCGACCCCGATCTGGTGGAGACCGCGTGCCTGGCCCACGACCTCGGCCATCCGCCGTTCGGGCACAACGGCGAGACGGCGCTCAACGAGCTGGCGGCCCGGTGCGGGGGCTTCGAGGGCAACGCCCAGAGCCTGCGGCTGCTGACCCGGCTTGAGGCCAAGGTCCTCACGAGCGACGGCAGGAGCGCCGGGCTCAACCTCACCCGCGCGACGCTCGACTCGGCGCTGAAGTACCCCTGGACGTCGGCCCACGGGCCGAAGTTCGGCGTCTACCCCGACGACCTGCCGGTCTTCGACTGGGTGAGGCAGGGTGTCCCGGCCTCCCGGGTCGGCTTCGGAGCGCAGGTCATGGACTGGTCCGACGACGTGGCCTACTCCGTCCACGACCTGGAGGACGCGCTTCACTCCGGGCACGTCACACTGGCTTTGCTGCGGGATCCGGGGGAGCGGCGCGACGTCTGCGAGCGCACCCTCAAGTGGTACGCCGTCGACTCCTCCCTGACCGAGCTGGAGGACACCCTCGCGAGCCTGGTCGCCGAGCCGCTCTGGCCCTCCCGCTTCGAGGGCACCATGGCCGACCTCGTGGCGCTCAAGTCCTGCACCAGCGCGCTGATCGGGCGGTTCTGCCTGTCCGCGCAGGCCGCCACCCTCCAGGCGTACGGCCCGGGGTTCACCAGGCACGGCGCCGACCTGATCGTGCCGAGGGCGGCCCGTCTTGAGTGCGCGCTGCTCAAGGGGGTGACCGCGCACTACGTGATGGCCAGGGAAGACCACAACGCCAACCAGGCCCGCCAGCGCGAGCTGATCGCCGAGCTGGCCTCGATGATCATGCTGGGCGCCCCGGGGACCCTGGAGCCCGCCCTGCGGGCCGCCTTCGCCGACGCGGGCGACGACGCGGGCCGGCTGCGCGTGGTCGTCGACCAGATCGCCTCGCTGACCGACGTCTCCGCGGTCGCCCTGCACCGGAGCCTCGGCTCCCGCGCCTAGCGCCTAGCCCGGAGTACGGTCGTGCGTCCCCGCCTCGCCGCGGGCCCGGCCGGTGGTGACGACGTCCGGGTCGGCGCTCTGGGTCGGGATGGGCCGCTCCTCGGGCTTCTTGCCGGGCTTGGACGCGCAGAGCGTGCGGCACGGGGGCGCCGCGCCCACCCTGGCCCGCACGGCTGCCACCTGCTGGGCGGGGGACAGGGTGCGGTTGCCGTTCAGCCACGCGTCCAGGTAGGTCCACGGGTCGACCATGCCCCGCCGGACCCACCACAGCTTGGACGGCGCCGCCCAGGACACCGCGAAGTAGAGGTTTGAGCCCCCGCCTCTGGCGTTCCCCGAGTCGCCGATCTGCCCGAGCACCTGGCCCGCGCTCACGGCCATACCGGGCTTGAGGCCCTGCGCGACCGTGTCGAGGTGGCCGCCGAAGTACAGGACGCCGTCGGCGCCGACGATGGACACGAACCGGCCCTCGCGGTCGGCCCCGTGGTCGGTGGACGACTTCCAGCGGTTCCTGGTGTTCACCTCGTGGACGGTGCCGCTGACGGGGGCGACGAAGGAGCAGCCCTTCCCGGCCCAGATCGTGGTCTTGGGCAGGACCAGCTGCTTGCGGGCGTAGCTGATCCGGCATCCGCGCACGGGGAAGACGTAGCTGAACCTCGAAAGGCGCGGTGGGGGCACCCGGACCGGGCCGTCGCCGGGCGGCGGCTTCACCGCGGGCGCGGAGGCGCTGGGCTTCAGCGTGGCGGCGTCGATCTCGCCCCGCGGCCCGCTGGGAGACGCGCCGGGCTCGCCTGAGAACGCCTCCGCGGCTCCGAGGGCCTCGGCGGCTGTGCTCGCCGTGATGTCCGGAGCGGAAGTGGGCGGCGACGTGCTGATGCCGGCCACTCCGCCCGGGGCGGTGCAGGCCGCGGTGACCAGCACCGTCGCGGCAATGGCGGCGAGTCGCCCCGATCGCATGATCTCCACCCGCCTGACGTTACCGAAAATGAGCGTTTCCTTTGTAACCGACCTTCATGGCCGACACGACCCATTCGCGGAAAATCACCCACCATGTACGGCTCGCGCCCCAGGTTGTCGGTGGTGAGCCGTAGACTCACGGCGTGGCAGGGCGGATCAGTGACGAGGACATCGCGCTCGTGCGGGAGCGCTCATCGATCGCCGAGGTCGTAGGCGAGCATATCCAGCTTCGCAACGCGGGCGGCGGCAATCTCAAGGGCCTGTGCCCCTTCCACGATGAGAAGTCCCCTTCCTTCAACGTCACGCCCTCCCGAGGCTACTGGTACTGCTTCGGATGCGCCGAGGGCGGCGACGTCATCACGTTCGTCCGCAAGCTTGAGCACCTGACCTTCACCGACGCCATCGAGCGGCTGGCGCAGCGCGCGGGCATCCAGCTCCGCTACGAGCAGGGCGGTTACGTTCCGGGGCGCGAGCACGGCGAGCGCAGCCGCCTGATCGAGGCACACAAGGCCGCCGCCGAGTTCTACGCCTCCCTGCTCTCGGAGGCCGAGGCGGCGCCCGGCCGCAGGTTCCTGTCCGAGCGGGGCTTCGAGCGGGTCGACGCCGAGCACTTCGGGGTGGGCTACGCCCCGGCCGAGTGGGACCGGCTCGCCCGCCACCTGCTGGGCCGGGGGTTCAGCGCCGCCGAGCTGATCAAGGGCGGCCTGGCCAGAGAGGGTCGCCGGGGCCCCGTCGACCGATTCCGCGGCCGGCTGGTCTGGCCCATCCGCGACATCACCAACGAGGTGATCGGGTTCGGCGCGCGCAAGCTGCTCGACAGCGACGACGGCCCCAAATACCTCAACACCCCCGAAAGCCCCATCTACAAGAAGAGCACCGTCCTCTACGGCATCGACCTGGCCAAGCGCGAGATCTCCAAGCGCTCCCAGGCGGTCGTCGTCGAGGGCTACACCGACGTGATGGCCTGTCACCTCGCCGGCGTGCCCACCGCGGTCGCCACCTGCGGCACCTCCTTCGGCGAGGAGCACATCAAGGTCCTGCGGCGGCTCCTGCTCGACCAGGCCGAGTTCCGCGGCGAGGTCGTCTTCACCTTCGACGGCGACTCGGCCGGGCAGAAGGCCGCGCTCCGGGCGTTCGCCGACGAGCAGAAGTTCGTCACCCAGACCTTCGTGGCCGTCCAGCCCGACGGGCTCGACCCCTGTGACCTGCGGGTCAAGCAGGGCGACGGCGCCGTGCGCGACCTGATCGCGAGCCGCGAGCCGCTCTTCGCCTTCGCCATCCGCAGCGTCATCTCGCGCTACGAGCTCACCTCCAACGAGGGCCGCCTCGCCGCGCTCGACGCCGCCGCGCCGCTGGTGGCCGGCATCAAGGACCCGGCCCTGCGTGGCAGGTACGCCGTCGACCTCGACCGCTGGCTCGGGTTCATGGACGAGCGCATGGTGCTGCGGCGCATCCAGGAGGTCGGCGCGCGCTCCGCCCCCGGCGGCCGTCCCGGCGCCCCTGAGCGGCCCGCCAGGCGCGCGGCGGCGCCCCGCCCGGTCGATCAGGCCGACCCCGTGGTGCGCATCGAGTCCGAGGCGCTCAAGCTCGCGGTGCAGCGTCCCGCGCTCATGGGCCCCGAGTTCGACGCCCTCGGGGCGCAGGCGTTCACCGCGCCCGAGCACGTCGCGCTGTACGAGCTGGTCATGTCCGCCGGCGGCACGGTGGCGGGCGGCCCGGGCGGGCGCGAGTGGGTCGACCTGCTGCTCCAGCACACCGAGGACGACGCCCTGCGCGCGCTGGCGACCAGGTTCGCGGTCGAGCCCGTGCGCTCCGACCTGGCGAGCGAGGAGCGCTACGGCGCGGCCGTGCTGGCCCGCCTGGCCGAGATCGCGGTGACGCGGGCGCTCTTCCAGATCAAGGCCAAGATGGAGCGGCTCAACCCCGTTGAGCAGCAGCAGGACTACAACCGGCTCTTCGGGGAACTGGTGGCGCTCGAACAACAACGGCGGGTGTTAAGAGAACGCGCCGTCGGAGCGTAATTAGCTTTACTATCCGCTTCTCACGTCGGCCAAACTTTTGTTTGATATCGATTCGGTAATGGCTCTCGCCTTACCTTCTGTGCCAAAAATAGGCCTGCCCTTTTCTGGTCCCTATACCGCAGACTATGTCCCGTGGGTGCATCGGTGCTGCCAAGTGGACCGCCATCGGTAGATCAGGTGGCGGATCTAGTCGCGAGAGGAAGGGAGCGCGGAAGCGTCACCGTCGACGACGTGGCCGCCGCGCTTGACCGCTCCGAGTTGCCGGCCGACGCGCTGGAACGCGTCGTGCGGATGCTCGCCGAAAAGGGTGTGGAGGTGCTCGAACCTCAGGCCGAGGAAGACACCGTCCGCCCCGATGAGGAGGACGTCGGCAAGCGGGCGCCGACCAGCGACCTCGTCCGCATATACCTGCGGGAGATCGGCCGCGTTCCGCTGCTGACCGCCGAGGAGGAGGTGGAGCTGGCCAAGGCGATCGAGGCGGGCCTGTTCGCCGAGGACAAATTATGCGATCTCGGCCTGAGGCTGGCCAAGCCGGAGTTCGAGGAGCTCGTCTGGGAGGGCGTCCGGGCGAAGCAGCGGCTCATCGAAGCCAATCTGCGGCTCGTGGTGTCGATCGCGAAACGCTATGTCGGGCGCGGAATGCTCTTCCTCGATCTGATCCAGGAGGGCAACCTGGGTCTCATCCGGGCGGTCGAGAAATTCGACTACACCAAGGGATATAAGTTCTCCACGTACGCCACGTGGTGGATTCGCCAGGCGATCACCCGGGCGATCGCGGACCAGGCGCGGACGATTCGAATTCCCGTGCACATGGTCGAGACGATCAACAAGCTGGTGCGGGTGCAGCGGCAGCTCCACCAGGATCTCGGCCGGGAGCCGGCTCCCGAGGAGATCGCCCTGGAGATGGACCTGCCCGTCGACCGCGTGGTCGAGATCCAGCGCATCGCCCAGGAGCCGGTGTCGCTCCAGTCGCCCATCGGCGAGGAGGACTCCGACCTCGGTGACTTCATCGAGGACGCCGACGCGGTGGTGCCGATCGAGGCCGCGGCCTTCATCATGCTGCAGGACCAGCTGGACGACATCCTCGCCACCCTGTCCGACAGGGAGCAGCGGATCATCCAGTTGCGCTTCGGGCTGTCCGACGGCCATCCGAGGACCCTGGAGGAGGTCGGCCGGGAGTTCGGCGTCACGCGCGAGCGCATCCGGCAGATCGAGTCCAAGACGCTGGCCAAGCTGCGCCACCCGACGCGCGCGCAGATGCTCCGCGACTACCTCGACTGAGTCGTCCCGTCCGGTCCATGACCCGCCGGGCGTGCGGGCCGTGGGCCGGACGCGGAAAGCCCATGCCTCGGGGCCACGCCGAGACCGGGCACGAAAGCCCCAGGCCTTGGGGGTAACGCCGAGACCCAGGTCTTGGGGTCATGGCTGAGACCCGGGCACGCGGAGCCCATCGGCCGGGCGCCGTGACTCGGACCGGTACCGGTCACGAGAGGAGGAAGGCAGGGACGGCACTCCCGTCTCCGCCGGCGGCGGACGGCGTTCCCTCCGGGGAGACGGCGCTCCCCTCCCGGGAGGCGACGGTCTCCTGCCGACGACCCGATGGACGCGCGGTCCGCGGTCGACGACACCGCGCTCGAGCAGGCCGCACTCGACGTGCTTGACGCGAACTGGACAGGGTCGGCCACCGTGCCGGCGGTGGGGCGCTATCCCCACCAGTGGAGCCTGGACTCCGCCTTCGTGGCGATCGGGCTCGCCCGCCGCCGCTGGTCCCGTGCCTGCGCCGAACTGCTGAGCCTGTTCGCCGGCCAGTGGAGCACCGGGATGGTGCCGCACATCGTCTTCGACCGGTCCACCGTTGAGGCCTACTACCCCGGGCCGTCGCTGTGGCGGTCGGCCGAGTGCCCGGCGGCGCCGCGCGGGGCGATCACCTCGGGGCTCACCCAGCCGCCGCTCCAGGCCTGCGCCGTGTGGTGGATCTGGCGGTACGCCGCCGACCGCGACGCCGCCCTGGGCTTCGTACGGAGGGCCTGGCCCAGCCTGGTCGCCCAGCACGACTACCTGGCCTCGGCCCGCGACCTCGGCGGGGACGGCCTCGCCGCGATCGTCCACCCCTGGGAGTCGGGGCTGGACGACAGCCCCGCCTGGGACGTTCCGCTGGCCGCGCTTCCCGTGGTGCGGTACGCCCACGCGCTGGAGTCCGACAGCCACCACGACCGCTACGTGCGGCTGGCCACGCGCTACCGCGACTCCGGGTACGACGCGGGCTACCTGCGCGACGAGCACCCCTTCGCCGTCGAGGACCCGCTGTTCAACGGCATCTGGCTGGCCTCCTGTGTGGCGCTGGCCGGGCTCGCGGAGGCCATCGGGGCCGACCGCGCGCCCTTTCGCGAGGCCGCCGACCGGATCCGCGGGGCCTTGCTCGACCGCCTGTGGGACGGCGCCTTCTACGCGCGCGACCTGCGTGCCGGGCGACTGATCCCCGTCCGCACGGTGGGCTGCTTCGGGCCGCTGCTGGACCCGGGGATGCCCGCCTCGGTCGTCGGGGTCCTCACCGAGGTGCTGGAGTCCCGCTTCATCGGGCCCTGCGGCTATCCCGTGCCGAGCTGCGAGGTACGGGCGCTGGAGTTCGACCGGTCGACATACTGGCGCGGGCCGTCCTGGGTGAACACCAACTGGCTGCTCTGGCGGGCGGCGGTCGCGCACGGTCTCGCGGACCTCGCGGCGTCGCTGGCGGCGAGCACCCTCCGGCTCGTACGGCAGGCGGGGTTCCGCGAGTGCTTCGACCCCTTCGACGGCATGGGCCAGGGCTGCCGTGACTTCTCCTGGTCGGCCGCACTCACCCTCGACCTGCTCGCCGGGTAGCTTTCACCCATGCGACTTCCCTGGGGTTCCCGGAGCCTTCCCGCCGAGGCGGGCGTCACGCTGGAGGCGGGCGAACGGGTGCTCGTCCACGCCCGCACGCCGGACGGCTCGTACGTCGTGGCCACCGACCGGGCGCTGCGCCTGCCGGGCGAGAGCCCTCTGCCCTGGTATCGGATCGACCGGGCGCTGTGGGACGAGGAGGGGCTGCGCGTCGTGGCCACCGACGGCACCGAGCGGCGGATGACGCTGCCCGACCCAGGACGCCTGCCCGAGGCCGTGCGGGAGCGGGTCACCTCGTCGATCCTGGCGAACCGGCACGTGCGCCTGGGGGACCGCGGGGGAGTGCGTCTGGTCGCGCGCCGGGTGCCCGGGCAGGACGCGGCCGAGTGGGAGCTCATCTTCGACCAGGGCCTCGACTCCACCGATCCGGGCCTGAGGGCCGCCGCCGAGCAGGCCCTTGAGGAGCTCAGGCGCAACCTCGGCATCTGAAAGCCCTCACCGCGCTCTCGGGACCGTCGGAGAGCCCTTACCGGGCTCGGACCGTACGAGAGCCCTCACCGGGCTCGGACCGTCTGAGAGCCCTCACCGCGCGGCGAGGCGGCCCACGGGGAAGTCCCCGTGGGCCGCCTTCGCGTGGCGCCGGGTCAGGTCACCCGGTCCATCTCGGTGTCCGGCCAGCCGGTGCCGGTGCCGGTGTCGTCCCTGGCGACGGCCCAGCCGTTCTTGTGCAGAAAGGGCACCCTGTCGCCCAGCACGTCGCCGAGCTTGTGCCTGGTCACCTCGGCGGCCTTGGAGGCCTGCGCTCCGGCCACGCCCGCGGCCTGCTGGACCATGGGATTGTCGGCGACCCGCTGTGCCACTCGCTTGATCTGCTCGTACCGCTCCCGGCCTGCCCGGCTGCCCAAGACGTAGCCGACGGCCAGGCCCACGGCGAACGTGAATCGATATCGCATCTTCTACCTCCGCGTGCCGCTGGCATCCCCGCTCTCCGCCTCCCCTACCCCGGCTGAGAAGGGTTATGGTCCCAAGGCGCCGCGCGTTCTGCCGGAAGGCCGCCCTTTCGCGGGTTCGGCGAGACGCTTGGATGATCTGGGTGCGACACGCACCCCCCGGAATGCGCTAATCTAGTTCCGCGCCGCAAGGAAGGGCCGAAAGCCTCTCCGAGCGACGCGCCAGACGATCCCGTGTAGCTCAATCGGCAGAGCAGCCGGCTGTTAACCGGCAGGTTATAGGTTCGAGTCCTATCGCGGGAGCCACACGCCGGAGGCCCCAGGAGTTCATCCTGGGGCCTCCGGCGTTTCAGGACTTCCGAAGATCCCTCTGAGATATGGGGGACAAATCGCCGAAGATGGCCCAAGATGTGGGTCTGCCGTGCTTCGTGTCACTGCGTCACACGCCTGCTCCTGATGTGATGGCGTTCGCGTGGGGGCTCGACGGCCCGGCTGCCGCGGATCATGCAACCGCAGCGGGGAAGGCCGCTGCGCGCAGGGCGCCGCACCGCCCGGAAACGGTGCCGACGCTCGTGAGCACGGTGTGGCGGTCTGTACATGCTGGCGTGGTTCAGAGCTCGACGTCGGATCTCGTGTCCCTCCCCCTCCCCGGGGCCGGGCGCGGCACAGAGGGAGGCGCCCTCGGGAGGTCCCTCCCCGCACAGGGGAGGCGCCGGCACCGGCCCCGTGGACCCCGTGGACGCCGAGAGCTTCCTGCGGACGTACCACGCCGAGACCCCCTCGGCGGGGCCCGTCGAGCCACGGTTGCGCCAGGTGCTGGCACAGATCGGCCAGTACGGGACCTACACCCACACGGCCGAGGAGCTGGCCTTCGGCGCCCGGGTCGCCTGGCGCAACAGCGGCCGGTGCATCGGCCGCCTGTACTGGCGGTCGCTCCGGGTGCGGGACCACCGCTCCGTCGACACCGCGGAAGGGGTCGCGGTGGAGTGCGTCAACCACCTGCGCGAGGCGACCGCGTCCGGGCGGATCCGTCCGACGATCACGGTCTTCGCGCAGGATCGGCCCGGCCGGCCGGGGCCGAGGGTCTGGAACGAGCAGCTCATCCGCTACGCCGGGCACCTCGGGCCGGAGGGGGCCGTCGTGGCGGGGGACGCGCGCAACGCCGCTTTCACCGCCACGGCCCGCCGCCTGGGCTGGACGGGCGGCTCCGGCTCGGAGTTCGACGTCCTGCCGCTGGTCGTGGAGGCGGGGGGCAAGCCACCCCTGCTCGCCACCGTTCCCGGGGACGCGATCCTTGAGGTGCCGCTCGAACACCCCGCGCACCCCTGGTTCGCCGATCTCGGGCTGCGCTGGCACGCGGTGCCCGCGATCTCCAACATGTGCCTGGAGATCGGCGGCGTCTGCTACCCCTGCGCGCCGTTCAACGGCTGGTACATGGGGACCGAGATCGGCGCGCGGAACCTGGCGGACGAGGACCGCTACAACCTGCTCCCCGTGGTCGCCGACCGGCTCGGGCTCGACACCTCCAGCGACCGCACCCTGTGGAAGGACCAGGCCCTGGTCGAGCTGAACGTCGCCGTGCTGCACTCGTTCGGGCGGGCGGGCGTGACGATCACCGACCACCACACCGAGGCCCGGCGGTTCATCTCGCATCTGGAGCGTGAGGAGCGTTCCGGGCGGATCTGTCCCGCCGACTGGTCGTGGATCGTCCCGCCGCTCTCCGGGTCGCTCACCCCGGTCTTCCACCGCTACTACGACGACGTACAGCTGTCGCCCGCCTTCGTCCACCACCCGCGCACGAGCGAGTACGAGGGGTGACCCGGCTCCTTCCTCCCGGGAAATTGGTGTAGAACGTTATTCGGTAGTGGTCTCTCCGGGAGGTTCGATGTCCGATCTCGTGCTGTCGTCGCTGGACGAGGGCGTGCTCACGCTGACGTTCAACCGGCCGGACCGGCTGAACGCCTGGATCGACGCGATGGGGCGGCGCTATTTCGACCTGCTGGAGGAGGCCGAGCGCGACCCGGACGTGCGCGCGATCGTGGTCACCGGCGCGGGCAAGGGCTTCTGCGCGGGCGCGGACTTCCAGACGCTCACCGCCCTTCAGGACGGCTCGTACGACGAGGAGCCCGACAAGCGCCCGAACACCCATCCCACGACGATCCGCAAGCCGATCGTCGCGGCCGTCAACGGCGCCTGCGCGGGGCTCGGCATGGTCCACGCGCTGGTGTGCGACGTGGTCCTCACCGCGGCCGACGCCAAGTGGACCACGGCGTTCGCCCGTCGCGGCCTGATCGCCGAGTACGGCCTCGCGTGGATCCTGCCCAAGCTCATCGGGCAGGCGAAATCCATGGACCTCCTGCTCTCGGGCCGTACGTTCACCGGTGCGGAGGCGGGCGAGCTCGGGCTGGTCAACCGCGTGGTGCCAGGGGAGCGGCTGCTCGAAGAGGCGGTCGCCTACGCGCGCGAGCTGGCGGCGCACAGCTCGCCGGCCTCGATGGCCGTGATCAAGCGGCAGGTCTGGGGCGCCTGGCAGGAGTCCCTCGACGACTCCGCCACCGAGGCCGTCCGGCTGATGATCGAGGCGTTCGGGCGGCCCGATTTCGCGGAGGGCGTGGCCAGTTTCCTGGAGCGCCGTCCCCCCGCTTTTCCGCCGCTCGGCTAGCCGGTTTCCGCCTTCCTGCGTGGTATCCGCCCCTGTCTCCCAGGGTCCGGCCGGCCCTCCACCTAGGGAGGCCGGGCGTTTGCCGGCCTGGGGCCCCCGGCGTTGGCGATGGGGCTCCACATGGTGTTGAATGGCAGTGGTTGTAGTGGAGGTTCGTTAACGTGTAGCAGCGCCTGCGGAGTTCTTACAGCGGGCGTTCCACCGTGCGAAGCCAATGTGCTTTCAAGGGGCGGTCGGTCGCTAAACAACCCGGGGCTCCACGCCCGTGGACCTCGTAGATCGTCTCATGAGGAGATCAGTTTTATGGCTCAGGGAACCGTCAAGTGGTTCAACGCCGAAAAGGGCTTCGGTTTCATCGCTCCCGATGACGGCAGTGCGGACGTCTTCGTCCACTACTCCGCCATCGACTCGAGTGGCTACCGCAGCCTGGAGGAGAACCAGCGCGTCGACTACCAGACGACGCGTGGCCCGAAGGGCCCCCAGGCGGAGCAGGTTCGCCCGCTCTAGTCAGTATTCGAGCCGAGAGGCTCCTGTGAAGGCGGCTCTGCCGCCTTCACCCCAAGGACGCAAGTCGGGGCGGTTTGCACCACCGCGAGCCGCCCTCGCGTCCATTGATTGGAGGTCCTTGATGGACCTGTCCGTCACCGTTCGCGCCGACACGGCCTTGTGCCGCGTCAGTGGGGACGTCGACATCTCGTGCTCTCCAGCGCTGCGTGAGCGGCTCCTCGCCGCGCTCCAGCCGTCTCGGGCCCGCCTCGTCCTGGACCTTTCCGAAGTGACCTTCATGGACGCCAGCGGGCTCGGAGCGCTCATGGCCGCCCGGCGCCGTTCGCTGCTTCTCGGTGGCGGAGTTCGTCTCGTGGCCCCCTCATCTCCCGTACGCCGTGTGCTCGAAGCGAGCGGGCTGCGGTCCCGGTTTCCTGTGGAAGTAGACACATTCGCCGCGAAGGCGGATCCGGGAGTCGCGCAGTTCGCCTCCCAGTGACGGGCGTGCGTACGATGGTAAAACCTTGATCGAAACGGTGCCTTCTCCGGAGCTTCTCCGGACAGGAGGTGCCGTTTCGTCTTACCATGTCTTGACAGATATTCATGTATTTCCTACCTTCTGAATAGGTAAATCAGGGGAGGCGAGCGTGACCGGATCCGTCTGCGTCATCGGTGCCGGGCCAGGCGCGACCTGCCTGGTCGAGCGCATCTGCGCCAACGCCTCCGAGATGATCGGCTGGCGTCCGCTCGACATCCATGTCGTGGACGCGTCCTCGGCCGGTCGCGGAGCGGGCGGCCCGGAGTCGCGACCGCCAGGGGTGCGCGTCCACGTCCACAGTGCGAGGGCGGTGGACCTGGCCGGCCGCAGGGTGCTGCTGGACGACGGCACCAGCGTCGACGCCGACGCCGTGGTCCTCGCCCAGCACCACGTGGACGTCGTCGCGACGCCGGAGGAGCTGGAGCGGCTCGGCTTCGCCCGCCGGAACAGCCTGTACTACCGGCCCACCGGCTACGCGGGCAACCTGCCGCTCGACCACGTGCCCGGCGGGCAGCCCGTGCTGGTGCGTGGCCTCGGCACGGTCTTCGCCGACGTGCTGGCCCAGCTGACCACCGGCCGCGGGGGCCGCTTCAGGCGCGACCGGGACGGCGAGCTGACCTACGTCCCCGGCGGCAGGGAGCCGCTGATCCACGCCGGGTCCCGGCGCGGCGTGCCCTCCCGCGCCAGGATCGACTACGACCTGCGAGGCGACCACCCGCCGGCTCCGAGGTTCGTCACGGCGCTGGCGGCCGACCGGCCGTACGACTTCCGGCGGGAGGTGTGGCCGCTGGTCGCCAAGGATCTGGCCTTCGCGTACTACCACGAGATCCTGACCGCCCACCCGGAGCGGGCCCGCATGCGCTGGGCCGACTTCGCGGAGGCCTACGCCCCCGAGGAGTGGGAGGGCAAGGCGATGCGGGCGCTGATCCGCAGGGCCGTGCCCCGCTTCGAGGACCGGCTCAACCTCGCCCGGTTCGACCGCCCGCTCGCCGGCATGCGCTTCGGCGACCTGCCCGGCCTGCAGAGGTGGATGCACGGCTACCTCGCCGCCGACCTGTCCCGCAGGGCCGACCCCGCGCACAGCGCCGACCTCGCCATGATCTACGGGCTGCGGGGCGTGCTCGACGTGCTCGCCGGGCGGGTGCCGCAGGATCCGTGGTTCCAGGGGTTCGCGGACCACGCCGGCGGGGGGCTGCCCGCCGCGCGCCTCGCCGAGCTGAGGGCCCTCGGCAGGGCGGGGATCGTCACCTTCCTGGGCACGGACACCCGGGTCGAGCCCCACGAGACCGGCACCTGGCGGGCGACCGGGACCACCGTGCCGGGACCCCTGACCGCCCTGGGCCTCATCGAGGCGAGGCGGCCGGAACCCAGCGTCAGCCGTACCCGTGACCCGCTGGTCAAGCGGCTGTACGCGCGGGGTGAGTGCTCCGAGGAGGCGGGGCTGCTGAAGGTGCGCCTGCCCGACCGGCGCATCGTCGACCACGCGGGGGCGGCGCACCCCCGGCGGTTCGCCTTCGGCCCCTGGACCACCGGAGGCGGGGGAACGACCCTGCCCCGGGGGCTCGACGCGGCCCTGATCCGCCACGCCGACGCCCTGGCCCGCACCCTCCTCGCCGAAACCCTCACCCCGACGGTCGCCAAAGTGGCCTGAGCCCTGAGCCCTGCGGCTTGAGCCCTGAGCCCTGAGGCTTGAGGCCTGATCGAGGCCTGGGACGCCAGACCGAGGTGGGCCAGAGCTCTAGCCGAGGCGGCGGGCTCCGGCGGCGGGGACGGCGGGGAGGAAGCGCGGGGGCGCCCAGCCCCGCTGCCCGTACGCCCTGGTGATCTCCTCGCGCACGCTTTCGAGCCGCTCGTCGGCCACCAGGGCGATCGCCGAGCCGCCGAAGCCGCCCCCGGTCATGCGGGCGCCGCGAGCCCCGCCCCGCACCGCCGCCTCGACGGCCACGTCGAGCTCGGGGCAGGACACCTCGTACTGATCGCGGAGGGAGAGGTGGGAGGCGTTCAGCAGGGCGCCGATCTCGCGGACGGCCCCCGCGCGCAGCAGCCCGATCAGCGCCTGCACTCGGTGGTTCTCGGTGACGACGTGCTGGACGCGCTTGCGCTCGTCGCCGTCGAGCACGGACAGGGCTCCGGCGAGGTCGGTGACGTCGCGCAGGGCGTCGACCCCGAGACGCTTGGCCGCGCTCTCGCAGTCGCGTCGGCGGCGGGCGTACTGCCCGTCGGCGAGCTCGTGGTGGGCACCGGTGTCGATGATCAGGATCTGGAGCCCGTCGGCGGCCAGGTCGAGCGGGACCGCACGGGTCGCGAGGCTCCGGCAGTCCATGAACAGGACGTGGCCCTCCTGGCTGAGCGCGGAGGCGGCCTGGTCCATGATGCCGCAGGGCATGCCGACGAAGTCGTTCTCGGCCTTCTGCGCGAGCAGGGCGAGGTCGAGCTTGCTCAGGCCCAGGTCGTACAGGTCGTCGAGGGCCATGGCGACGGCCACCTCAAGCGCGGCGCTGGAGGACAGCCCCGCGCCCTGCGGCACGTCACCGTCGATCACTAGGTCGGCGCCGCGCACGGGGTGACCCGCCTGCCGCAGCGCCCAGAAGACACCCACGACATAACGGGCCCAGCCCTCGGCCTGCTCGTACTCCTGGATCACCTGAGGACGGCCGGCGGGGCCGCCCTCGCCGCCGGCCTGGAGGGAGAGCAGCGTGATCGTGTCGTCGTCGCGCCGGCCCACGGCGGCCGTGACCCCCCAGGGCACCGCGAACGGCAGCACGAAACCGTCGTTGTAGTCGGTGTGCTCCCCGATCAGGTTGACCCGCCCGGGAGCGTGCCAGGCACCCTCGGGCTCGCGGCCGAACGCCGCACGGAAGGCATCGACAGCACGCATGACGGCGGCTCCTCAGGTTCGGGGTCGGGTCGTAGCCTACCGACCGCCCGCGGCCGGTTCGCGTGCCAAGCTGGCCCTGTGGACAACGGCGAGACACTCCCCCCGGGACTCGCGCTGCGGCTCCCGAGCCCGGTGGAGGAGCTGCGCGACGAGCGGCTGGGCGGGGTCCGGCTGTTCCTGAAGCGCGACGACCTGATCCATCCCGAGCTGCCGGGGAACAAGTGGCGCAAGCTGAAGCACAACCTCGCCGAGGCCGCGCGGCAGGGGAAGGGCACGCTGCTGACCTTCGGCGGCGCCTACTCCAACCACATCCGGGCCACGGCCGCGGCCGGGCACCATTTCGGGCTCGCGACCATCGGCGTGATCCGCGGCGAGGAGCACCTCCCGCTCAACCCGTCGCTCGCGTACGCCGCGGCGCGCGGGATGCGGATCGCCTACCTCGACCGCTCCACCTACCGGGCCAAGGACTCCCCGGAGGTGATCGCCCGGTTGCGCGCCGTGTGGGGTGATTTCTACCTCCTCCCGGAGGGCGGCAGCAACGCGTACGCGGTCCAGGGCTGCGCGGAGCTGCCCTCGGAGGTCGACGCCCAGCTCCGGGCCCTCGCTCCGGGCCCGGAGGGCGGCGGCGGGCGGGCGTACGACGTGATCTGCTGCGCGTGCGGGACGGGCGGCACCCTCGCGGGCATCGCGTCCGCCCTGCCCGCGGGGTGCCGGGCGGTGGGGTTCCCCGTCCTGAAGGGCGGCGAGTACCTGGCCGGCGAGGTGGAGCGCCTGCAACGCGAGGCCTTCGGCACGCCGTCGCCGGGCTGGAGCCTCGAATGCGGCTTCCACTTCGGCGGATACGCGAAGACGACCAAGGAGCTCGGCGCCTTCGTCGAGGACTTCGCGGCACGGCACGGCCGGACGCTCGACCGCGTCTACGTGGCCAAGATGATGTACGGGATTTTCGACCTGGTCACCAGGGAGGCGTTCCCGCCGGGCACCCGGCTCGTGGCGGTCGTGACCGGCGGCCCGGGCCCAGGCCAGGACTCTGGACGGCTAGCATGATCTTCCGGAACGAGGCAGGGGATCTGTCATGAAAAAGCGTGCTTTGGTGCTTGGCGGCGGCGGGGTGGCGGGCATCGCCTGGGAGACGGGGGTCCTCGCCGGGCTGGCCGAGGGCGGCGTCCAGTGCCGCGCGGCCGACAAGATCATCGGTACGTCCGCGGGCGCGACCGTCGCCGCGCAGGTGACCACCGACGTGCCGCTGGAGGAGCTCTACCGCCGCCAGGCCGACCCGGCCCTGCAGAACAAGGAGCTGCCGAGCGGCATCGCGGTCGAGGAGCTGGTGTCCTCGTTCGAGGCCCTCTACCAGCGCACACAGGACCTCGCCCAGGTGCGCAGGGAGGTCGGCGAGCTGGCCCTCGCGGCCAGGACCGTCCCCGAGCCCGTACGCCGGGAGGTGATCGCGAACCGGCTTCCCCGCCACGAGTGGCCCGAGGCCGACATCGCGCTCGTGGCCGTGGACACCTCCACGGGCGAGCCCCGCGTGTTCGACCGGGCCTCCGGGGTCGACCTGGTCGACGCGGTGGCGGCGAGCTGCGCCGTGCCGGGCGTGTGGCCCCCGGTCACCATCGGCGCCGGCCGCTACATGGACGGCGGGGTCCGGTCCGGGGTCAACGCCGATCTGGCCGCCGGGTACGACCGCGTCCTGGTCCTCGCCCCCCTCGAAGACCCGCAGCTCGCGCGGCAGGTGGAGTCCCTCGGCACGGGGGCGGAGGTGGAAGTGGTCATCCCTGACAAGGCGTCGCTCAGCGCCATGGGCGCCGACCCGCTGGACCCCGCCGTGCGCACCCCCTGCGCCGAGGCCGGTTACGCCCAGGGCCGTGCCGTCGCCGACCGCTTGATCACTTTCTGGGCCTGACCCGCTCTGCGAGGGTTCTGCGTGATGGCGCAAATCGATTGCCACGGGTTCGATCCGCTCGCTGACAAGCGCCGGTGGCTGGAGTTGCAAGCGCCCGTAAGGCGGTGCAAATCCACGTCACAGCCGGGCGCCTCCCGAGGTGACCGTGGCCGCCGATCATGCCTGCCCAGTTCAGGCCGTACGGACGCGGGCGCGGGCGGCGTGTGGCGGCCGGAGCGGGCCGGGGGCGCCCGAGTGCGGGCACGGGCCGTCGGCACGGTTGGACCGATCCTGATGTAGGCCGGTTTCATCCAAAGCCGCCGGAATGTAAGCGGCTTGCAGCTTTCCGACCTATGATTGCGCCGTGACACGGCGACTTGCGGAAGTGGCGAAGAAGGTCGGCGTCAGCGAGGCGACCGTCAGCCGGGTGCTCAACGGCAAGCCCGGCGTGGCGGAGTCGACTCGCGCCGCCGTGCTGACCGCTCTCGATGTGCTCGGCTACGAGCGCCCCACCCAGCTCCGGGGTGAGCGGGCCCGCCTGGTGGGCCTGGTGCTCCCCGAGCTGGGCAACCCGATATTCCCGGCGCTCGCGGAGGTGGTCGGCGGCGCGCTCGCCCAGCAGGGGTTCACGCCCGTGCTCTGCACCCGCACCGCGGGCGGGCTGTCCGAGGCCGACTACGTGGAGATGCTGCTGGAGCAGCAGGTCTCCGGGGTGGTGTTCGCGGGCGGGCACTACGCCGAGGCGGACGCGCCCCACGAGCACTACTACCGGCTGCTGGAGCTCCGGCTGCCCGTGGTGCTGGTCAACGCCGCGACCGACAGCCTCGGGTTCCCCCAGGTCTCCACGGACGACGCCGTGGCGGTCGAGCAGGCGTTCGGCCACCTGACCTCGCTCGGCCACGAGCGCATCGGGCTGGTCCTCGGGCCCGAGGACCACATCCCCTCGCGTCGCAAGCACGCGGCCTTCATCGCGTCGGCGCGCGCGGCCGGCATCGAGGTGGGCCCCGAGTCGGTCGAGCGCACGCTGTTCTCCCCCGAGGGAGGGCAGGCCGTGGCCACCAAGCTGCTGAAGAAGGGCGTCACGGGCCTGATCTGCGGGAGCGACCCGCTGGCGCTCGGGGCCATACGCGCCGTGCGCCGGCTCGGGATGTCGGTGCCCGAGGACGCCTCGGTCGTCGGGTTCGACGACTCCGCCTTCATGAACTGCACCAATCCACCTTTGACCACGGTGCGCCAGCCCATCGAGGCCATGGGCCGGACGGCCGTGACCCTGCTGGTCAGCCAGATAGAGGGTGCGACGGTCACCGCGGAGGAGTTGCTCTTCGAACCGGAGCTTGTCGTCCGCGGCTCCACCGCGCCCGCGAGGATCCGTTCCGCCGTGCTCGCGGAGTAGGGCCCCGGTTTCCGGCGCGCCGGAACACTCGGGAAGATGGATCCCCAAACAACACCGCGGAACCTGGCAGGCGGCCTCTCGGCTCGATCCCGGCTCCGAACCCCGGCGGGGACACCCCCCGGCCCGGGGTTCCGGCCGGAGCCTTCAGCTCGGGACTCCTAAAGGAAAGGCAGGTCGGCCATGTCGCCCGATCGTCGAATTCTTTTCGTCCACGCTCACCCCGACGACGAGTCGATCGGCACAGGGGCCACCATGGCCAAGTACGCGGCCGAGGGCGCGCACGTCTGCCTGGTCACGTGCACCCTGGGCGAGGAGGGCGAGGTGATCCCCGCTGAGCTGCGGCACCTCGGCGCCGACAGGGAGGACCGCCTCGGGGAGTACCGCGTGGGCGAGCTGGCGCGCGCCTGCACGGCGCTCGGCGTGCGGGACCACCGGTTCCTCGGCGGAGCGGGACGCTGGCGCGACTCCGGCATGATGGGGGCGGCCACCAACGACGACCCCGCGTGCTTCTGGCAGTCCGACCTCGACCTCGCCGCGGCGGAGCTGGTCGGCGTCGTCCGCGAGGTACGGCCCCAGGTGATCGTGACCTACGACGACAACGGGTACTACGGCCACCCCGACCACATCCAGGCGCACCGCGTGGCCTGGCGGGCGTTCGAGAAGGCAGCCGACCCGTCCTTCGGCGACGGCGAGCCGTGGTCGCCGTCGCGGTTCTACGCCACCGCGATGCCGCTGTCGGTGCTGGAGAAGGCCGTCGACACCGGGCCCTTCGAGCGGCTGAAGTCCGTGGAGGACTTCGGGTTCGGCGTCCCCGACGACCAGGTCACCACGTACGTCGACGCGACCGCTCACCTGGACGCCAAGATCGCCGCCCTGCGCGCGCACCGCACGCAGATCAGCGTGGACGGCACGTACTTCGCGCTGTCCAACGACGTCGGCCAGCCCGTGCTGCCCGTGGAGTACTTCACCAGGCTCGCGGGGGAGCCGGGCCCGACCGGCGAGGACGGCCGCGAGACCGGCCTGTTCGGCTAGCCGGCGGCTCCACCCACCCGCGGAGTACGGCTTGCGCCGCGGGCGCAAGCCGTACGGGTCGTCACCCGGAGCGGGCCTCGATGACGGGCTAGCCGGTGCGGAGCCAGACGGCTGTGTCGGAGGGGAGTTCGTTCCCCTCCAGCGGGCCGCTCGCGAGCAGCACGCCCTCGTGGGGCGGCAGCTCGACCGGGCCGGGGTTGAAGTTGACCACGCAGGTGAGCCCGGACTCGCGGGTGAAGGCCAGCACGCCGTCCTCGGAGTCGAGCCAGCGCAGCGAGCCGTCTCCGAGCTCGGCCCGCCGGATCCGCAGCGCGGTGCGGTAGAGGCAGAGCATGGAGTTGGCGTCCTCGGCCTGCGACTCGGCCGTCAGGCTCTTCCACGAGGCGGGCTGGGGCAGCCAGGGCTCCCCGGTGCTGTAGCCGAACGGGGGCTCCTGGCCCGACCACGGCAGCGGCACCCGGCAGCCGTCCCGGCCGGGAACGGTGTGCTTCGACCGGGTCCACATGGGGTCCTGGCGCAGCTCGTCGGGGATGTCGTCGACCTCGGGCAGGCCCAGCTCCTCTCCCTGGTAGACGTAGAGGCTGCCGGGCAGCGACATCGCCAGCAGCGCGGCCGCCCGGGCCCTGCGCTCGCCGAGCGCCAGGTCCGACGGGGCGCCGTCCCTGCGCTCGCCATGGTCGAAGGACGTCACCTCCCTGCCGTACTTCGTCACCGGGCGAGGGACGTCGTGGTTGGACAGCACCCAGGTCGGCGGGGCGCTGATCGGCACGTGCGTGGCCAGCGTCATGTCGATCGACGCGCGCAGCTCTGCGGCGTCCCACGGGCGGGCCATGAAGTCGAAGTTGAACGCGGTGTGCATCTCGTCGGGACGCAGGTAGAGCGCGAAACGCTCCTGGTCGGGCAGCCAGACCTCGCCGATGAGGATGCGCTCGCCGTACTCGTCGGCGATCTGCCGCCAGCCCCGGTAGATCTCGTGGACGGCGTCGTGGTCGGTGTAGGACTCCTCGACGCTGGCGAAGTCCTTGATCAGGACGGCCGCGGAGTCGATGCGGATGCCGTCCACGCCCCGGTCGAACCAGAACCGCAGGACGTCGTGGAACTCCTCGACGACCTCGGGGTTGGTCCAGTTGAAGTCGGGTTGTTCCGGGGCGAACAGGTGGAGGTACCACTGCCCGTCGGCCACCTGGGTCCAGGCCGGGCCGCCGAAGATGGACTTCCAGTCGTTGGGCGGCAGGTCGCCGCGGCCGTCGGCGAACCAGAACCGCTCCCGTTCGGGGGAGCCGGGCCCGGCGGCCAGCGCCTGGACGAACCATTCCTGCTGGTCGGAGCCGTGGTTGGGGACGATGTCGATGATCGTCTTGATGCCCAGCGCGTGCGACTCCTGGATGAACTTCTCCGCCTCGGCCAGCGTGCCGAAGGACGGCTCGATGTCGCGGTAGTCGGCGACGTCGTAGCCGCCGTCCGCCATCGGGGAGGGGTACCAGGGGTTGAGCCAGATCGCGTCGACACCGAGATCGGAGAGGTAGGGCAAGCGGGACCGCAGTCCAGCCAGGTCACCGATGCCGTCGCCGTTGCCGTCGGCGAAGCTTCGCAGGTAGACCTGGTAGATCGCGGCTCCCCGCCACCACGTTTCGGACATGCTGGAGTCTCTCCCTTACAGATTCGGTGTGCGGCTCGCGCCGTTTCGATGGACGGCCCGGGTCGCTGCGTGTACGGCGCGGGCGGCATGGTGTACGGCCGGTGCGCCGTTTTCCTTGCGGGCCGGCGTGACTGGGTGACGGGCTCGCGCCGTCTCCCGGAGGCCGGCGTGGCTCCGGTGCGCGGCGCGCCCGCTCATCCCTTGAGACTTCCGGCGGTGAGACCCGCCATGATGCTCCGCTGGAAGACGAAGAAGACCACGATGGCCGGGATGCTGGCGATGACCAGCGCCGCCATGAGCACGTTCTGCGGCATCTGGGCCGAGAGCGAGGAGATGCCCACGCTGATCGACATCTTGTCGCTGTCGGGCAGTACGAGCAGAGGCCAGACGAAGTCCTTCCAGACGGTCACGACCGACAGGATGGACACCACGCCGATGATCGGCCGGGACACCGGGAGAACGATCGACCACAGGATCCGGAACGGCGTGGCGCCGTCGATCTCGGCGGCCTCCAGCAGTTCCTTGGGAATCGAGTCGAAGAACCGCTTGAGCAGGAAGATGTAGAACCCGTTGGCGGCGGCGGGCAGCCAGATCGCCCACGGCGTGTTCAGCAGGTTCCAGCCGAAGATCGGAAGGTCCTTGACCGTCAGGTACGCCGGCAGCAGGATCACCATCGGCGGGATCATCAGCGTGGCCAGCATCAGGCCGAGGATGGCCTTGCCGAGCACCGGCCGCAGCTTCGACAGGGCGTAGGCCGCCGTCACGTCGACGGCCAGGGTGAACAGCCACGCTCCCGCCGCGTAGATGACCGTGTTGCGCAGGAACAGGCCCAGGTCGAGCTGGTCCCAGGCCTCCTTGTACACGCTCCAGTCGATCGACGTGGGGAAGAACGACGGGGGTATCTGGGCGAGCTCGTCGGAGGACTTCAGCGCCCCGGTGACCATCCAGTACAAGGGGAACACGAAGATCGCGGTGAAGAGCACCACCACCGTCACGAGGACGATCCAGTAGACGACGCGCCCGCGCCCGGTGTTCAGCGTGTGCGGCGAGACCAGGCCGCGGAACTGGCGCTCCATCTTCTTCTTCGGCGAGCGGGAACGGCGCGCCTTCCCGTGACCGGACGCCGGCGGGGGGACGAGGCGAACGTGACGGTCCGACTCGACGCCACTGCTCGACGACTCAACTGTGCTGTGCGACATCGACGCCCTCCCTCCTAGATCTGGTTGTCCCGCGAGACACGCAGGTAGACGGCGGAGAACACCATCAGCACGAGCATGAGCATGAGCCCCAGCGCGCCGCCGCCGCCGAAGTTGCCGAAGCTGAAGGCGTACTGGTACATGAGGTAGGCGACGGTGACCGTGGCGTTCTCGGGGCCGCCTCCGGTGAGCAGGTACGGCTCGATGAACACCTGCATGGTGGCGACGACCTGGAGCAGCAGCATCACCAGCAGGATCAGCTTGGTCTGCGGGATGGTGACGTGCCACACCCGCTTGAACAGCCCCGCGCCGTCCAGCTCGGCCGCCTCGTACAGCTCGCTCGGGATGCTCTGCAGAGCCGCGAGATAGATCAGCGTGCCGGTCCCGAGGTTCATCCAGGTCGAGACGATGACCAGCGAGAGCAGGGCCGTCGTCGTGGAGTCCAGCCAGGCCAGCGGGGGCAGGTGCACCATGCTGAGGATCTGGTTGAAGAGCCCGGGTCCCGGGTCGTAGAACCACTTGAACAGCAGGACCGCGACGGCCGGCGGCAGCATCACGGGAAGGTAGACGACGAACCTGAGGTACGCCTTGGCGTGCCGCAGCTCGTTGAGGACGATGGCGGCGACGAACGGCACCGCGTATCCGACGATGAGCGCGAGGCCGGTGAACATCGCGGTGTTGACCCAGGCCGGGCCGAACGCCGAGTCCTCGGTCACCGTCTGGAAGTTGTCGAGGCCGACCCATTCGGGCGGCCCGACGAAGTTGGTCTTCTGGAAGCTGAGCAGGAACTCCCGCACCATCGGGTACCAGGAGAAGAACGCGAAGCAGATCAGCGCCCCGCAGAGGAAGCCGTACGCCGTGAGATTACGGCGCAGGCCGCGCCGCACCGCCCCCGGGGTGCGCCGCCTTCCCCTCGCGGTCATAGTGGTCATCGGGTGAACTCCTGATCTCGACGTGACCGGCGGGGTGCCGGCCTGCCGGCCGGCACCCCGGGCTCAAAGGTCAGCTGGACTTCGCCAGCACGTTGTTGGCCTTCTTCTCCGCGTCAGAGAGGAGCTGGTCGATGTTGGCGTCCTTCCTGGTCAGCACCGCCGACATCGCCGTGTCGAGGATCGCGTAGATCTCCTGCGCCTTCGGCGGCTCCAGCTTGAACTGGACCGTGGCGTTGGCGTCGACATAGGTCTGGAAGTGATCCACGGGAATCGTCGCGAACTGCTTGCGCAGCTCCTGGATCTTCTTGCCCGGCTCGGTGCTGCCGAACAGGTCGATGTCCGGCAGTCCGACCGGCAGCCCGTCGGCCTTGGCCCGCTCGAAGTTGAACTGGCCCTGGCCGGGGGTCAGGAACTTGTACTCCAGCCACTGGAGGCCGGCCTTGATCTGCTCGGGGCTGGCCTTGGGGTTGAACATGTAGCCGTCGCCGCCGCTGAGGGAGTTGGTGGCCTCCGGCATCCCCGTGACGCCGTAGTCCTCGAACTTGCCCTTGAAGGTGTTGTTCACCTCCTTGACCACATCGGGAGCGCCGATCATCATGCCGAGCTTGCCGCTGCCCATCATCCGCATCAGGTCTTCCCAGCGCAGCAACTGCTTGGTGCCCATGCTGTTGTCGGTCCAGCGCATCGTCTTGAGGTTCTCAAGGACGGCCTTGCCCTGGGGGCTGTTGAAGGCCGCGGTCTTGCCGTCGGCGCTGACCATCTCGCCGCCGCGACCGTACAGGGAGGAGGTGAAGTGCCAGCCGCCGGTGTTGCCGGCGCTGTACTCGCCGTACCCGACGTAGCCGGGGCCGAGCGCGGCGATCTTCTTGGCCGCGGCCTGCACGTCGGCCCAGGTCTTCGGCGGGGCGTCGGGGTCCAGACCGGCCTGGGTGAACAGCTTGCGGTTGTACACGAGCCCCGTCGAGTAGTTGACCCTCGGAAGGCCGTAGGTCTTGTCGCCGCTCTTGAAGACGCTCATGACGTCGGGACGGATGTCCTTCAGAGCGGGGACGCTGTCGAGGTACGGCGTGATGTCCGCCGCCTGCCCCTGGGCGATGATCTTCTGGACGTCGGTGTAGTAGACGTAGAAGACGTCCTCCATCTCCCCGCCGGCCAGCTTGGCCTGGAACGTCTCGGGAACGATGCAGGGGAACGCGTCCTTGCCCTCGACCGTGACGTTCGGGTGCAGCTTCTGGAACGCCGCGACGTCCGCGTCCCACTGGGCCGCTTCCTTCGGGTTGTTCTTCGGGGGCTTGCAGCCGACCGTGATCGTCACGGGGGCGTTGGCAGCGGGAGCTGAGGCGCCGGGCGACGAGGCGCCCTCAGGGGTGCTGCCGGCGTCGCTGCCGCATCCGGCAGCGGCAAGTGCGATGCCCGCACTGAGCAGGATCGCAAGGTTGCGGGGTTTCATGGGTGTTTCCCTCCTGGACTGCCCCCGACTACGAGGCTCAAGACTGGTACAGCTTCGCGAACCGGTTGGGAGCAACATATAGAGATAGACATATGTCAGCAAGAGTCCGTCGTGCATGATGCAAAAAAGTGACAGTGCGTCGATCGGTACGCCGTTGTGACCTCGACGTCACCGGAGCGGGGGTGACGTGGCACATCTCCGAGGGGGAAGGAGGAGACGCCGCCCACCTGGGCGATGGCTTGACGGTGGGCGGTGAAGTCCTCGGACCCGCTCATGTGGTTCTCGACGTGGGCTAGTCGCGCGCCTTGACGGGCCCGGTCGAGCCGCGGACGACCAACTCGGGCTCGAACAGCAGCTCCTCGGCGGTGACCGAGCCGCCGTCGATCTGGTTCACCAGCAACGTGACGGCGGTCCTGCCGATCGCTTCTATGGGCTGGCGGACGGTGGTCAGCGGAGGGTTCGTACAGTTCATGAACGCGGAGTCGTCGAACCCGACGACCGAGATGTCCTCTGGCACCGACATGCCGAGCCGGCGCACCGCCCGCAGGACGCCGAGCGCCAGCACGTCGCTGGCGCAGATGATGCCGGTGATCCCGTTCTTGACCAGCCGGGTCGCCACGGCCTGGCCTCCCTCCAGGGAGAACAGGCTGCGCTCGACCGAATCGGGGCCCGACTCCAGCCCCGCCCTGCGCGCCTCGGCCTCGAAGGCCTCCAGTTTCCGCTGCGAGGGGACGTGGTCGTCCGGGCCGAGCACCATGCCGATGCGCGTGTGCCCGAGCGAGGTCAGGTGGCCGAAGGCCTGCTCCACCGCCACCACGTCGTCGGTGGCCAGGCACGGGAAGCTCAGCTCGCTGATCGCGGCGTTGACCAGCACCGCGGGCAGCCGGAGGTCGAGCAGCCGGAAGTAGTGCTCATGGGGGGCGTCGGTCTCCATGTAGTGCCCGCCGGCGAAGACCATGCCGGAGACCTGCTGGTCCAGCAGCATCTCCACGTAGTCGGACTCCGAGAGGCCGCCCGCGGTGCGCGTGCACAGCACGGGCGTGAACCCCCGCTGCGCGAGCGCGCCGCCGACCACCTCGGCGAGCGCGGGGAAGATCGGGTTGCCCAGTTCGGGAAGGACCAGCCCGACCAGGCGGGCACGCTCCCCTCGAAGCTGTGTAGGACGCTCGTAACCGAGCACGTCGAGCGCCGTCAGCACGGCCGCCCGGGTCGCGTCGGAGACCCCCGGCTTGCCGTTGAGTACACGGCTCACCGTGGCCTCACTGACCCCGACCTTCTTAGCGACCTCCGCCAGCCGACGTGTCGTCGAGCGCGGGGCCGCAGTATCGCTTGTCACGGTCGCAAATATACGTCAAACAGGTGCAAACGGTTTGCGCTGGGGTGGATGAGTTCCTCTGGCAACCCGTGGTGGACCCTCGTGAAAGCGTTTCATTGCCCTGGGGTACGGAAAATGCCGTGATCCAGTCGTTACCTTGCGCGTTTCCGTCGAAACATTGCGGTTATCTGTCCGTCATCTTATGGTGTGGGCAGTTCCGCCGGGCAAGCGACGGTCCGCGCGTCCCTGACCGCGAAGCGTCCGGCTCTTCGCATTCGCAGAAGGGTCCAGTCGATGAAGAAGACCGGCAGGCTACACGCCTGGACGACCGCCACGGTCGTGGCACTGGCAGCGGGAGCGGTCTCCGTCCCGCTCATGTCGTCGGGTGCGGTGGCCGCCACTGCGGTCGACTCACCATGGGACTTCGCCGGGCGTGGGGCCGGTGTGGCGTTCACCGAACTCGAAGCCGAGGACACGGCGCACGCTACCACGAACGGCCAGGTCATCGGCCCGGACCGCGTCTACACGCACCTCCCCTCGGAGGCGTCGGGCCGCAGGGCCGTCACGCTCGGCGGGGCAGGCCAGTACGTGGAGTTCACCCTGACCAAGCCCGCCAACGCGATGTCGCTGCGCTACAGCGTGCCGGACAACGCCGCGGGAACCGGTCAGAACACCACCGCCGATCTGCGGGTCAACGGCACGCACCTCAAGGACCTGGCCCTGACCTCCCGGTACGGCTGGTACTACGGCGGCTACCCCTTCGGCAACAACCCGGGCGCCGGTAACCCGCACCACTTCTACGACGAGACGCGGACCATGTTCGGGTCCACGCTCGCGGCGGGCACGAAGGTGCGCGTGCAGTCCAACGGCGGCATTCCGATCACCGTCGACCTGGCCGACTTCGAGGCCGTCCCCGGCCCGATCGGCCGCCCGGCGGGCTCGTTGTCGGTGGACGACTTCGGCGCCGCCCGCAACGGCACCACCGACTCCACCGCGGCGTTCCAGGCGGCGGTGGACGCGGGCAAGGCCCAGGGCAAGGTCGTCTACATCCCCGAGGGCACCTACACCCTGTGGGACCACGTGGTGGTCGACGGCGTCACCCTGGCCGGTGCCGGCCCCTGGTACAGCGTGCTCACCGGCCGCCACCCCACCCAGCGCAACCGGGCCGCGGGGATCTACGGCAAGTACGTCGGCAACGGCGGCCCGAGCCGCAACGTCACGCTGAAGGACTTCGCCATCATCGGCGAGATCACCGAGCGCGAGGACAACGACCAGGTCAACGCCCTCGGCGGCGCGATGTCCACCTCCACCGTCGACAACCTGTGGCTCCAGCACACCAAGGTCGGCGCCTGGATGGACGGCCCGATGGACAACTTCACCATCAAGAACAGCCGCATCCTCGACCAGACGGCCGACGGCGTGAACTTCCACACCGGCGTGACGAACTCGACGGTGACCAACACCTTCGTCCGCAACACCGGTGACGACGGCCTGGCGATGTGGCCGGAGAACGTGGCGAACGTCAACAACTCGTTCACCCGCAACACGGTGGTCCTGCCGATCCTGGCGAACAACATTGTCACCTACGGCGGCAGGGACATCAAGATCACCGACAACGTGGTCTCCGACACGATCTCCAACGGCGGTGGCATCCACATCGCCAACCGCTACCCCGGCGTCAACTCCGGCCAGGGCACCGCGGTCGCCGGCACGATCACCGTGGCCCGCAACACCCTGCTGAGAGCCGGCAACTCCGACTACAACTGGAACTTCGGCGTCGGCGCGCTGTGGTTCGACGGGCTGAACGAGCCGGTGAACGCGACGATCAACGTCACCGACACCGACATCCTCGACAGCTCGTACGCCGCCATCCACTTCATCGAGGGCAGCACCAAGACCGTCAACTTCACCAACGTCCGGATCGACGGCACCGGCACGTACATGATCCAGGCGCAGTCGCCGGCGACCGCGAACTTCACCAACGTCAGCGCCGCCCACATCGGGGCGGGAGTCGCGATCCACAACTGCGTCGGCACGGGGCTCGTCGTCAACCAGGGCACCGGGAACAGTGGCTGGAGCCCCAGCTCCACCACCTGCACCGGCCAGTGGCCGGCGCCGAACTACATCTACCCGGGCGGCGGCGGCACCACCACCCCGAGCCCCACGCCCACCCTGACCCCGACCCCCACGCCGACGACCTGCGCGCCCGGCACGGGTGACGTGGCGCGAGGCAAGACGGTGACGGCCACGAGCCAGAACCAGGGCTTCGTGGCGCAGAACGCGGTGGACGGCAACGCCGACACCTACTGGGAGTCGGCGAGCAACGCGTTCCCGCAGTCGATCACGGTGGACCTGTGCGGAATCGTCTCGGCGCGGAGCGTGGTGCTGAAACTGCCCCCGGCGGCGGCATGGAACACGCGCACGCAGACCATCGCGGTCCAGGGCTCCACGGACGGCAGGAACTGGACGCCGCTCTCGGCCGCCGCCGGGCGCACGTTCAACCCGGCCTCGGGCAACACCGCGACGATCACGTTCCCGGCGACCGACGTCAGGTACGTGCGGCTGACCTTCACCGGCAACACCGGCTGGCCGGCCGCGCAGCTCTCCTCGTTCGAGGTGTACGCCACCGGCGGCCCGGACCCGACGCCGACCCCCACCCCTCCGGCGGGCAACCTGGCACGCGGCAAGGCGACCAGCGAGAGCGGCCACTCCGACGTGTACGGGTCGGGCAACGTGGTCGACGGCAACGCCGGCACCTACTGGGAGAGCGTGAACAACGCCTGGCCCCAGACGGTGACCGTCGACCTCGGCGCCGCGACGAGCGTCAGCCGGGTGGTGCTCAAGCTGCCGCCGGCGGCCTCCTGGGCGACCCGCTCGCAGACGCTGTCGGTGCTCGGGTCCGCCGACGGGTCCTCCTACAGCACGGTGACGGCCTCCGCCGCCTACACCTTCAACCCGGCCACGGGCAACACGGCCACGATCACCTTCCCCGCGACCAGCCGGCGCTACCTGCGGCTGAGCTTCACCGCGAACACGGGCTGGCCCGCCGGCCAGCTCTCCGAATTCGAGGTCTACGCCTCCTAGCGAGTCCCGTCCCTCCCGGGAGGCCGGTCCTTCCCGGGAAGCCCGCCCCTCCCGGAGAGGGACACGAGGACCGGGTCCTCGGGGACAGGAGGACGCACCTGTCCCCGAGGCCCCTCAACCCGGGACCTCCAAAGACCCCGGACCAACCTGGACTGGTCCGGAGCCGATGCTCTCGGAGGAGGGACACCTCCTCCGAGAGCTCGGGCAAACGGTCCGGGACCCTACGAAGACGTCAGTCCAGACGAGCCGCGCCAGGCGGTGATCCACCAGACTGTTGTCCCCGACTTCGCCGTCGGCCCGGACAACAGTCTTGCGCGTACACCCTGGTTACGGGCGATCTGGCAATCTGTCGCCACACGGTCCCCGGCACCGAGAGGCCCTCCATGACCACAGAGAACGGCACGCGCCGCCTGTTCCCCCCAACGCTGCGGCTGAGCGGCCACGGCCTCGTCCTGCGCGAGTGGGCGCAGGACGATCTCCCGGTGATGGCGGAGCTGTTCGACGATCCGGCCATCGCCTACTGGACACCGTTGGTGTCGCCGTTCGGCCTCAAGGCCGCCCGCGATTACCTGGAGAAGGCCCGCCGCTCCCGCGCGACCGGGCAGCGCGTCCACCTGGCGATCACGACGGACGGCGGCCGGGCGAAGGGCGAGGTGCTGCTCAGCCGGAGCTTGGTGGACGACGGGACCGCGACCCTCGGCTACGCCGTCGGCGCGGCCTACCGGGGGCAGCGGCTGGCGGTCAGGGCCGTACAGGTGATGACCGACTTCGCTCACACGGAAGCGCGGCTGAACCAGGTCTTCCTGGAGATCGAGCGGGACAACGAGGCGAGCGTCCGCGTGGCCAGGGCGGCCGGTTTCCAGCTCACCGACGCCCCGCCCAGCGTCGTCGAGGACAAGGGCCGGAGCCTGAACTTGTACACCTGGTCCCACTCCCGCCCCTGAACCCCGTGGACGGCCCCCGTACGGCGCTCATGGCCGGACAGCGGGGCGTCGCCGCCTGCCGGACGATTCAGATCGGCTGGTCCTCGACGTGGAACGAGATGCCCCCCTGGTCGTCGATGGCGGCGTCGAGTGCCTTGTCGTCCAGGACGGTCGCGGCGATGGGGTCCAGGTAGACCTTGGCCCCCTCGCTCTCGACGACCTTGTCGGTGGTCTGGGGCCCGTCCGCCACGGACAGCATCAGCGAGCCCGCGTCGTCGTTCTGCGACGAAATTCGGATGCCCTTGTCGGTCGACTCGCCCGCTTGGGCGTTGAGGTCACGGATCACCTTGGCGGCGGTGTCTGTAAGCGTGAGCATTGCGTCTCCTCGCCAGGGTTGACTTGTTGGCTAATCCCGCCCATGCCCGCTTTTAACGGCATAAACCACCCGACCAAGCCCCGCGGGTCGAATCTAGCTAATAACCCGTTGACGCCCCATTGGCACGGCCAGGCCTCGCCGACCAGCGGAAACGGGTGCCACCTCAGGGCCGCGCGGGTGTCGTCGGTGGCCACCTCAGGGCCGCGCCGGTGTCGTCGGTGGCGGGCTCAGGGCTGTGCGGTGTCGCCCGGAGCGGCGACGCCGGGCCGGGTGAGGCGTTCGGGATCGACGACCCTGTCATACAGCGCCGGGCTGACGCCGGACCTCAGGGCGGCCTCCCTGAGCGTGAGATTCTCTTCGAGCGCGCGGTGGGCGACGCGCGCGGCCCTGTCGTAGCCGATCACCGGGCTGAGCGCGGTCACCATCATGACCGACCCGTCGGCGTACTCCTTGAGCTTGCCGGTGTCGAGCCGGGCGCCCTCGACGAGGTAGGCGCGGAAGTGGTCCATCGCGTCCGCCAGGATCCGCACCGAGTGCAGCACGTCGGCGATGATGATCGGGCGGAAGGCGTTGAGCTCGAGGTTGCCCTCCGCCCCGGCCATCGCCACCGCGCCGTCGTCGGCGATCACCTGGATGGCGACCATCATCATCGCCTCCGCCTGCGTCGGGTTGACCTTCCCCGGCATGATCGAGGAACCCGGCTCGTTGGCCGGCAGGATCAGCTCGTGCAGCCCCGCGCGGGGCCCCGACCCGAGCCAGCGCATGTCGTCGGCGAACTTGAACAGCGACACCGCCAGGGCACGCAGCGCCCCCGAGAAGCGGACCAGCGCGTCGCACGAGGCCTGGGCGGCGAACTTGTTCGGGGCGCCGGTGAAGGGATGACCGGTGAAGTCGGCGATCAGCGCCGCGACCTCGTCCCCGAAACCCGGGGGCGCGTTCAGCCCGGTGCCGACCGCCGTGCCGCCGACCGCCAGCCGGTACAGGCCGGGAAGCGTGTGGCCGAGGTGCTCGGCGGCGTCCTGGAGCTGGGCGGCGTACCCCGACCACTCCTGTCCGGCCGTCAGCGGGGTGGCGTCCTGCAGGTGGGTACGGCCGACCTTGACCACGTGCTCCCACTCGCGGCTCTTCGCGGTGGCGGCCTCGCGCAGCCGGGCCAGGGCGGGCGACAGCCGGTCGTGGACGGCCCGTACGGTGGCGATGTGCATGGCCGTGACGAACGTGTCGTTGGACGACTGGCTCATGTTCACGTGGTCGTTCGGATGGATCGGCTCCTTGCTTCCGAGCCGCCCGCCCACGAGCTGGATCGCCCGGTTGGAGATCACCTCGTTGACGTTCATGTTGGTATGCGTGCCCGAGCCGGTCTGCCAGACGTACAGGGGGAACTCGCCGTCCAGCTTGCCGCCGATGACCTCCTCCGCGACCCGGCTGATCAGCTCGGCCTTCCATCGCGGCAGGCGCCCGCCCCTGCCGTTGACGATCGCGGCGGCCTTCTTGACGTACCCGTAGGCGTGGTAGACGGCCTTCGGCATCCGGTCGTCGCCGATGGCGAAGTGGATCAGCGACCGCTGGGTCTGCGCGCCCCAGTAGTGGCAGGCCGGCACCTCGACCTCGCCGAGGGAGTCGCTCTCGACACGCGTCCCCGAGGCGTCCAGCCCGATCGGGACGTCCAGGATCGGTGGAACGGCGTCGTGCTCCGGGGCCACCGTCAGACCCCCAGGACCGGCCGGTACACCGGCTGCCACATCGCGTCCCTGACCTGCCGCGCGGGGTCGCGCGACTCGGCGCGGGCCAGGCCCTCCTTGGCCGCCCGCTCGGCCACGGCGACCGCGACCGTGGCGGACACCTCCCTGAGGTCGTCCACCTGCGGCAGCAGCGAGGCGCCCGGGATGGAGACGTCCACCATGCCGCCCACCGCGTCGGCGGCGGCCTGGAGCATGCCGTCCCCGATGCGCCGCGCCCGCGACACGATCGCGCCCAGGCCCAGCCCCGGGTACAGCAGCGCGTTGTTGGCCTGGCCGATGACGTAGGTGACGCCGTTGTGGGTGACGGGGCCGACCGGGATGCCCGTGGCGACCAGGGCACGGCCGTCCGTCCACCGGATCAGGTCGGCCGGCATCGCCTCGATCCGCTCGGTCGGGTTCGAGAGCGGGAAGATGACCGGCCGGTCGACGGCGGCGGCCATGGCGCGCACGATCTCCTCGGTGAAGGCCCCGTGCGCGGTCGAGGCGCCGACCAGCATGGTCGGCCCGACGCGTCCGACCACCTCGCCGAGCCCGATGCCGTCCTCGCCCCGCTTCCAGTCGGCGACCTCGGACGCCGGGCGGGCGTACGGCACCTGGAAGTCGCGCAGGTCCCGCATGTCGCCGGTCAGCAGGCCCTGCTTGTCGACCGCCCAGATCCGGCGCGTGGCCGTCTCGTGGTCGAGGCCGTCGCGGACCATCGCGTCGCGCAGCTGGTCGGCGATCCCGATGCCCGCCGTACCTGCGCCGAAGACGACGATCCGCTGGTCGCGCAGGGGAGTGCCGGAGACGCGGGCGGCGGCCAGCGTGGCCGCGAGCACGATCGCGCCGGTGCCCTGCATGTCGTCGTTGAAGGTGGGGATCCGGCCGGTGTACCGCTGCAGGATGCGCCGGGCGTTGGAAGGGCCGAAGTCCTCCCAGTGCAGCAGCGCGCCGGGGAACAGGCGGGTGGCCGCCGTGACGTAGGCGTCGATGAAGTCGTCGTAGCGTTGCCCTCGCACCCGCGCGTGCCGGTTCCCGACGTAGAAGGGGTCGCCGAGCAGCGCCTCGTTGTCCGTGCCGACGTCCAGCGCCACCGGGACGACCCGGGCCGGGTCGATTCCGGCGGCCGCGGTGTAGACGGTCAGCTTGCCCGCCGCGATGCCCGCGCCGCCGCCCACCCCCCAGTCGCCGATGCCGAGGATCTGCTCGGCGTCGGAGGCGACGATCAGGTCGACGTCGCCGGGACCCATGCCGAGGTTTCCGAAGGCCCGCTCGATGCCCCCCGGGTCGTCGACGGACAGGTAGACGCCGCGCGGCCTGCGGTACTCGTGGCTGTAGCTCCTGATCGCCTCGGCGATCGTCGGGTCGTACACGACCGGCAGCATCTCCCGCAGGTGGTCGGCCAGGAGCCGGTAGAACAGCACCTGGTTACGGTCCTGCAGCGCGTTCAGGTAGATGTTCTTGCGCAGGTCGGTCGGCTGTGCCAGGTACTGCGCGTACACGCGTCGCGCCTGCTCATCGAGGGTCTTGACCGCCGGGGGGATCAGTCCGTCCAGCCCGAGGTCCGCCCGTTCCTCCCTGGTGAACGCCGTGCCCTTGTTCAGCACCGGGTTCTGCAGCACCTCCAGGCCCCGCGCGGGAGTGGCATAGCCCCCATCGGGTCCCTCGCTGAACCCCCGCCGCACCCCACCCGGCCGTTCGTCCTTCTTACCCTCCCCAGACGGCAACACCCTCATCTCCCCGCGCCTATGAGCGGGGGCCCGCCCCCCAGGTGATCGCATGGCTAGGCTTCCCACCGCCCCGACCCCGGACGCCACGACCCCCGCAAAGTTTCGTCCAGATCATGCGCCGAGAGGCCTTCGCCGCCCCGTTGGCCGCCGTCCAGAACGCGGACACCGGCCCCGCGAGCGCCCAGACCAGCCGCGGCATGCTCGTCGGTCAGCGAGGATCCGGCGGTTCGCCGCGACGCCGTGGACTCCGACCATGCCCCGATCGTCGCGCGCTTCCGGGTGTGAAGGGGGTGGGCAGGCCGGGTCGCGGCCTGCCCACCAGGGGTCAGCGCCAGGTGTCGTCGCGCGTCGCCGTGCCGCCGCTCGGGGTGGTGAAGGACCGGTTCGGGTCGCTCTCCCAGGTGACGGAGCCGTCGGTGTTCTTCTTGATGTACTTGTACTGGACGGCCGTGTTCGCCGGCAGGCTCACCGTGGCCCGCCAGATCGGGTACGTCGCCGACGACAGGGCCACGGCGCCGGCGGGGTTCCAGTTGCCCAGCTCGGGGATGTTGCCCACGACGAAGACGTTCTGGCCCCACGACGTCGTCACGTTCGCGTTGAACGAGGTGGCGACGGCCGAGGAGGTCGGGGTGGGGGACGGGGTGCCGGTCGCGCCGACGCGGATGGCGACCGCGCCCTTCGCGGGGACGGTGACGCTCGCGGTGCCGCTGGAGCTCACGGTCACCGAGCCGCCGCCTGTCAGGTTGGCGTACGTCCCGGCGGGCAGGCCCGTCGTGAAGGTGCCGGAGTAGGACCCGGAGCCGTTGTTGATGGCCACCCATCCCTTGGCGCCACGGCTGAAGGCGATGACGCTGGAGCTGGGGGCGGTCCAGTTGGCCACCGAGGTGCCCTTGACCGTGTTGTGGAACCCGACCATGCCGTTGACGGCGCTGTCGCGGTGCAGGCAGGTCCATCCGCTGGAGCAGTTGGCGGCGGTCACGTAGCCGTTGCCGTCCGAGGGCGGCGAGGCGTCATTGTCGCTGAAGGTGAAGCCGTCGTAGATCTGCGGCGTGCCGTGGGTCCAGGCGAGCTGGAAGATGTTCGCCAGGTTGTAGGTGGAGCCGCTCTTGTAGGTCAGGGTCGAGCCGTTGCGCTCGGTGTCGTGGTTGGTGACGAAGGTGACGGCCTTGTCGCTCGGCTGCATCCCGCCCCAGCTCGCGCCGAAGGTCTGGAGCTCGGAGATGTTGCCCTCGAACTTCTGCTTGAGGTAGCGGCCGTACTGGAAGTCCAGCACGTCGCCGAGCCCGGTGTACTGGCTCGGCTGCACGGCCTCACCGGCGCCGTAGATCACTTCCTGGAAGATGTACGGGGAGCCGGTGACCTGGCTGTAGATGGCACCCACGTCCGCCGGGCTCATGTGCTTGACCGCGTCCACGCGGAAGCCGTCGACGCCGAGGCTCCGCAGGTCGTTGAGGTAGGTGGCGATCCTGGTCCGTACGTAGCTCGCGCCGGTGTCGAGGTCGGCGAGGCCCACCAGCTCGCACTTCTGCACGTTGTTCGCGCTGCCGGTGTAGTCGCCGTCGTGGATGGTGTTGTCGGAGTTGCCGCAGGCGTTCGGGTAGTAGTGGAAGTCGGCCGCCGAGTACGTCCCCGGGTAGACGTACTTCGAGAAGCTCCTGCCGCCGTACGACGTCGCGCCCTGGCCGGTCATGTGGTTGATCACCGCGTCGGCGTAGACCTTCACGCCCGCCGCGTGGCAGGCCTGGACCATGGACGAGAACTGCGCGCGGCTGCCCATCCGGCTGGTCAGGTCGTAACCGGCGGGCTGGTAGAGCTCCCACCACGAGTGGGTGCCCGAGAGCTTCATCGAGTCCTGCGGGGGCGACACCTCCACGCCTCCGTACCCGGCCGGGCCGAGAACGTTGGTGCACTCGGCGGAGACCGAGGGCCAGTTCCAGGTGAAGAGGTTGGCGATCACGTCGTTCGTGCCCGACGGGGCGGCCTGCGCGGAGCCCGTCGTCAGCGGGACGACGACGAGGGCGAGCAGAAGGGCGAGGACGGCGGTGAGGGTGAGCGGGCGGCCGGAGCGGGTCACGGCGGCGAGGGTGAGCGGGCGGCCGCAACGACGCCTCACGGCGTCCTCGGGCAGGGTGAGGGGACGGGATTTGTAGGATCTCACGTGGGGCCTCCAGGTTCGATGGATGCGATCCCGTGCCGGGCCGGGTGCTGCAACACCCGGTCCGGCGTGTGTCCCTCCCGGCCGGCGGACCGCCGGCACGTGGCCGATCGGTCCCGCGGCGCGGGAGGGGTGGTGCGCCTACGACCGCACGAAGACCGCGACCGTACGGGCCGGGACGGTCAGGGTGCCGGTCGAGGGGTCGAAGGCCGACTGCTTGACGACGGCGTCGTCGGAAGCCGCCTGGACCGGATGGAGGGTGACCTGGGTTCCCTTCAGCGCGGCCACGGTCTGCGACCGCGTCTGCGCCGACGCGTTGAAGACGACGGTGATCGACTTCCAGCGCGGGTCGACGCCGGAGGAGTCCAGGTGCATGGTGAGGACGCCCGGGGTCTCCGTCGCGCCGCTCGCCGGGAAGGACAGCCGCTTCTGCACCTCGGCCAGGGAGCCGAGCGAGAACGCGGGGGAGGAGGAGCGGATCTTCAGCAGGTCGCCGAAGCGGGCACGGGCCGCGCCGATCGCCGCGCAGTCGGGCTTGAGCGCGGGGTCGGCCAGCAGCGGCTTGGCGTACGGCCACTTGGCCTCGTTGTCGGCCTTGGGCGGCAGCCCGGCGCCGAAGCCGTTGCCCGCCGAGCAGTCCCACAGCAGCCGGTTGAACCAGTCGCCGGAGTCGAAGGAGTTGCGGTCCAGGGACTTCGACCGCAGCCGCTCGGTCCCGGCGTTGAGGAACGCGGTGCCCTGCGACAGCAGCACCGAGGCCAGCGAGAGCGACTGCATGCGCACCCGGTCGGACATCGGCGTGGCCTGCGGCAGCTTGTAGGCCAGCGCGTCGAACAGCGTCTCGTTGTCGTGGGCGTCCACGTAGTTGACGGCCTCGCCCGGGGCGCCGGTGTACCCGGCGGGGGAACCGTTGTAGTCGACCTCCGAGCCCTTGACCTCCTTGCCCGACGAGGCCGTGAACCGGAAGTCGCGCAGGTTGCCGGTCAGCCCGACCTTGATCAGGTCCTGGTAGTGCAGGAGCCGGGCCTCCTGCTGCTCCGCGGTGCCGTTGGCCTGTGAGCCGTTCGGCGCGCCCGCGAGGCCGGAGCCGAAGCCCTGCACCCGGGGGTCGGCGTCGAAGGGGGTGCCACCGCGCACCGCGTCACGCAGGCGGTCGTTGAACGTGCCGACACCGGTGCCGGCCATGTTGGCCTGCGTGGCCTGCACGAAGCGGGCGTTGTCCGCGACCTCGCCGAAGTTCCAGCCCTCGCCGTACAGGATGATCGACTTGCCGTCGACGCCGTCGCGCGCGACCGTCAGCCGGTCGAGCGCGGCCCGCACCGCGAGGATGTTCGCCTTCGGGTGGTGGCCCATCAGGTCGAAGCGGAACCCGTCGACCTTGTACTGCCTGGCCCAGGTCACGATGGAGTCGACGACGAGCTTGCCCATCATGGCGTTCTCGGGCGCGGTGTTGGCGCAGCAGGTGGAGGAGGCCACCGTGCCGTCGTCCAGCAACCGGTGGTAGTAGCCGGGCACGATCCTGTCGAGCACCGACTTGGGGTCCTGCCCCGCGGCGTAGGTGTGGTTGTAGACCACGTCCATGACGACCCGCAGCCCGGCCCCGTTGAGCCCGGCCACCATCGACCGGAACTCGCCGATGCGGCGTGACCCGTCCGGGTCGGTGGAGTACGACCCTTCGGGCACGGTGTAGTGCACCGGGTCGTATCCCCAGTTGAACGAGTCCTTGGCGGCGGTCTTCGCGACGCAGTCCTGCTGCTGCTCGGAGTCGGCGGGCATCGAGGGCAGGTCGCACGACGGCTCGGTGCGGTCGGCCCTCTTCTCCGGGACGCTCCCGATGTCGAAGGCGGGCAGCAGGTGCACGTGCGTCAGCCCGTCGGCGGCCAGGGACCGCAGCTCCCTCATCCCGGCGGAGTCACCGGTGAAGGCCGCGTACGTGCCCCGCTTCGCCGCCGGGACGGTGGTGTCGGATGCCGAGAAGTCGCGCACGTGCAACTCGTAGACGGACGCCTTGTCCTGGCTCACCGCCTTCGGCTTGCGCAGCGAGGCCCACCCGTCGGGACGCAGCGAGCCGTCGGAAAGGTCCACGAGCTGGCTGCGCACCGAGTCGGCCGCGAGCGACTGGCTGTAGGGATCGGTCACCTCGTTGGTCACGACCTTGCCGGCCGCCGGGGCGTACACGGTGACCAGGAAGGTGTAGTACCGGCCCTTCCAGGTGGGCAGGCCGCGTACCGACCAGACCCCGGTGGCGTCGTCGCGCCGCATCTGCTCGACCGTACGGCCGCCGCCCGACGCGTCGCGGTAGAGCGCCAGCTCGACCTTCTGCGCGGTCGGCGCCCACACCGACAGCGTGGGCGACGCCGACCCCGACGACGGCCACACGGGCCCGAGCTCGGCGCCGGATGCCTTGGCGTAGAGGTCGTCGAGCACGCCCGCGAGCTGTACGCCGGTCGCCGTGACGAGCACGCCCGCGGCGTCACGCTCGACGGCGACGACCTGACCGCGCAGCGCCTTACGTACCAGGTCGGTGTCGCGCGGGTCGACCTTGAGCGCGGCGTAGGAGGCCAGGTGCGGCCACTTCGCCTTCTGGGCGTCGGTGAGCCCCCCGCCGGCGACCAGGCGGATGAGGCGGATGTCGCCGGTCAGGTCTCCCTTGGCGTACGCGATGTCGCCCTTCTCGGAGAAGGCCAGCGAGTAGTGCGATGCGGCGGAGGGCGTGACGTTCCACGCGACGGTGTCCCGGTCGATCCAGTTGGCCTTCGCCTTGGACAGGTCGGCGTCCGCCCCGCGCGCCGGAGGCTGCGGCAGCAGGTAGCCCTCGGTGGCGGCCAGCCGCCATACCTCGTTGCCGTCGGTGGCGACTTCGAGCGACTGGTTGGCGGGAAGGTCCTTCTCGTCGCCCTTGTGGATGATGTAGCTCAGGCTCGTCGCCCCCTCGGCCAGCGGCACCCGGTAGTACGCCCCGAAGCCGTCTGTTCCGGCCGGCTGGACGGGCGTGGCCCACTCGGTCGGGTCGGCCGCCCCGCCCCACACGTGCAGCCCCCAGCCGTCGTAGTTCCCGTCCGCGCGCCGGTAATGCATGATCGCGACGTTCTCCGCGGCGGCCCGGCTCTTGTAGAGCCGTGAGTCACCCGACTTGACGTACGCCTCCGGCTGGGTGGCCGGGGTGAACGACTGGTCGGGGCCGGGGTCCTTGGTGTCGCCCTTGTGGATGATGTAGTTCAGCGGCGCCGCCGGGTCCTTGAGCGGCACCTTCCAGAACGCGCCGAAGGAGTCGGTACCGTCGGGCGGGCGCGGGGTCGCCCACTCGGTTCCCGCGCCGTCGGCGAGCCCGTCGCCCCACAGGTGCAGGCCCCATCCGTCGTAGTCCTTGCCGGGCCTGCTGTAGTGGACGGTCGCGTACCCCTGGGCCGCCGCCCGGGAGGCGAACGTCTCGGGCCTGCCCTCGGTCAGCCACACCTCGCCGTTCTTGGCAGGGTTGACCGTACGGTCGCCGCCGTCCTTCTCGTCGCCCTTGTGGGTGATGATCCCGACGCCGGCCGCGCCCGGCTTGAGCTTGATCCAGGCGAAGCGCCCGAAAGCGTCCTCCCCGGTGAGCGCCAGCGGGGAGCCCCACTCGGTGGGCTGCTCGACGTCGCCCCACACGTGCAGGCCCCAGCCGTCGTAGTCCGCGCGCTGGTAGTGCACGACCAGCCAGTCACGGGTGACCGCGCCCGGCTCCTCGGGGGTGGGCGCCGCGCCGACGGTCGCCGTCTCGCTCGCGGAGGCGAACCGGCCCGCCGAGTCCTTCACGACCGCCTTGTAGGTGATCTTCGTACCGGCCGCGAGCCCGCTCAGGTCGTGGAAGACCCGGAACGTACGTCCGGCGGCGGTGGCCGTGGGGGCGTCGTCGGTGCCCAGCACCTTCCAGGGGCCGTCGCCGGTCTTGGCGGCGAACGTCACCTGGTCGAACCCGGTGCCCGGAACGGTCGCGGTGACCGGGATCCGCCCGTCGGCCGCGGTGCCCCTGATCTCCGCGCCCGGGAGCGCGATCGACACGGCGGGGGCGGCGGCGGGGGCGGCCAGCTTGGCGGAGGCCCGGTAGACGACCGCCGAGAGCGGCGGGACCGTCACGGTGAGCCGGCGATCGGAGGCCGAGGTGGCGGTGGCCGCCGCCTCGCCGTAGACCTTGGTGAAGGCCATCCCGGCGGAGTACGTGGGGACGGCGGCGGTCGCGGCGGTCGCGGCGTTGTTCACCGCGACGACGTACTCGACCTGCTCCTTGGCGTCGATGCGGCTGAACGCGTAGAGGCCGTTCTCGGCGAGGCGCTCGACCTGGGCGCCGTCCGCCAGCGCGGGGTGGGCGTCGCGCAGCTTCCCGAGCGCCGCGATGCCCTGGTAGAGCGGGTGGGAGGGGACGTAGTTGTCCTGCGCGTGCGTCGCGGTCGTGCCGATCAGGTCGTCGGTCAGGTAGCTCTGCGTCTGCGAGGCGAACATCGTCTGGCGCGCGTCCTTGTCGCCGCCCTTGCCGGTGAAGCCCTGCTCGTCGCCGTAGTAGACCACCGGCTGCCCTCGGGTGAGGTACATCAGCTCGTGGGCGAGCAGGTCCCTCCTGAGCAGCTCGGTGTCCGGCGCGGCCGGGTTGTCCTGGCTGATGAACCGGCCGATGCGGCCCATGTCGTGGTTGCCGAGGAAGGTCGGCAGCGACGCGGCGTTGCTGTCGGCGTCGGTGTGGTAGTCGTCGCCCGCGTAGAGCTGGGCGAGCCGCGCCGCTCCCGCCTTGCCCCCACTGAAGGAGCGCGCCGCCTCCTGGAAGGGGAAGTCCAGCGTGGCGTCAAGCCCGCCGCGCGTGGAGAAACGGCTGGTCACGGCCGGGTCGCCGGAGTACACCTCGCCGAACATGAAGAAGCGCTTGTTGCCGAGCTGGGCCGCGTAGCCGTGCAGCGAGGGGGAGAAGCGCTCCCAGAACTCCATGTTGACGTGCTGGGCCGTGTCGATCCTGAAGCCGTCGATGCCGGTGTCGCGGACCCACGTCTTGTAGATGTCGGCCATCCCCTTGACGACCTCGGGACGCTCGGTCCACAGGTCGTCGAGGCCGTAGAAGTCGCCGTACTCGTCGGTCTCGCCGCCGCTGAAGGTGGAGTCGCCCCTGTTGTGGTACATCAACGGGTCGTTCAGCCAGGACGGGGTCTTCACGCCCTTCGGCGCGACCGGCGTGTACGGGAAGGAGTCCGCGTCGACCTTGGGGAAGGTGTCCTTGCTCGCGTAGTCGCGGTCGTCGAACGGCCTGCCGTTCACGTCGACGTACGGGTACGCGGCCTTGGACCGGTAGGAGTTGGTCTGCTCCTTGTAGTCGACGATGTCCGCGGTGTGGTTGGTGATGATGTCGAAGAAGACCTTCATCCCGCGCTTGTGCGCCTCACGGACCAGCTGCTTCATCTGCGCGTTGGTGCCGAGGTGCGGGTCGATCGAGGTGAAGTCGGTGATCCAGTAGCCGTGGTAGCCGGCCGAGACGTCGGGCCCGGTGCCCTGGACCGGCCGGTTCTTGAACGAGGGGGTCAGCCAGATCGCCGTGCTGCCGAGGTTCTTGACGTAGTCGAGCTTGCCGAGCAGCCCGGCCAGGTCGCCGCCCTGGTAGAAGCCCTTGTCCGTGGGGTCGAAGCCGGTGCTGAGCCGGTCGCCGGTGAGGCCGCCCCTGTCGTTGCGGGGGTCGCCGTTGGCGAACCGGTCGGTCATCGCGAAGTAGAACCGCTCGCGCGACAGGTCGGCGCGCAGGGCGTCACGCGCCAGGTCCTTGTCGGAGGGGTCCGCCTTGCCGCTCAGCGCGGAGACCAGCGGTTTCGCGTCGTCCGGGGGGGCCTTGGCGGTGGGGGAGCCGGGCGCGGCGAGGCTCGTGGCTGGAAGGGTGGTGACCGCCTCGGGGGCGGCGGCGTTGGCGGGAGAGACGGCGGCGAGCGGCGACGCGGTCAGAACCGCTGCGAGGACCGCGGCCACCAAGGGACCGGGCACGCGTGCGGGAGACCTTCTCGCGGGCCGTGGGAGGAAAGGCCAGACCACTGGAGGCTCCACGGGTCGTATTTCATGGGTGTTGCCCGGAAGTTACTCACAAGACACGATCTATGCAATGCCTTACTGAAATTTCCTGAAAATAACCAATCGGTATGAGATGGGGCCGCAAGGCGGTCGGTGTCGCTGTCGAGCGGATACTCCGCCGGGTGATTTACTGATTACGGGTAGTGATGTTTTCAGCTACCCCAAAATGGGCGCGATGCCGGTAAGTCTCCTAGATGTGGAGAAATATGCTATATGTCTTTTTTGGTGGCATAAATGGCGATTTGGGGCTTTGGCGGCAGCCGTTCGCGCGCATCACCAGGGAGGGGCGGCGTCCGCTGTGCCCGGGCCGCTCCCTCAGGGCCGCCCGATCCGCCGCCTCCGGCCACCTGACCGCCGGGGGGACAGCCCGCTCCGGGCCCTTCCGCGCCTTCCGCCGCCGCTCCAGTGCCTGGCCCCGCCCGCACTGCGCGCTCCGCCACCTGGGATGACGGCCGTTCAGCCGCCGGTCGCCCGCGTACGGGGTGTGGCGCGGGCGTCCGGGGGGATCCGTACCGGGATCTCCCCGCCCAGCCGCGCGCCCGACGAGAGCTCCAGGTCGTCGCCGCTCCAGAAGCGGCCGGGGTCGTACCAGTTGGGGTTGCGCCCGGCGGGGAGCAGGCCCATGTCCTGGTACGTCGCGGCGACCACCTCAGCGCAGTAGGCGGTCTCCAGGGCGGCGTCCGCGCGCCCCCGCCTGATGGCGGGCACCCGGCCGCGCAGCCAGCGACCCGCGAGCCTGGCCGTCGAGGGGAACGGCGTCCCGTCGAGACGCGCGATGGCGCGTAGCAGCCCGTCCTCCATCTCGCGGGTGACCGGCCGGTCGAGCTGGCGCAGCCACGCCCGCTGCCCGTACCTCGTCGCCCAGACCACCACCGCGTCGCGCAGGTCGTGCAACTGGACCCCGCGCTGGTGGGTCCCGGACCACATGTCGGGCAGGGATCGGCCCAGCTCGGCGTGCCACATCAGCGGCGGCAGGTCGTCGATGACGACCGACATGCCGACGTGGTTGACCGGGCTGTTCGTCGTCATCTGGATGGCCCGGTCGGGCACCGTGCGCCCGCGGAACAACCACACATCGCCGGTGCGCGTCAGATCGAGGGCCTCGTCGAGGCTGATGCTTACGCCAGACATCCCATTAGCCTAGGGACATGCGCTGGTGGAAGATACTCGGCTTGGCAGGCTTCGCGGGTGTCGCGGCCACGGGAGTGGTGATCGCCCGGGCGGAGCGGCGTCGCCGCGCGTACACCCCGGAGGAGATCCGATCACGGTTGCGCGACCGCCTCGCCGAGGCCTCGGCCCCCACGACCACGCCGCCCCCCGCCGCCGAACGACCGAGCGCCGCAGGCCGTCTCCGCGCATTCCTCCGCACACGGGCGGCCCGGCTGAAGCCCGCGAACCTCCGGAAGACCGCGTGGCCGGGATTCCAGGGCGTCGAGCGGCGATCGAACGACCGGCGCTGATCCTCCGTGCCAGAGATGGTCGTGTGACTCCCGGACGGCCGTCCTCGCCCCCGCGCCGGTCGACAGTGGGGGAATATAAAGCGGTTTCTGACGTCGCCGGGCCGGGCATAACCGGTGGCGTTTCCCGTCTATGGCCCTCACCAGCGACTTGTCGGTGAATGAGACTCGGGTTACCTTTCAGTAGATTCCGAACCCGAATCTATTTCAGGAGTTGAGCCGGTGAGTGCGGGTGGGGAGCGGCGTGAGGACTCCGAGCACTCCACGACACCGGCGTCGAATGAGATCAGCGGAACCGTTTCGGGTCCCGCCGTACAGGCGCGGTCCATTCACGGTGACGTCCAGATCAACGTGGGAGCCCATCCGCGTACTCCGCCTCCCGCCCAGCTCGCTCCCGCGCCCGCATTGTTCATCGACAGAGAAGACGAGCTCGCGCAATTGGACAGGCTTCTGCGGGAAGGGCAACGACAGGCTCCCGACTCCCCGACTTTGGTGGTCGTCACCGGGCTCGGCGGAGTCGGAAAGAGCTCTCTCGCGTTGAAGTGGTTGCATCGGGTCCGGCACCTTTACGGCGACGGTCAGTTGTACGCCGACCTGCGAGGCTCGGAGCCTGGAGTTCCGGTGTCGCCTGGTGAAATCCTGGAGCGGTTTCTCCGTTCGCTCGGCATCGCCCCGGAGTACGTCCCGTCCTCTCCGGACGAGCAGGTGACGATGTTCCGCTCCGCCACCGCTGGACGACGGCTGATTCTCATGCTGGACGACCCGGTCTCGGCCGCCCAGGTCCGCGCGGTCCTTCCGGCATCCGGGCACAGCCTGGTGCTGGTGACCACTCGTCACCGGCTGTCCGGGCTCGTCGTTGAGGGGGCTCGTTTCGTCGACCTGGATCCGCTCAGCCCGGCGGCAGCCGTCAGCCTGCTCGACCGTATGGTGGGCGCCGATCGAATCGGTGCGGAGCCGGTGGCGGCACTGCGTCTGGTCACCCTGTGCGGCCGGCTGCCGATCGCGGTCTGCGCGTCGGCCGCACGCCTGGCCTTACGTCCGAGGTGGCCCATCGAGCGTCTCGTCCGTGAACTCGGCGACGCCACACGCAGGTTGTCCATGCTCAGCACCGACGAGGACATGTCACTTCAGGCCGCGTTCGACGTCTCCTACGGCTCGTTGGACGATGAGGTGGCCAGGCTCTATCGCGTGCTTGGACTGCATCCTGGCACCACCTTCGGATCCGCTGTCGCCGCCGCGGCCGGTGACATCGGGCAGGGCGAGGCCTTCCGGATCCTGGACGAGCTGGCGGGGGCGAATCTTGTCGAGGTGGAGGATGAGGACCGCTTCCGGTTCCATGATCTCCTTCGCCTCCATGCCCACGCCAAAGCGCTGGCCACAGAGTCCGCGGAAGAACGCCGGGCGGCCTTCACCCGGATCGCCAGGTGGTACCTCAACGCGGCCGTCACGGCCGACCGGGTCGTGATCCCCGGCCGCTGGCACCTCGGTCCCTCCTACGAGCTTGCCGGCGACGCCGAGGTGGTCTTCGAGGGCCCCGCGACGGCTTTGGACTGGTTGGAGGCCGAGCTGCCGAACATCCGCGCCGTGCTCGCGGCGGCACACGAGCAAGAGATGCATGAGATCACCTGGGAGATGTGCGAGGCATTGTGGGGCCTCTTCGTCAACCGTAAGCACTACGTGGCCTGGGTGGAGACCTACGAGATGGGCTTGGCCTCGGCCCGGGCTTCCAGGGATCCGCGTGCCGAACCCCGCATGCTGCTGGCACTGGCGACCGCCCACCTGAACCTCCAGAAGTTCGAGCGGGCGGCGGAGATGTGCCTGCGAGCCGTCGACCTGGAGCGCTCCGTGGGTCACGCGCTCGGTGAGGCGGCGGCACTGAGCAGCCTCGGAGTCGCCTACCTCGGTATGAGGGAGCCTCAGCGATCGATCGAGCAGTTCGAAGGCGCACGTACGATCCACGAGAACCTCGGGCGACGACGCGGCGTCGCCCTCATGACGCGCAGAATCGGCGAGGCGTACCGCGACATGGGCCGCTACGCCGCGGCAGTTGCGCAATTGAACGAGGCGTACGAGCTGTTCAGGGGGCTGTCGGACTCCTACAACGAGGCGCGTGTCCTGACGGGGCTTGGCCAGACGCATCTGCTGGCCGAACGGCCGGAGGACGCGGTGGACTCCCTGACGAGGGCACTTGAGATCACGGAGACGATAGGCGCCCTCTTCGAGCAGGCGAACATACGGCTGTCTCTGGCGGAGGCGCTGGCAGGCACGGGCGATCGGGTGGGTGCCCGGGACCACGTTGTCCGAGCCCTGGCGATCTTCACCGAACTTGGCGCACCTCAAGCAGAACGGGCTCGACGGCACCTGGACTCACTCGCCTCGAACACGCCTCCCGTACCGTGATCGACGCGGCGTCGAGATCCCCGAGCCGTCCGCCGCCCACCGTCCAGGCATGAGCGGCGGAGGCGGCCATCCATGGTTCCGGCCGGACGAAGTGCGCCAGCTGCCCGTCACGAGTGGCGATCCCGCACGTGCCGTCGGCGTGGCCCCATGCGACGATGAGGCAGCCCGGGTAGCGGGCCAGCGTTTCCCGGTGCACCATCTCATCCAGCTCATACGGCCAGGCGCCCAGGTGGATGATCACATCCGCGACCGGTGACCACTGGCGTTCGAAGGACATCGCGCTCACGTGCTCGTCCACGCTGATGGCTTGGACGCGGCCGCGCCGGTTCACGCGGGTGATCGAAACGCGGACGATGTTCACCGGACCAGCGGCCCTAGTGGCCGCGGCATGGGTACGGCCCTGGTGGGCGGATCGGCGGCAGGCTCGGCAAGCCGAAGCAGGCGATACATCGTTCCGCGGATCACACGAGCGGCGTCGCCCGGTGCGGAGGTGAGCATCTCGCGCATGACGGCGGTGTCGGCGGGCGACCATGCTCGCTGTGCCGAGTCGAACTGGGGGCCGAGCGGGGCCCCGGTACGCAACTGAGGCGCGACCTGTCTCAGTCGGGCGAACTGCGAGCCCGGGAGAACGTCTTCGACCCCGTGAGGAACCAGCACGAGCGGGAGGCCGAGCGCGGCGCCATAACAGGCGGGGGAGCCCCGATCGGCCAGCATCAGATCGGCCGCCACCAACGCCGCCCGCCAGCCCTCCTCGGGGGGGAGCAGAGCGACACCCGACCGCGTACAGGTGGCGAACCAGGACCTCACCTGTTGCGCTCCGTGAGCGACCCAAATGTTGGGGTGAAGGATCAGGGCTATCCGGAACTCCTCGGAAGGGAGCTCGGCCGAGAGCCGGAGCGGCAGGTCGGGATGCCGCGACAGCAGGGATCCCGCCCCGTAGTGGGACGACACGACGACGACCTTCTGCGCAGGTCCCGCGCCCAGGGCGTTCCGGTACGCCGTGCGCTGCGCGCGGCTTGCCACGAGCCGGTCGAAGCACGGGTCTCCGGCGATGACTGTCGCGGGGAGCGCGTCCGGACACTGGCTCGCCAGCAGCCGGCGGTGGTCCACGTGGCCAAGCATGATCGCGGAAGGGACGACGCGCCCATGCAAGGTCAGCGCCTGAAAACCGAGCCCGGTCACCGCGCGGGACGCGGGCGGTCCGTGTCCTTCTCTGCGGCTCACGTACGAGTTCGGCCCGGCACCATGGGAGAGCGTCATGAGGGGCGCGTGAAGCCGTTCCAGCATTCCTTGCCCTGCGGCCACTGCCAGGTCGAATCTCGTCTCCGTCGCCTGTGACCAGGGCATCACCAGCGCGCCTCTAGATTGCAGGAAGTCCTGCGCGCCGCTCGCGAAGCGCGAGGAGGGTGGCACGGTGTACACCACCTGGACGCGCCTGTCCTCCTCGATGAGCGGGACCACGTCCATCAGGCGCGTGGCGGCAGCCAGGTGGTGTACGACGATCGCCACCGTCCGCTCGACGCAATGGGTGTCCGCCTTGGTCGCACCCAGGGAAAACGGTCCTCTGAGTGGACGCTCTCCGCATGTCATGCCTGCCTCCCGTGATGCTCCAGAGCGGTTCGGAGGGAACCGCAGGTCATGAGCCTGCATGGGGATGTTGGATGGTTACATTGCGGATCACTGGATGGTCGGCTTGTGGAGTGACGAAGGGTCGTAACCGTATGAGATCTACGGCTACGACCCAGATGCGCATATAACGCAGTGTTGCTATATGACTACGCCTCGTTGGCTATGTACGTCCAAACCGTCGCCTTGCCCTCCTTCCGAAGGAAAATCATGAAGATGTCCTTGCTGTAAGTCTCTTCCTGGACCACTGCGGAAATCGCCGTGGGCGTGCGAACTGTGCTGGCGTCGGCGAGACGGGTCGGTCCCGCGAACATTGCCGCAGCGGCAATCATGGCCGTCAACGGGTCGGACATATCAGCTGTGCTCCCTAGATATATGTGCAAGACCCATCCGTAGATGCGGTCATAGGGCAGTGGAAGCTGCTCGATGCAGCATATATGCCCAGCTCCGGACGTAGTGGTCTTTTTGGGTCCCGACATAACCCTGGATTTTCCGGACATAAAGTGAAATTCGCCTAATATATGGACCTATCACCGTATGTATCGGTTCGGTAATAGAAGTCAGCCATGGAAGCGGAGGGTGAAATATGAGATTGTCTCGCTATAGCTAAATCCGGAGTGTGGGGGTTTGTGCCGGAGGGGGCGAAGTTGGATATCAGAATGCTGGGCAGCGGGGTCGGACTCGCCCTGAGCGCGCAGGGGATGGAACCCCTGCCCGTCCCTCCCAAGGAGCAGCTTGCCCTCTCGGTCCTGTTGCTCTCGCCGAACCGGCCCGTCGCGGTCGACGTCATCATCGATCACCTCTGGGGCGAGCGACCCCCGCCCAAGGCGCGAAAGGATCTCGCGAGCTACATGTCGCGCGTCCGGCGGCGGTTGCGGGACGCCGTAGGGGACCGCGCCCGGATCGTGGCCCGGGGCTGTACCTACACGCTCACGGTGGACCCCAACACGATCGATCTTGAACGGTTCCGGCTCCTGCGACGGCAGGCGACGGCGGTGGCGGAGAGCGGTGACCCCGAACACGCGGTCCGGCTGCTCCAGGACGCCGAGGAGCTGTGGCCGGGAGAGGCTCTGTCCGGTCTGCCGGGGGACTGGGCGCGCCGAATGGGCGAGGTCCTCGCGGAGGAGAGGATGAACGCGCAGCGGGAGCGCATCGACTTGGAGCTACGGCTGGGACGCCACCCACAGGTCCTGGAGGAGCTGTATCGGCTCGTCGCGCTTCATCCCGCCGACGAAGCCCTTGCCGCCCAGCTCATGACCGCCCTGTATCGGAGCGACAGGCGGACCGACGCGCTCAACCTCTACCGGCGGGTTTACACGCACCTCAGGGAGCTGTCGGCCACCGAGCCCGGCCAGGCCCTGCGCGAGCTGCACCAGCGTGTCCTCCAAGGGGACTCCGAGCTCGCGGTCACCCCTGTCTATCGCCGTGGCGGGACCGTTCCACAACCCAATACGGTCCCGTGCGACATTCCCCACTTCACCGGCCGCGAGCGGGAGATCGAGTCAATCAGCGCGCTGCGCCGTGAGCGGGACGGCAATCTCGTCGTGGCCATCCAGGGAATGCCGGGTGTGGGCAAATCCGCCTTGGCGGTACACGTCGCGCACCGGCTCGCGGCACGCTATCCAGACGCCTGTCTCCATCTGGATCTGAGGGCGCACGATCCCGTCCGTCCTCACCTGGACGCCGCGGCTGCACTGTCCATGCTTCTTCGAATGCTCGGTATCCCGCCTGCTCGCATCCCCCAGGAGCTGGGGAAGCGTTCGGCCATGTGGCGGGCCGAGCTGGCCTATCGGCGCGCGATCGTCATCCTCGACGACGCGCTGGGACCCGACCAGGTGAAGCCTCTCCTCGGTGGATCGTCGGCCGGTCTCGTGATCATCACGACGCGCGCTCGCTTCGATGGCACGCCCGGTGTGCGATGCGTCTCACTCGGCGTGCTTCCACCCGGTGAAGCCGCCGAACTCGCCACCCGGCTCGCGGACGACGATCCGGACCCTGGTGTGATCGACGAGGTGGTCCGGCTGTGCGGCGGTCTGCCGCTCGCGATCACCCTGAGGGCCGGCCGTACGCGGATCTCCCAGCGCGATGGATTGACGGGCATGCTTGGCGGGGTCCATCGCGCCCAGAAGACCGCAGGTGGCGTCCATCGTGAGATCGACTCTGCGTTCGAGCTCTCGTATCGAGACCTCACCAAGGAGGAGCAACTCGCCTTCCGGCGACTCGGCCTGTGCCCATGCCGCGATGTCACGGCAGCGGTCGCCGCCGAGCTGTGCGACACCACGCCGACCCGGGCTCAGACCATGATCGATGTGCTTCTCCGGCACCATCTGCTCCAACGGACGGCGCCTGGTCGTTACCAGTTCCACGATCTCATCCGTGTCTATGCGCACGACCGCGCACGGCGTGAGGATCCTGAGCGGGAGAACCGTCGCGCGATCACACGGCTTCTCGACCATTATCTGCGGACAGCGGAGGCGGCGGCTCAAGCGGTCCGCCTGGCTCAGGGATGTTCCGGGGCCGCAGCGGGTCAGGAGGCGGCGTCCGCCGCGGCGGACGGCAGGCAGTGGCTGGGCGAGGAGTGGGGCACCGTTCTGCAGCTCGCGCAGTACGCGGCTGATCACGAGTGGAAGGCTCACTGTGCCGGCTTCATGCGTGTGATGGCAGAGTTCCTCGACACGGAGGGACACTGGGAGGACGCAGCGGCGGGGCATGGCGTGGCCCTTCGCGCGTGCCGTGAGATCGGTGACTCGCGAGGAGCCGCCCAAGCCTCTCTGGACCTGGGATTCGTGAGCTTCAGAACGGGACGGCACAATGACGCCCTGATCCACACGGAGAACGCGTTGTCGCTGTACAGGTCCATCGCCGACAAGCACGCCGAGGCCAGGTGCCTGGACCAGATAGGCGTGGTCTGCTGGGCGTCCGCCTGCTACCGGGAGGCTCTCGCGCACTACGAGGAGGCTCAGGCGATCTACCGGTCGGTCGACGACGTGAAAGGTGAGGCGGACGTCCTGGGTCACAGTGGCATCGTCCATTGGCACCTGGGGCGCTACCAAGATTCACTCGATCTTCTCGCCCGCGCGCTCGCGGCCTATCGAAGCATCGGACACCGGCGGGGCGAGGCCAAGGCGCTCAACAACATGGGTGACGTCCACAAGCACCGCGGGTACCACAGAGACGCGATCCAGCTCTACCAGCAGTCCCTGGAGATCTTCGACCAGATCACCGGGCGGCAGAACCACGCGATACTCCACAACAACCTGGGAAACGTCCACCAGTACAAAGGGCAGTTCGCTGCCGCGCTTGAGTGCTATCGCACGGCTATGGCCACGTTCCAGGAAACCGGTGATCGCAGAAACCAGGCTGACATCTTCAACAGCATCGGCACCACCTATCTGCTCATGGGCGGCGTCGACGAATCCCTCATCCACTTCCAGAAGGCCAGGAAACTCGCTGAGGAGATCAAGGACTCCTACCAGAACGTGCGCGCCCTCGTGGGGATCGCCGATGTTCACGGCTCCGCCGGTCGATACACATCGGCTCTGGACATCTGCCGTCAAGCCATTACGATCGCCCGCTCGATCGGTGATCTTTATCTTGAGGCTCAGGCCCACAAGCGTATGGCCGACACGTTCTTCTATCTTGACGGTCCAGAGGCGGCGAGGATCTCCTGGCGTCAGGCCCATACCCTGCTGAAACAGCTTGATCTCCCAGAAGCCGAGGACCTGAATATACGGCTACAGGCTTTGGGCGGCGTGGCCTTCTTGTGAACGTACCTCGTCACGTCTCCGGATGGTCGCCGGCCCCGGGAGGCGGAGGGGGTGGCGCGGTCACGGTCGAAGAATCAACGGTAATAGGCCCGCTGAAATCTCCACCCTGGAAAAGGGGGCCATGTACGGAGCCGCTGACGGTGTTTCGTACGGTGGTCGCCTTCGGCGTGTGTGGCACGGCTTCGGGTAGGGGCGCGGCCGTCTGCGCTCGATATGTGAGCACGACTCCGTAGGCAGAAAGTGCCAGGCCGATCACTCCTACGAACGCGCTCAGCACGCTGGCGAGTTTGTCGGCGTCGTCCAGGCCGATCAAAGGGAAATAAACTCCCAGACCCACGAGGACCAGCCCTGCGAGAACCACCGCGGACCGGGCGAGCACCGGCCTTCGCGAACGCTTCATTGGGTGATTGTGACGCGTCGCCAAAGGCTCGTACAGACCTCGGAAAGGTCACCCCCGAGCCGCCTGTCCCAGACGCTGCTCCGGCGAGTGAGCGAAGCTCACACCCGGACGCCCTGCCTCGGGCGGACGGCGGATGTCGGATGGGCGTGGCATGTCGCGATCTATCCAGAACGGCGGGGCTGACTTACCATTGCGGAGCATCTGGAGCCGAGGTGACGTGGGGCGGCGAGGGATGTGCCTGCTGGGGCACACGTGGGCAACCTGCCCGCCGAGTTGACGAGCTTTGTAGGGCGACAGCGCGAGGCCGCTGAGGTCGTGCGGATGCTGGGGGAGTCGCGTCTGGCCACACTCACGGGGGTAGGCGGGGTCGGCAAGACGCGCCTTGCGGTGCATGTCGCGCGCGATCTGCGGTCGCGGTTCCCTGACGGGGTCTGGTTCGTGGAGCTGTCGTCGCTGCGCGATCCGGCGCTGCTCGGGCATGCCGTCAGTTCGGTGCTGCGGGTCGCCCACCAGGCCGGTCGACCGCAGATGGCGGTCCTCGTGGAGTTCCTCGCCGGGCGGCGCTCGCTGATCGTGCTGGACACGTGCGAGCACCTCGTGCACGGCTGCGCCGAGATGGTGGACACGCTGCTGCGGGCCGCGCCCGGCCTGCGGATCCTGGTGACCAGCCGGTGCCTCCTGGGGCTGCCCGCCGAGGCGGGCTTCCAGGTCGAGCCGCTGCCCATCGAAGGCCGGTACCGCGCGGCGGTGCCCGAGGCGGAGCTCGTAGGCCCAGCGAGCGGGCGTTCGACGCCGGATGACCTGGTCACGCGCCCAGTGAGCGGGGGTTCGACGCCGGATGACCTGGTCACGCGCCCAGTGAGCGGGGGTTCGACGCCGGATGGCCTGGTCGCGCCCTCGGTGAGTGTGGCCGCGGTGCCGGGTGGCGCGGTCGCGTTGTTCGCCGATCGGGCGGCCTCGCATGTGCCCGGTTTCGTCGCGACGCCGGAGGTGGCGCTGCTGTGCCAGCGGCTCGACGGCATCCCGCTGGCGATCGAGCTGGCGGCCGTACGGCTGCGCACGCTGTCCGTCGAGCAGATCATGGGCCGCATCGACGACCGTTTCGACCTGCTGTCGAGCGAGAGCCGTATGGGGCCGCCGCGCCATCAGACCCTGCGCACGGCGATCGGGTGGAGTCACGAGCTGTGCGAGCCGCTGGAGCGCCTGCTCTGGGCCCGCCTGTCGGTCTTCGCGGCGGACTTCGACCTGGAAGCGGCGCAGGCCATCTGCGCCGACCCCGGCACCGGCTCGGAAACAGGACTACACCGCGAGCAGGTGGAAGAAGTTCTCGTCGCGCTGGTGGAGAAGTCGATCCTGCGGCGCGTCGACACCGGAAGGGCGATCCGGTTCCGGATGCTGGACACGCTCAGGGAGTACGGCGCCGAGTGGCTGCGCGAGCTCGGGGAGCACGCCCAGGCGCGACGACGTCACCGTGACCACTACCTGGGCCTGGCCCGGCGGTTCGACGAGGACTGGTTCGGCCCCGACCAGGTCGCATGGTACGTCCGCATGAACAGCGAGCTGCCTAACCTCCGCTCCGCGCTCGACTTCTGCCTCACCGACCCCGCGGAGCACGCCGTGGGCCTCGACCTGGCCGGCAGGCTCGCCTACTTCTGGATGGCGTGCGGCTTCATCTCCGAGGGCCGCCACTACCTCCAGCGGGCGCTCTCGCTGAGCCAGGCCCCGGGTACGAGCCTGTCGCGGGCGCTGTGGGCCTGCGCGTGGCTGGCCGATTTCCAGGGAGACCTCGACGAGGCCAACGACCTCGCCACCGAGTGCCTGGCGCAGTCCTTCTCCCAGAGCGATCTCGCGGCGGCCGGGTGGGGCACGGTCTGCTGCGCGAACACCGGCCTCCACTGGGGGTACGTCTCCGAGGCGCTGGCCATGTACGAGCGTGCGCGCGAGACGCACGAGGACGGCGGCGACCGGGGCGCCGGCCTCGCGTACGCGCTGACGGGCCAGGCGTACGCGCTGACCCGCCTCGGCAGGCCCGAGCAGGCGTTGTCGTGCCTGCGGCGGCAGAGGACGCTGTGCGGCTCGCGTGGCGACATCTGGTTGCACTCCTCCGGAGACTGGGTCCGCAGCCTCATCGAGCTCGACCGCAGGGACTTCCCGACGGCCGACAGGTTCGCCCGCACGTCGCTGCGCGCCAAGTACCTGCTGCACGACAGCCTCGGGATGGTCATGGCGCTGGCGAGCATGGCCCGCTCGGCGGTGGGCCTCGGCGACATGGAACGGTCGGCCCGGCTGCTCGGCGTCGGCGACCTCGTCGAGCGCGCCTTCGGCCTGTGGCTCGGCCCCTCGGAGCCGGACGGGCCGCGCGAGGAGGCCGAGTGGCGGGCCAGGGCGGTGCTCGGGGACCGGGCGTTCGACACGGCGTACGCGCGGGGCCGTGAACTCGACGTCGAGAGCGCTCTGGCCTACGCGCTCAAGGACGACGGCGTCACCGGGAGCCCGTACCAGGAGGTCTGAACGGCGGCGGGCCGTCAGTGGGCGCCCCGGTGGCGGGGAAACCTGAGCCAAAGCTTGTGTTGACAAAGATGCCAAAAATGACATTATTCAGCCATGCGTCAGGAAGCCGAGCGGCTGCTGCAGATCCAGGATGACTTCGAGCGCTTTCGCGCCGCCACGCGCATGCTGGTGGATCTCGATGACCTGATCCTGGAAATCTCCCGTATCAGGAACGAGAGCGCGTCGCGGATGCAGATCCTCGCGGTCACGCCCCCCACGCGTTCCGACGACGCCTTGCCCGACGACGCCCGCGCCGTCCTGGAGTGCATCCGGCGGACGGGCGCGCAGCGTTTCCGGCGGCGTGACGTGTTCCGCCGCCTCGCGCGCCGCTTCAAGACCGTCGCGGCCATGGTGCCGGCGCTCGATCTGCTGGAGGCCGCCGGCTACATCCGCAAGATCGAGCCCAGCACCGAGCCGGCCCAGCCCGGACGGCGGCGCTCGCCGGAGTACGAGGTCCGCCACTAGACGCGGGCCTCCCCCCGCCCGTCCCACGGCAGGTGGGGCGGATACTGGGGAGCGAGAGCCAGGTTCCGGGGGGTACTGATGGCGATCGCGACGATCAACCCGGCGACGGGTGAGACCCTGAAGACGTTCGAGCCGCTGGACGAGCACCAGGTGGAGGAGCGGCTCGTGCTCGCCGCCGCGGCGTTCGAGACATACCGGACCAGCGACTTCAAGCAGCGGGCAGAGTGGATGCTGAGCGCCGCCGGGCTGATGGAGGCGGAGCAGGACCACGTCGCCCGGCTGATGACCATCGAGATGGGTAAGACGGTGGCCTCCGCGCGGGCCGAGGTGGCCAAGTGCGTCGGTGGCATGCGGTTCTACGCCGAGCGCGCCGAGGAGTTCCTGGCCGACGAGCCGTCCGACCCGGCCGCCGTGGGCGCCCGGCGGGCGTACGTGCGGTACCGGCCGCTCGGGCCGGTGCTCGCGGTCATGCCGTGGAACTTCCCCTGCTGGCAGGTGATCCGGTTCGCCGCGCCCGCCCTGATGGCGGGCAACGTCGGGTTGCTGAAGCACGCGTCGAACGTGCCGCAGGTCGCGCTCTACCTCGGCGAGCTGTTCGCCCGTGCCGGGTTCCCCGACGGCTGCTTCCAGACCCTGCTGATCGGGTCGGACGGGGTCGAACGGGTGCTCCGCGACGACCGGGTGGTGGCGGCGACCCTCACCGGCTCGGAGGCGGCGGGCCGTTCGGTCGCCTCGATCGCGGGCGGCGAGGTCAAGAAGACGGTGCTGGAGCTCGGCGGCTCCGACCCCTATGTCGTCATGCCGTCCGCCGATATCGCCAGGGCGGCGGAGACGGCGGTGACCGCGCGCGTGCAGAACAACGGCCAGTCGTGCATCGCCGCGAAGCGGTTCATCGTCCACGCCGAGGTGTACGACGACTTCACCGGCCGGTTCGTGTCGCGGATGCAGTCGCTGCGGCTGGGGGACCCCATGGACGAGAGCACCGACGTCGGTCCCCTCGCCACGCAGCAGGGGCGGGACGACCTGGAGAAGCTGGTCGCCGAGGCGGTCGGCCGGGGCGCCCGGGTGCTTTGCGGGGGAGTGACCCCGTCGCGGACCGGGTGGTTCTTCGAGCCGACGGTGATCACCGACGTCACCCCCGGCATGAGGATGTTCGGCGAGGAGGTGTTCGGCCCGGTGGCGCAGTTGTACCGGGTGGAGGACATCGACGAGGCGATGGCGCTGGCCAACGCCACCGCGTTCGGGCTTGGGGCGAACGCCTGGACCACCGACCCGGAGGAGCAGGAGCGCTTCGCCGACGAACTGGAGGCCGGTCTGGTGTTCGTCAACGGCATGGTCACCTCCTATCCGGAGCTCCCGTTCGGCGGCGTCAGGCGTTCCGGGTACGGCCGCGAGCTGGCCGCGAACGGCATCCGCGAGTTCTGCGACATCAAGACCGTCTGGATCGGCTGACCCTCCGCTCCCGCGACCTCACGATCGCCTGGATCGGTGGAGCACCGGCGTCCGGGAGATCACGGTCGTACGGATCGGTGGAGCACCCGCGTCCGCGGGATCACGGTCGTCCGGATCGGCGGAGCACCCGCGTCCGCGGGATCACGGTCGTCCGGATCACCTGAGCCCGCCGCCGGATCGCGGGCCGTCCCGCCGGTACGCCCGGCGGCCGCGGACGCTTGGATGATCTAATCTCCGGGACGACGAGCGAAGGGCGGTGCCTGGGTGGAGGGCTACGGCGGGATCGGCGATCGGGTGGCGGGTGCGCGCGATCAGGGGGACGCGGCCGCCACCGGGTGCCTCAGGTGATCGGCGGCGGGCTGGTGCCGGGCCGTACGGCCCTGGTCACCGGGGCCGGGCAGGGCATCGGGCTGGCCATCGCCCGCATCCTGCACGAGCACGGGGCCAGGGTCGTGGTGACCGATCAGGACGCCGCGCTGGCCGCGACGGCCGCCGAACGGCTCGGAGGCGGTGAGCCGGTGTCCTCGATCGGATGCGACGTCACCGACGAGGAGGCGGTCACGGCCGCCGTGGACCACGCGGTCGAACGCTTCGGCACCCTCGACATCCTGGTCAACAACGCCGGGATCACCAGGGACGCCACCCTGCGCAAGATGACGCTCGCCGACTTCGAGGCGGTCGTGGACGTCCATCTGAAAGGGACGTGGCTGGGGGTGCGGGCGGCTGCGGAGGTCATGCGCGCCGCCGGTTCCGGCTCGATCATCAATATCTCCTCCCTGTCTGGAAAGTCGGGAAATTTCGGGCAGACGAACTACAGCGCGGCCAAGGCGGGCATCATCGGGCTCACCAAGGCCGCCGCCAAGGAACTGGCCCCACGCGGAGTCCGGGTCAACGCCGTGCAGCCCGGGCTCATCCGCACGGCGATGACCGGGGCCATGCCCCCCGACGTGTTCGCCGCCAGGGAGGCCGACATCCCGATGAAGCGGGCGGGCGAGCCGCACGAGGTGGCGGGCGCCGTGCTCTTCCTCGCCTCGGACCTGTCGAGCTACATGACCGGCACGGTCCTGGAGGTCGGCGGCGGCCGCCTGATGTAGGCGCGAGCCGGTTCTTCCCGAAGCGGTCAGGGTGCCGGGGTCGCCGGGCCGGGGGGCAGGTCGTTGCCCGGGGTGGTGTCCGGCGTTTCCAGGACGGTGGGTGGGTCCTGGGCGGCCGGCGCGGTTTCCAAGGGGTCAATAGTGATGAGCGGGTCCAAAGGGGAGATCGCGCCCCCGGATGGTTCAAGGACCGAGGACGTGGCACCGGATGGTTCAAGGATGGAGGGAGTGCCCGCCGGCGCTCCCAGCGGGGAGGATGTGGTCGTTCGCGGGTCCAGGATGGAGGGAAGCGCTGCCGGGGGTTCCAATATCGAGGTGGCGGCCGGCGATTCGAGGCCGGAGGGCGCGACCGGCGGAGGATCGAGGATCGAAGGCTCCGTGAGCGGCGGTTCCATGGTGGAGGACGCCCGCCGCAGGGCCTCCTCGACGGTGTCGTAGGAGTCGAAGGCGTTGTGCAGCCCGGTGATGGTCAGCACGCGGAGCAGCGTGCCCTGCAGGCCGCTGACCATCAGGGTGTGACCGGTGTTCTGGCTGCGCCGCAGGGTGGCGATCAGCTCACTCAGGCCCACGGAGTCGCAGAAGGTGACCTCGGCAAGGTCGAGGACGATCGCGGATATGCCCGGCATGTCCCAAATGGCGCTAAGTTCGCTCCGCAGGAGCGGGGCGGCACGATAGTCCAGCTCTCCTCGAACCTGGACGACGACCGCGCTTTCCCGTACGCCGCAGGAGACGGTGAGTCCCTGTTGCGGGTCGGCTCCAAACTGCATGATCAGCTCCTTCGGCCTGCGGGTGTCAGGGCAGGCATGACTCCCTTCCTACCAGTTCCGGCGCGTGCCTAACGCCGCCCGAGCCCCCGGATACGACCTGTGACACCCGGGCCACCGGCTCCGGGACGTCCGGACCCGTGGCGGCGCGCGGCTCCATCGCTGATCCGGCCGTGGTGCCGCCGCCCTCTCGCCGCGGGGAGCCGAAACCTCGCCAGGGGAAGCCGAGACGCGAAAGTGGCCGAGGTCGCGCTCGCGGCCGATGGCGCGAGATGGACGAGCAGCCGGACCTCAGTCCTTGACGGCGCCCGCGAGCCCGGTGACGAAGTACCTCTGAAGCGCGAGGAACAGCAGGATCACCGGGACGACGATGATGAGCGACCCGGCCATGATCTCGTTGTACTGCGGCACGTTGCCCGAGGCCAGCGATTCGAGAGCCAGTGGAAGGGTGTACTGGGCGTCGTCGTTGAGCGACACCCGCGTCAGCACGTACTCGTTCCAGGTCGGGACGGCGCTGAGCACGGCGACGGTGATCAGCGTCGGGCGGCTCAGCGGGAGGTACACCCGCCAGAAGATGCGCGCCTCGCCCGCACCGTCGACGCGGGCGGCGTCGCGGAGCTCCCCCGGGATGGCGCGGAAGGCGTTCGTCAGCATGAGCACCGTCAGCGGCGCCATCCCGTTGACGAACGGCAGGACGAGCCCGAGGTGGCTGCCGAGGACGCCGAGCCTGTCCTCAAGGATCACCACGGGGAGCAGCACGGTGATCCCGGGCACGAACAGCAGGGCCACGAAGAACCAGAAGAGGAAGCGGCGCCCGGGGAAGTCCAGCACGGCGAAGGCGTACGAGGCGAGGCTGTAGATCGCGAGCACGCCGAGCACGGTCAGCCCGGTGACCTTCAGGCAGTTCACGAAGTAGTCGAGGAAGTGCAGTCTGCTCCAGGTCTGCAGGAGCGTGTCCCAGGTTGGCCGGTCCGGTATGAGATGGCCACCGGCGAGGATCTCGGTGCGGTCCTTGAACGCCCCGGAGGCCATCCAGAGGAAGGGATAGAGGCTGACGGCCGCGTAGAGCGCCAGCGCGAGGTAGGCGACGGCCCTGACGACGCCCGTGCGCCGTGCCGGGCCCGAGCGTCCGTACGCGGCATGACGGCGGGACGCGGCGGAAGCGGTCACCGGTTGCTCCTCAGCATGCGGCCGTTGGCGAGAGTCAGCACCAGGGCGGCGATGAAGATCATCCACCCGAGCGCGCTGGCCAGCCCCAGCGTGGGCGACAGGCCCTTGAAGAAGGCCAGGTGGTACGCCTGGAGTCCCACAACGTCGGTGTGCCCGGCGGGACCGCCGTCGGTCATGACGCGGAAGATCTGGAACCCCTGCAGGGAGTCGCGCAGCCCGAGCAGCAGGATCGCCGTGGTGATCGGCCGCAGCAGGGGCCACACGATGTGCCGTACGGTCCGCACGCTTCCCGCGCCGTCGATATGCGCGGCCTCCAGGATGCTCGGGTTGATCGACTGAAGTCCGGCGAGGTAGAGGAGCATCGCCACCGGCACGGCGCCCCAGACCATGATCACAATAAGCGTGGGGAGGGCGGTCGAGGGATCGGCGAGGAAGCCCTGCGGCCGGGACAGGCCGCCGAGGCCGAGCGAGCGCAGCAGGAAGTTGATCGGCCCGTCCGGTTCCAGCACGTACCGCCAGGCGTAGTAGACGGCGATTCCCGAGGTCACGTACGGAAGGAAGAAGACCGACCGCAGCGGGCCTCGCAGCCGGCGTACGGAGTTGAGCAGCACGGCGAGCGGCAGCGCGATGGCCACCGTGCCCACCGGTACGGCGATCATGACGGCCAGCGTGTTGAGCGCCGCCCGGTGCAGGTCGGGTGCCAGGGTCGGGTCCCGGAAGAGCAGGTCGGCGTAGTTGCGGAGGCCGACCCATTCCCAGGTGGGGGTGAAGCCGTTCCACTTGGCGAAGCTCAGCGAGACGCCGTAGCCGATGGTGTAGAGCCCCATCAGCAGGAACAGCGCGACGGCGGGCGCCACGAACGCGTACCCGGCGAGCCACCGCCGCCACCGCGCCCGCCCAGGGCCGGCTACGAGGCGGCCTTCCACATGGCGGCGATCACCGCGTCCAGCTGGGCTCCCGTGGCGGCGGGGTCGGCCTCCTTGAGCGGCGACAGCTTCACCAGGGGCGGGCCGACCTTCGCCTCGTCGTACCCCGGCGGGCGGAAGGAGCCGTCCGCGGCGTCGTACGTGCTCTCGGGCGGGCCCGTGAAGTACTTCTGCAACGCGGCCAGATCGGGGCCGAGGAGCTTCTCGGCGTCCGCGCCGAGGTCGGTGGCCGGCAGGTCGAGCGAGGACGTCGCGAAGATGGCAGCGCCCTTCGCCGAGGTGAGGAAGTCCACCCACTTGGCGGCGGCGTCGTGGTTCTCGCTCGTCGAGGTGATGGAGAGGCCGGTCAGCGCGAGCGCCGCCAGGCGCAGGTCGCCGATCTTCCCTCCGCTCGGCGGCGGGATCGGGAAGCTGAGCACGTCCGAGGGCTTCATGCCGTTCTGCGCGAGGAAGGCCAGGGTGAACGTGCCGCCCACGTCGAACGCCGACCTCCCCTGCGCGAACGCGACGTCCGCCTCGTCGATGCCCAGCGCGGTGGCGCCCGGGATCCAGTACGGGGTCAGCTCGCCGTACAGCGAGAGGGTCTTGACCCCGTCGGGCGAGGCGAACCCCTGGGTCGTGCCCTTGCCGAACATGGCGTGGTAGCGGTCCTTGCCCATATACGCGTACGCGAGCTGCGCGTAGATCCAGTTGAAGCCGGTCTGGCTCACCTTCAGCCCGAGGGACAGACCGCCCTGCTTGGGGTCGGCCTTGGTGGTGGCCCGCAAGTAGCCGACGAAGTCCTCCCAGGTCTTGGGAGGGGCGCTCGGATCGAGCCCGGCCGCGGCCATCTTCTTCCGGTTGCCGTAGACGATGCCGAACGTGCCCGCCGTGAAGGGGACGCTGAACAGGCTGCCCACCTTGGCGGGCCTGAGCTCCACCACCTGCCGCTGCCGCTCGGCGGTCACCAGGCCGGTCTCCCGGGTGCTCGGCAGGAAGCGGTCGAGCGAGGCGGCGGGGAAGTCGCCGGTCAGGTCCGCGAGGAGCCCCGAGCCGCCGATGCGGAAGTCCTCGCCGCCCGCGTGCACTTCGAGGACGTCGGGGAGGTCCTTGGTCTGCGCCGCGCTCTGGATCTTGGCCGTGAACGCGTCGTCCGGCGTGATGGCCTCGACCTTGACGGCGACGCCGGTCTGCCGGGTGAACTCCGCGGCGGCCTTCTCCAGCGCGGCCACGTGCGTGCGCTTGAACGTCCACATGCGCAGGGACGTCCCGCCGGATCCGGAAGCGCCGTCGCCGCCCGAGCCGGAGCACGCGGCCGAGCCGAGGGCCAGGAGCAGGGCGGTGACGGTCGCCGCCGCCTTCCGATGGAGGGGTCTCGGCCATGCCATGGGAACCTCCGGTTCCGGCGCGCGCGGCAGCGTTCGCCGTGCCCCGTCCGGCGGCGGAACCGCAGGACATGGGCTAGCAAATCGTTAAGACTGACCATGAAAATACGCCTGGGACAATCGATGTCAATGGGGCGTCCACATCCCGGGTCACAGAATGTGAAATCGCCCGGTGAGCTACCTAGGCGGACTGGCGGCGTACGAGCCGGGCAGGGACGATCGTCTCGCTGGGCGGGCCGGTCATCGTGCCGGAGAGCCGGTCGAGGAGGACCCGGCCGCACTCCTGCCCTATCTTCCTCGCGGGGTTGGCCATGGTCGTGAGCCGCGGCGAGACCAGCGTCGCCGCCTCGATGTCGTCGAACCCCATGATGGCGAGGTCGCCGGGCACGTCCAGGCGGCTCCGGCGGGCCGCGTCCAGCGCGCCGATGGCCATGACGTCGTTGGCGCAGATCACGGCGCGCGGCGGCCGCGGCAGGCCGAGCAGCCGCAGGGTGCCCGCCATGCCTCCCGCGCGGCTGAACCGCGTGTGCACGATCAGGTCGGGGTCCGGCGTGATGCCCCGCTCGGCGAGCGCGCCGAGGTAGCCGGCCACCCGCTCGGCCGCGGGGCCCTGGGCGTCCGGGCCGCAGACGAACCCGACGCGCCCGTAGCCTCGGTCGAGCAGGTAGCGGGTGGCCTCGGCGGCCCCGCCCTCGTCGTCGCTGTGCACGAGGTCCACACCGTGCTGGACGAGCCGGCCGCCGAGGCGTACCACCGGGATGCCGAGGTCGCTGGCGGGCAGCAGGTCCTCGGCATGCGTGTGGAAGACCGCGAAGGCGATGCCGTCGACCTGCCGGGCGATCATCTGCTCCAGGGCCGACCGCTCCAGATCGCGGTCGCCGTCGGTGTTGGCGATGATCTCGTGGTAGCCCGACGGCCCGAGGATGTCCTGCAGCCCGCGCGCGAGCATGGGATAGAACGGGTTGGTGATGTCCGGGATGATCAGCCCGATCGCCTGGCTCCTGCTGGTGCGCAAGCCCCGTGCCAGCACGTTCGGGCGGTAGCCGAGCTCCTCGATGGCGTCGAGCACGCGCTTGCGGGTCGCCTCCGAGACCGGCCGCCGCCCGTTGAGCGTGTGTGAGACGGTCGTCGCGCTCACGCCCGCGAGCTCCGCGACCCTGCCGATGCTGGGCCGATGGCCGCCTGAGGGCACCAGAGACCTCCTTCACCGGCCTCCTGGCAGGCCGGCGGTGCGGACGGTGACCGTGTCACCGGAGGGACGGCTCTCGCCGCTTCCCCGCCGGGGCCCGGCTTCGCCGCAGCCGGAGTCACCCCGGGATCGTACCTCGCGGACGTGGGATCGCCCCCGCATGGTAGGCGAGACCGGGCGGCCGGATCAGGTGTCGGCGGCGGGTTTGAGCAGACCGGTCTCGTACGCCGCCGCGACCGCGGCCGCGCGGTCGTTCACCTCCAGCTTGGCGAAGATGTGCAGCAGATGCGTCTTCACCGTCGCCTCGGTGATGAACAGTTTCGCCGCGACCTCACGATTGGTCGCGCCACGGGCGATGAGCCCGAGCACCTCGAACTCCCGCCGGCTCAACGTCCGCTGTTCAGGAGCGTGTGCCCTGTTCGTCATCACGCCGGCCACGGACGGAGACAGCACCGTCTCGCCCCGGGCCGCCGCCTGTACGGCCCGGCGCAGATCGGCGCGTGGGGTGTCCTTGAGCAGATAGCCGGTCGCGCCCTGCTCGATTGCGGGCAGGACGTCGGCGTCGTCGTCGAAGGTGGTCAGGACCAGCACGTGGATGCCCGGCTTCTGCTCGCGTAGCCGGCGGATGAGCTCCGCGCCGCTCATCTTCGGCATGCGCAGGTCCATGAGCACGACATCGGGGTCGGCACGCATGGCCACGACGAGTGCTTCCGGCCCGTCGGCCGCCTCGCCGACGACCTCGAAGTCATCGTCGCCGGTGAAGATCCCGAGAAGCCCATCGCGGACGACGGGATGGTCATCCACGATGATCATACGAATCGGCACGTCACAATGGCTTTCTGGAGTGGTCGGACGATCCCGGGTCTTCCGAGCCGCTGGGGATGGCCGGAACGGTGGCGGAGATCCCCGTCCCCTGCCCAGGGGCCGTCTCGATGGCGAAGTTCCCGGCCAGCCGGGTGACGCGCTGGCGCATCGCGATGAGGCCGAAGCCCCCCGCGTCTGAGGAGCGCGCCGCCTCAGGGGTGAAGCCGGAGCCGTCGTCACGCACGTCCAGGGCCACCACATCCTCCATGTACGACAGGGTGAGGGCGACCCGGGTGGCGGAGGCGTGCTTGCCGACGTTGGCCAGCGCCTCCTGCGCCACCCGCAGCAAGGTGATCTCCACCTCCACGTGCAGCGGCCGAGGGTCGCCGGTGGCCGACACGGAGGCGGCCACACCCGTGTCCCGCGACCATCTCGCCGCGATGTCGTGAAGGGCGGCTGGGAGCTGGGCCTCGTCCAGCGGCGCCGGACGCAGTGCCTGGACCGATCGGCGGGCTTCGCCCAGGCTCTCCCTGGCCAGGGCGCGCACCGTGTTCAGGCGCGAGCGGGCGGCGGTCGAGTCGTCGATCACCGTGTCGGCGGCCTCAAGCTGGGTGAGGATGGCGGTCAGGCTCTGGGCGATGGTGTCGTGGATCTCCCTGGCCATCCGCTGCCGCTCCCCGAGCACGCCGGCCTCACGAGCGCTGGTCAGTAGCCGGGCCTGCAGGCTCGCGTTCTCCTCCGCGAGCGCGGCAAGCTTGGCGCCGGTCACCCGCAACTGCGTGATCATGACCTTGCGCTGCTCGTTCTGGTCGGAGACGGCCTGGATGGAAAGCCCGGCCGTGGAGGCGACCAGCACGGCGACGAGGAAGGAGAACAGCATCTCGCCCGGCGCCCGCCCGGGCTCGGCGGGAGCGGTGACCAGCACGGCCGCCGTGGCGGCCACCCCCGCGTACGCCCACCGCCCGGGCAGCAGGGTGAAGGCCTGGATGAAGGCTCCCACCCCCGTCACCATGAACAGCGTGTCGGTCCTGACCAGCGCCCCGATGACGGCCAGCATCACGACGAAGTAGATGATCACTACGATGGGCCGCTCGATCCGGCCGGGGTGCGACGTGACCAGGAACCAGTGCCAGGCCCCGGCGAGCGACGCCAGGGCCAGCACCTCCGGCCTCCAGTCGCGCAGCAGGGAGAAGACCGCCGGCAGCAGGACGAACACGTACGGCAGAGCGGGCCAGGCGCGGTCCCAGCGCGAGACGCCGGTGTCGGCGGTGATCACCACCGGAACGCTTTGACGGCGACGCCACCGGCGATGACGAATGTCACTGCCATGACGATCATGGTAGCCGGGGAGATCGCGTTGCCCTCCCAGCCGTCGCGGAACGCCTGGACCACCGGAGCCATGGGGGTCAGGTCGCCGATGGCACGCATCGAGCCGGGTGCGATCTCGCGGGGGATCATGGTGCCGGAGACGAAGACCATCGGAAAGAAGACGCTCAGCCCGATCACCGTCGCACCTCGTCCGGTGGGCACGAGCGCTCCGATGAGCAGGCCGATGGCGCCGAGGCTCAGCGCGCCGAGCACCCACGCCAGCAGGACGCCCGCCGCGTCGGACGGTGCCGCCAGCCCGAAGAGGGCCAGACCGAGGGCGATCAACAGCGCCGTCCCGGCCACAGCCAGCAGCATGTGAGCGGCCCACTGGGCGGCGAGCAGCATGATGGGCGAGGCGGGGGTCGCGCGCAGCCGCTTCAGAATCCGCCGTTCTCTGTACTGGGCGAGCGTGGACGGGAGGATGACCAGCGCGGCCAGACCGATGACGAAGGTGCTCAGCATCGGCACCATGGCGTCGATGACAGGCAGCCCGCCCGGCAGGGGTTTGCCGGTGCGCATCTTGACCCACAGTATGACCGCGGGGAAGGCCAGGGCGAAGAACGCCGACATCGGATCACGCATGATCAGTCTGAGCTCGGCCGTGATGGCGCGCGTGACGCCTTTCATGCCATTTCCCTTCCGGTGAGGGCGAGGTACGCGCCGTCCAGCGAACCGGATCGCCCCTTCGCGATCAGTTCGGGTGGGCTGCCCTCGGCGATGACACGGCCCCGGTCGACGATCGCGATGCGGTCGCACAGCGCCTCGGCCTCGTCCATGAAGTGGGTGACCAGCACGACGGTGACCCCACGCTCGCGCATGGCGCGGATCAGGTCCCAGGTGGTGCGGCGGGCGGCGGGGTCCAGGCCCGTGGTCAGCTCGTCGAGGAAGACGACCTCCGGGTTGCCGACCAGGGCGAGCGCGATGAACAGCCGCTGCTTCCATCCGCCGGACAGGCTCGCGAAGCCGGCGCGCCGCTTGTCCGTCAGCCCCCAATCGTCCATGAGCTCCCGCTGGTCGGCGGGCTTGTCGTAGAAGGAGGCGTACATCCGTAACGCCTCACCGACCTTGATCGCGTCGGGCAGGGCCGCCTCCTGCAACTGCACACCGATGCGCTGCAGCAGTCTGCGCCGGTCGCTCTGCGGGTCCAGGCCCAGCACCCGCAGGGTGCCGCCGTCTCGCCGCCGCGACCCCGACGCGCACTCCACGACCGTCGTCTTCCCCGCCCCGTTCGGGCCGGCGATTCCGAAGATCTCGCCTCGCTCCACTTTCAGGGAGACGCCGTCGACCGCCTTGGCACCCCGGTAGCTCTTCGTCAGGTCGTCGATCTCGATGACTGTCATGTTCTGAGGATCACTTGCCGGCGGCGGTCCAGATATCCACCGAACGGTTGATGGGGTCGCTACCGCGCGCGGCGGTCGGCGCGGCGGGCCAGGGCGACGACGGCGCCCGCGCAGAGGAGGAGCGCCACGGCGCCGCCCGGCACGAGGGTCGTGGCGCTCGTACCGGCAGGCAGGGGCGCGGGCCAGTCACCGCGAGGAAGGTCGAGGCCCCTGAACTGGGGGAGCCCGGCGCTGCATCCGCGATGTGGTCGAAAACGAGATCAACGCATGTGTACCGCCCCCGGGACGGCCCACGGTCGGGCTACGGGTGCTACGGGCGGCCAGAGGTGCCCACGGGCGGTCTACGGAAGACCGGGGAGGATCATCGTCACCCCGGGGGTGCCCATGGTCCCCATGGCGGCCAGGGCCTCCGGGACCTCGCCGAGGCCGATCGTGCGGGTGATGAGCAGCTCCGGCCGCAGCGTCCCGCTGGCGATCATCGCGAGCATGGGCGGGTACGCGTGCGCGGCCATGCCGTGGCTGCCGACGATCTCCAGTTCGAGCGAGATGACCCGGTCCATCGGGATGGCCGGATGCCCGGCGACCCGGGGCAGCAGGCCGACCTGTACGTGCCGTCCGCGCCGCCGCAGGCTCTCGATGGCGGCGCCGCAGGTGGCGGCGCTGCCGAGCGCGTCGACGGTGAGATGGGCGCCCCCGCCGGTGATCTCCCGGACGCGCTCGGACCCGTCCGCGGTCTCCACGAAGACGGTTTCCGCGGCACCGAAGCGCGCCGCCAGTTCGAGCGCGGTGGGGGAGACGTCGACGGCGACCACCCGGGCGCCGCTCGCGGCGGCGATCATCACCGCCGACAGGCCGACGCCGCCGCACCCGTACACCGCCACCCACTTGCCGGCCGCCACCCGCCCTTGGGAGACGACCGCGCGGAAGGCGGTGGAGAAGCGGCACCCGAGGCTCGCGGCGGTCGGGAAGGACATGGAGCCGGGCAGGCGGACGAGGTTGACGTCGGCGTGCTCGATGGCGACGTACTCGGCGAACGAGCCCCAGTGTGTGAACCCGGGCTGGGTCTGGTTCTCGCAGACCTGCGCGTCGCCGGCCGCGCATGCCGGGCACCGCCCGCAGGCGCAGATGAAGGGGGTGGTCACCCGGTCGCCGGGACGCCACCGCGTCACGTCGCCGCCGACCGCCTCGACGACGCCGGCCAGCTCATGCCCCGGCACATGCGGAAATTTCCGGATATCGGGGTCGTGGCCCATCCAGCCGTGCCAGTCGCTCCGGCACAGTCCCGACGCCTCCACCCGGATCACGGCACCCGCGCGCGGCGGCTCAGGATCGGCCACCTGGCGGACCTCCGGCTGCTCGCCGAACCCGTCGTACCGCACCGCGCGCACCGGCTTCTCCGTCCACCCGACTCCGCCACCGAACGGGACGATTGTCTTCTACCGGACATCCAACCGCAGACCGGGCCCAGCGGTCAGGCGGCCTCGCCCGCGAGGGTCTCCGGGTGGGGGCGGCGGATAGGGGTCAGCAGCCCGGCCATCGCGATCAGGAGGCAGGCGATGCCGATGACCAGGCACGTGGCCGTGACGCCGTACCGCGCCGCACCGGCGGTCAGCAGGGCCGCGCCGACCGGGCCGAGGGCCGAGTGCAGGGTCCAGAACGCCGAGGTGACCCGGCCGAGCAGACGGTCGGGGGTCACCTCCTGCCGCAGGGACATGGAGCAGATGCCGGCGACGCCCGTACAGAACAGCAGGATCGTGGCGAGCGCCGCGACCACCGGCACACCCGTGGCGAGCCCGAGGACCGCGACCGCCACACCCGCTGTCGCGTACGCGCCGATCCAGCAGAGCCCGAAGCCCAGGCGCCTGCGGGCCGGGGCGACCACCACGGCGGCGGCGAGCGTCCCCACGGTCGCGAACGCCAGCACGTACCCCACGCTGCCGTCGGGCTGCCCGAGGTCGTGCTTGAGGTAGTAGACGAGGATGTCAGGCAGGCCGAACGTGAGGAACGTCAGCATCGACAGCAGCACGGTGAGGGACCGCAGCACCGGGTGCGCCCACAGGAACCGGGCACCGGCCGCGAACTCCCGCAAGGCGGCTCGCCGCCCGGAGACCCCCTCGCCCTCCCGCCGCGCCCCCTCGCCGCCCGGAGACGCGCCCGGAGCTGCGCCCGGAGACGCGCCCGGAGCTGCGCCCGGAGCTGCGCCCGGAGACGAGCCCGGAGCGCCGCCCGGAGCGGCGTCGGCGTCCTGAGCGTCGGCTGAAGCGGCGTCTGGGGAGGCGGCCGGGCGGAGCCGGAGCAGGGAGATGCCGAGCGCCGAGAGGGCGAAGCTGCCCGCGTCGATCGCGATCGCCGCCGCCGGTCCCCACAGGCCCGACAGGACGCCCGCGAGCATCGGGCCCCCGACGCTCGCCACCGCGTACGTGCCGTACAGGTGGCCGTTGGCCTTGGTGATCTGGCCGGGCGCCACCAGGCGCGGCACGACCGCGACGTACGCGACCTGGAACAGCATCGAGAAGACGCCCGCGAGCGGCACGACGACGTAGAGCACCCACGTCTGCGGGGAGATCCACCAGGCGAGCGGTATCACCGCGTAGAGAAGGCACCGCGCGACGTCGCACACCAGCAGCAGGGCGCGGCGGTCGACCCGGTCGGTGACGACCCCGGCGAAGATCCCCGTGACGGTCGAGGCGGCCCCGGCGAGCGCGGTGACGACGCCCATCTGGACGACCGAGCCCGTCACGTGCAGGACGAGCAGCGGGAGCGCTACATAGGAGATCGAGTCACCGACGCTGGAGAGGGTCTGCGCGCTCATGAAGACGACGAAGTCGCGGTTCCTCCACAGGGACGGAACGCTCTCCCCGGTCATCCGTCTCCTCCGCGTCGGCCCCCGCGACGACCTTCTCGCGGAGCAGGCCGGTGGAGCAAGACCGCGTTCACTTCTGGCGTGATCACGCTCCGCGCAAGCAGATGATCAAGCCCGGCTTACGCGCCGCCACGCGGGGGGAGGTGACGGACTGGTGATCGCTCCGGGAGGGGGCCATGATGGCGATCGGTTCTGCCGGCGGGGCCGGTGCGGGGCGGGATCTCATGCTGCCGGGCATCGTCCTCGGCGTGGGACTCGGCGGGTTCGTCGACGGGATCCTGCTCCACCAGGTGCTCCAGTGGCATCACATGCTGAGCAGCACCGACAGCGACCACATCGGCGTGCGGTACTACTCGCCCCACACGGTCGGCGGGCTGGAGATGAACACGATGTGGGACGGCTTCTTCCACGTGTTCACCTGGCTCGCGGTGCTCGCGGGCCTCGGCCTGCTGTACTCGCGGGTCACCCACTCGCGCGGCCGGGTCTGGAGATCCCGCGTGCTGTGGGGGTGGGGCCTGGTCGGGTGGGGGCTGTTCAACCTCGTCGAGGGGACCGTGGACCACCACATCCTGGCCATCCACCACGTGCGCACCGACGCGTACCAGACCTGGTGGGACATCGGGTTCCTCGTCCTCGGCGCCCTGCTGGTCGCGGGCGGCGTGCTGCTGAGCCGGGGCGGCACGGTCGTCGACCTGTGCCGGGACCGCTCCGCGCACCAGGCCTGACCATGCACACGCACGAGGCGCACGGCCAGGGAGCCGCCCTCCCCGTCGTAGCCGTCCTGCTCGCGGGCTGTTACGCCGTGCTGGCGGCCCGGCGGCGCGGGGAGTCCAGGGGCTGGAGCCACTGGCGGACGGCGAGCTTCGCCGCCGGCGCGCTGCTCCTGGCGGCGGGGTCGCTGCCGCCGCCGGCCCCGTTCGCCGAGCACGACTTCCGCTGGCACATGCTCCAGCATCTCCTGCTCGGCATGCTGGCGCCGCTCGGCCTGGTCCTCGGCGCCCCGGTGACGCTGGTGCTGCGATCGGCCTCCCCTCGTCAGCGGCGTGCCCTCGCGGCGGTGCTGCGAAGCAGTGCCCTCCACGCCGCCGCGGACCCGTGGGTCGCGCTGGCGCTCAGCGTGGGCGGGCTCGCGGCCTTGTACCTGACCCCGCTGTACCGGGTGACGGCGGGCCATCCGATGCTCCACCACCTGGTCCACGCGCACTTCCTGCTCGCGGGGTGCCTGTTCGCCTGGGTCGTCGCCGGGCCCGACCCGGCGCCGCGCCGCCCCTCGGTGCCGCGCCGGCTGGTCGTGCTCGGCGTCGCGGTCGCGGTGCACGCCACGCTGTCCCAGCTCATGTACGCCGGGATCCTGGTCGACATCCCGGCGCCCACCGCCCAGCTACGGGGCGGCGCCGAGATCATGTACTACGGAGGGGACGTCGCCGAGCTGCTGCTGGCCTTCGCGATGGTCAGCACCTGGCGCCCGGCCCGGCGCGGGCGCGTGGCGTCCCCGCCCGCCTACGCCCCCTGAGCGCCGGTCAGTCCTCGTCGTCGTCCGGGAGCGGGTCAGGGAAGGGTGATCGGGCCGTCGCGAGCTGGTGTTCCAGCGACGACGAGGTGCTGGAAGCGTCGGTGCTGTGACGGTCGTCACCACACCCGTTCTTGACTGAAGCACGGGCTTCGGTGGGGGTGAAAGCGGATAGGGGTTCACGACCGTGACCGTCAGAGGGAGGGAGCCGTCGTCATGACGGACGTGTCGAGCACCGGACCGGAGCCCAGCGACGAGCGACCGGTGCTGACGAACCGGCAGGGCCATCCGATCTACGACAACCAGAACCAGCGGACGGTCGGCGCCCGAGGTCCCGCGACGCTGGAGAACTACCAGTTCCTGGAGAAGATCAGCCACTTCGACCGGGAGCGTATCCCCGAGCGTGTCGTGCACGCGCGCGGCATCACCACATACGGGTTCTTCGAGGCGACCGGCTACCTGGGTGACGAGCCGATCAGCCGCTACACCCGTGCCGCGCCGTTCCGCGAGAAGGGCAAGCGCACCGACGTGGCCGTCCGGTTCTCCACGGTGATCGGCGGAAGGGACTCCTCGGAGTCCGCCCGCGACCCGCGCGGTTTCGCCGTGAAGTTCTACACCGAGGACGGCAACTGGGACCTCGTCGGCAACAACCTCGCGGTGTTCTTCATCAGGGACGCCATCAAGTTCCCCGATGTGATCCACTCGCTCAAGCCGGACCCCGTGACGTTCCACCAGGAACCGAAACGGATCTTCGACTTCATGTCGCAGACGCCGGAGAGCATGCACATGATTATCAACCTGTTCAGCCCCCGGGGCATCCCGTCGGACTACCGCCATATGCAGGGGTTCGGCGTCAACACCTACAAGTGGGTGAACCAGCGCGGGGAGACCCACCTGGTGAAGTACCACTGGATCCCCAAGCAGGGCGTCAGGAGCATGACCGCCGCCGACGCGGCCACCGTCCAGGGACGCGACCTCGGGCACGCCACCAAGGACCTCCAGGACGCGATCGACCGCGGCGACTACCCGGAGTGGGAGCTGCGGGTGCAGATCATGACCGACGACGAGCACCCGGAGCTGGAGTTCGACCCGCTGGACGACACTAAGGTGTGGCCCGAGGACCGGTTCCCGGCGCTGCCCGTCGGGCGGATGGTCCTGAACGGCAACGTCGCCAACATCTTCGCCGAGAACGAGCAGATCTCGTTCGGCACCGGCGTGCTGATCGACGGGCTGGACTTCTCCGACGACAAGATGCTCGTCGGGCGGACGTTCTCCTACAGCGACACCCAGCGCCACCGGGTGGGCCCGAACTACCTGCAGCTACCGGTGAACCGGGCCAAGCACGCCGAGGTCCGCACGAACCAGCGCGACGGGCAGATGACCTACCACGTCGACGGCCAGGGCGAGAACCCGCACGTCAACTACGAGCCCTCCATCACCGGCGGGCTGCGCGAGGGGCGGTACCCCGCGCACGACGAGCAGGGCCCGGTCATCGGGGGGCGGCTGACGCGCAAGCGCATCCCGCGGACCAACGACTACGAGCAGGCGGGCCAGCGCTACCTGCTGATGGAGGAGTGGGAACGCGACGACCTGGTGCTGAACTTCACCACCATGATCGCCGAGTGTGACCGCGCGGTGCAGGAGCGCATGGTCTGGCACTTCCTCATGGCAGAGGACGACCTCGGGCTCCGCGTGGGCGCGGGTCTCGGCATCGGCCCCGAGGACGTCGCGCACCTGGCGCCGCTGCCGGGCCAGGACCTGACCGAAGAGGACAAGAAGAGGCTCTCCAGCCTCGGGAAGAACGGTCCTCGCGACGTGACGGGGCTGACGATGACCCACTGCGTCCACAACGAGAGGTTCGTCCCCTAGCTCGAATCCGGCGTCCCCTGACGCCGGGGCGGCCCGGCGGTGCCCTGCCCCGAGAGGGCCCACAAACCGGCCTTCGGTAGCCGGCCACCGCCGCGCGGGGAATCGGCCTTCAGGGCCGTCGCCGGCCGGGCGGCTTATGTGCGTGTGGCCGGGGCGTTCGTTTGGCCCTCGTCGCCCGAGGCGGTGCGGTGCAGCAGGGGGGTGACCCGGTGGCCGACCAGCGTGCGCATCGCCAGGGCGGTGGTGGTGCGCTCCACGCCGGGGGTGGCGAGGATCCGGCCGGCGACCCGGTAGAGGTCGTCGGCGTCCTTGGCGGCGACCCTCACCAACAGGTCGGCATCCCCTCCGCTGATGCCGAGGACCTCGATGACCTCGGGGATGCCGGCGAGACCGTCCGACACCGCCGCGAGCCTGTGCTGGTCGACCCGCACGGTGATGTACGCCGTCAGGGGGTATCCGAGTACCTCGGGATCGAGACTCCGCTCGAAGGCCGCCAGCACTCCGCGCTCCTCCAGCTTGGCGAGCCTGGCCTGTACCGTGTTGCGCGACAGGCCCACCTGCTCCGCCAGCGCGAGCACGGTGGCCCGCGGGCTCTCGATGAGTGCGAGGAGCAGCCGTGCGTCGACCCGGTCGAGCGTTCCCGAGCTGCGCATACTGCCTCACCTTCCTGGGGTTGCCCCTATAAAACCGTGCATGAAGCTTACTTAATCGGGGTGCTCTTGCGCATACCCGACGTCGTTGGTCAGCATGGCTCAGCAAAGTGCTCAACGGAGCGACGGCTGGCGTCTGCTGGAGAGGCAAGTATCGATGAACCACATGGACCTCGTGGCCTCCTCCGCTCCGGCCGCTCCGGCTGACGACCTCGACGTTCTCCGCGAGATCGAGCAGCGGGTGCTCTGGCTGTCGACCGCGATGGTCGACCACGCCAACCGCGTGCGCCCGAACCCGACGGGGCTCAAGGTCGGCGGGCACCAGGCGTCGAGCGCGTCCATCGTGTCGATCATGACATCGCTGTGGTTCGAGTGTCTCACCGCCGACGACCGGGTGTCGGTGAAGCCTCACGCGTCGCCGGTGCTGCACGCCATCAACTACCTGCTGGGCGAGCTCGACGCGTCGTACCTCACCACGTTGCGCCAGTTGGGCGGACTGCAGAGCTACCCGAGCCGCACCAAGGACCCCGACCCGGCCGACTACTCCACCGGCTCGGTGGGCATCGGGGCGACCGCGCCGATCTGGGGCGCGCTGGCCCGCCGCTACGTCGAGACGCACTTCGGCGGGGCGGGCACCGGACGGCAGTACTCGCTCCTCGGCGACGCGGAGCTCGACGAGGGCGCCTGCTGGGAGGCCGTCCTCGACCCGCAGGTGGCCGAGCTGGGCGAGGTCGTGTGGGTCGTCGACTTCAACCGCCAGTCCCTCGACAGGGTGGTGCCCAACATGGGCGGCACGCGGCTGCAGGGCATGTTCGCCGCCGCCGGCTGGCAGGTCCTGACGGTGAAGTACGGCGGGCTGCTGGAGGACCTGTTCGCGCGGCCGGGCGGCGAGGCGCTCCGCGCCCGCGTCGACGGCATGTCGAACCCCGAGTACCAGCGGCTGCTCCGCTGCGACGCCACCGAGCTGCGGGCCCGCCTCACGGGTACGTACGCCTCCGTCCCCGGCGCGGACCCCGGAGCCATCGCCGGGCTGCTCGCCGGCGTGGACGACACGACGCTCCACGCCGCCATCCGCAACCTCGGCGGGCACGACCTGTCCGCCCTGCGCGAGGCGTTCGCGGCCATCGACGACACCCGCCCGACCGTGATCTTCGCGTACACGGTCAAGGGATACGGGCTGGCGAGCGAGGGGCACCCGCAGAACCACTCCTCCCTGCTGACCACCGACCAGCTCCACGCGCTCGCGGCACGGGTCGGCGCCGACCCCGCGCGGCCGTGGACGCCGTTCCCCGAGGGGAGCGCCGCCGCGCTGCGCTGCGCGGACACCGCCTGGAGGCTGCGCAGGACGCCGCCACCGCCGCAGGCCGTCCCGGACGTGCCCGAGGACTTCGGGCGCACGCCGCACGGCACCGCGACGACGCAGGCCGCGCTCGGGCGCACGCTGTTCGACCTCACCCGCCAGGCGCCCGGCGCCGGGGCCCGGGTGGTCACCGTCAGCCCGGACGTCAGCTCAAGCACCAACCTCGGCGGCTGGCTCAACAAGGTCGGCGTCTGGGCCACCGACGAGCGCAGGAACTGGTTCGACGACGACACCGAGACCATCCTGCACTGGCGCGAGCGGCCCACCGGGCAGCACATCGAGCTCGGGATCGCCGAGACCAACCTCGTGGGACTGCTCGGCGAGCTCGGGGCCACCTGGTCCCGCTGGGGCCAGCCGCTGCTGCCGATCGGCGTGGTGTACGACCCGTTCGTGGAGCGCGCTCTCGAACCCTGGTCCTTCGGCATCTACGCCGGAGGGCAGTCCATCCTGGTGGGCACGCCGTCCGGGGTCAGCCTCGGACCGGAGGGCGGCGCGCACCAGTCCATCAAGACGCCGTCCATCGGCATCGAGCAGCCCGGCTGCACCGCCTACGAGCCCGCGTTCGCGCTCGACCTGGAGTGGTGCCTGCTGGCGTCCCTCGCGCGGCTCGGCAGGCCGGACGGGCGTTCGGCGTACCTGCGCCTGTCGACCCGGCCCGTGGACCAGACCCTCGCGAACGTCCCGGCCGACCCGGCCGCCCGTGGGCTGCGGCGGCGCCAGGTCGTCGCCGGCGCCTACCCCCTCAGGCGCCACGAGAGTCCCGTCGTCACCATCGCGGCGATGGGGGCGGTGGTGACCGAGGCGCTCGCCGCCGCGGCCCGCCTCGGCGAGCTGGGCGTCGGAGCGGACGTCGTCTGCCTGACGAGCCCCGGGCTGGTCTTCGAGGCCGTCAGGAGCCGCGGCGGCCACGGTGACGCGCCCACCTGGATCCTCGACAGCGTCTTCCCCGCGCGGCGCGCGACCCCGATCGTCACCGTCGCCGACGGCCACCCCCACACGCTGGCCTTCCTCGCGGGCGTCCACCAGGTGCCGGGCACGCACCTCGGGGTCTCGGAGTTCGGCCAGTCGGGAGGCCTCGACGACGTGTACCGCTACCACGGGCTCGACACCGACAGCATCGTCGCGGCGGCGCTGGACCTCGTCGACTGAGCGGAGGACGAAAGCCGGGTACGCCTGTGAGCCGTGTGGGCGATAGCGTGCGTGCATGACGGGCATATCCCGGCAGGCGCGGCAGTGGCGGATCCGGCGCGAGTTCACCGCCGCCAAGTCGGCGGCGGCCATCGCGTTCGGCGTCGTCGCGGTCGTCGTCTCCGGTGACACACGGGGCATGCTTCTCTGCGCGGCCGCCGCCGTGCTCCTCGGCGGGTTCGCCGCACGCGACCTGATCGCCCCCGTACGGCTGGCCGCCGACACCGAAGGGGTCACGGTCGTGACCGGGCTCGCGCGCCGCGAGCGGGTGCCCTGGTCGGAGGTGGCCTACATCCGGGTCGCACAGAACGCCCGGTACGGCCTGCGGTGGGACCTGCTGGAGATCGAGACCGCCGAGACGCTGCACCTGTTCTCCTCGCACGAGCTGGGAGCGTCGTGCATTGACGCGGCGGACGAGCTCTTCCGGCTCAGGTCGGGCTGAGCGTGCCCATCTGAGAGAGCGCTCTATTGAGGTATTGACTCGGGGCTCTCACAGGGTCAAGATCTGCGAAGTGCGGCTGCGGGGGGCCGCGCGATCCTCGCCGTGCCTCAAGAACGGACGCTCCATGACCAGACCCCCTGTCCGATCAGGTGCTCGCCGCGGCGCGTTGGCGGTGATGGCCGGCCTGGCGATCCTGGCAACCGGCGCCACCGGCATCCCGAGCGCGGGCGCCGACACCGCCAAGGGCGTACGGCAGCCGGTGATCGGTAAGCCCGCCACGGACCACGGCTGCGCCCGCATCGAGAAGAGCCTGCCCACGCTCGCCGACTGGCCGAAGGTCAAGAGCGACATCAAGCAGAACCCCGCCGACGAGAAGCGGGTGGCGAAGATCGTCGCCGGCATGACCCTGGCCGAGAAGGTCGGGCAGATGACGCAGCCCGAGATCTCCGCCGTCACTCCGGCCGAGGTCGCGCAGTACGGCATCGGCTCGGTGCTCAACGGCGGCGGCTCCTGGCCGGGCGGCGACAAGCACGCCACGCCGAAGGCCTGGCTCGACCTCGCCGACGCCTACTGGCAGGCCTCCACGGGCACGCGGACGAAGATCCCGGTCATCTGGGGGATCGACGCCGTCCACGGCAACAACAACGTCTACGGCGCGACGCTCTTCCCGCACAACATCGGCCTCGGCGCGGCCCACGACCCCTGCCTCGTCCGCGACATCGGAGCCGCGACCGCAACGCAGATCCGCGCCACCGGCCAGGACTGGGCCTTCGCCCCCACGCTCGCCGTCGTACGCGACGACCGGTGGGGCCGCACGTACGAGGGCTTCTCCGAGGACCCCCGCATCACCCGCGCCTACGGGTACGAGGCCGTCAGGGGCCTGCAGGGCGGCGACTCGCGCGGCATCGGCGGCAAGGGCGTCATCGCGACCGCCAAGCACTTCATGGGCGACGGCGGCACCCTCAAGGGAACCGACCAGGGGGTCAACCCCTCCTCCGAGGGCGAGATGATCAACATCCACGGCCAGGGCTACTATGGCGCGCTCGCGGCCGGCGCCCAGACCGTCATGGCGTCGTTCAACAGCTGGACCAACGCCGACCTCGGCATCGACGAGGGCAAGCTGCACGGCAGCAAGCGCGCGCTCACCGACATCCTCAAGCAGAAGATGGGCTTCGACGGCGTCGTGGTCTCCGACTGGAACGGCATCGGCCAGGTCGCCGGGTGCACCAACTCCAGCTGCGCGCGGGCGATCAACGCGGGCATCGACGTCGTGATGGTGCCGAACGACTGGAAGGCGTTCATCGCCAACACCATCGCCCAGGTGCGTGCCGGTGAGATCCCGATGGCGCGCGTCGACGACGCCGTGACACGCATTCTGCGGGTCAAGCTGCGCGCCGGGGTGTTCGACGCGCGCAGGCCCTCGGCCCGCTACAAGGCCGGATCGGCCGACGCGCTCCAGGCCAGGCAGCTCGCGCGCGAGGCCGTCCGCGAGTCGCAGGTCCTGCTCAAGAACAACGGCAGGGTGCTGCCGCTCGCCCCCCGTTCCAAGGTGCTCGTGGTCGGCAAGAGCGCCGACAGCATGCAGAACCAGACCGGCGGGTGGACCCTTACCTGGCAGGGCACCGGCAACACCAACGCCGACTTCCCCAACGGCACGACGATCCTCGGCGGGCTGCGCGAGGCGCTCGGCACGTCCAACGTCACCTTCAGTGAGACCGCCGACGGCGTCGACCCGGCCGCGTACGACGCGGTCATCGCGGTCATCGGCGAGACGCCGTACGCCGAGGGGGTCGGCGACCTCGGGCGCCGCACGCTGGAGGCGGCCAAGCTCTACCCCGGCGACCTCGCGGTCCTGGACAAGGTGCGCGGCAAGGGCGCGCCCGTGGTCACCGTGTACGTCACCGGCCGCCCGCTCTACGTCAACAAGGAGCTCAACCGCTCGGACGCGTTCGTCGTGGCGTGGCTCCCCGGCACGGAAGGCGGCGGCGTCGCCGACCAGCTCGTACGGACCTCCCACCGGAGCGAGGGCTACACCGGCAAGCTGTCGTACTCCTGGCCGAAGAGCGCGTGCCAGACCCCGCTCAACCCCGGCGGCGAGGGCTACGACCCGCTCTTCCCGCTCGGCTACGGCCTGCGGTACGGCCAGACCGGATCGGTCGGCACGCTCGACGAGGCCTCGCCGGAGTTCGCCTGCGGCTCCACGGGCGGCGGCGGCACCGCGACCGAGGACCTGGAGCTCTTCAACCGTACGGACGTCGCGCCGTACAAGAGCTTCATCGGCTCCGCCGAGAACTGGGGAGGCACCGAGATCGGCGTCGACGGGACCGCCGCGCACGCCGAGATCAGCGTCGTGCCCTCGGACGTCAACGTGCAGGCGGACGGCCTCAAGGCCACCTGGAACGGCACCGGGCCCGCGCAGATCTACATGCAGGACCCCGCGGGCGGCAGCGACCTGCGCGGCTACCTCAACGCCGACGCCGCGCTGGTCTTCGACACGATCGTCCACCAGGCTCCCGCGGCGAGGACGGTGATCAGCGCCCACTGCGTCTACCCGTGCTTCGCCGAGGTGGTGGCGACCTCGCTGTTCCAGAACCTGCCGGCCGGGAGCAAGGCCACCGTCAAGATCCCGGTGTCCTGCTTCGCCTCGAACCTGGACTTCGAGAACGTCAACACGCCGTTCCTCGTCTACACCGACGGCGCCTTCTCCGCGTCCTTCGCCAATGTCCGGTGGTCCCCGAACGCCGCCAAGGACCCCGACGCCCGCAAGTGCTCCGACCTGACATGAGCCGGCTTGCCACAGGCGGACCGGCGTAGGCCGTTCCGCAGAGTGCCACGGAAAGGGCATGCCCTTTCCGTGGCACTCTCAGCGTCGGCGGGGCGATGAGAAAGCCCCTATCAACCGGTTACTATTTCTCTGCTGTAAGTGCACAGCTATCCAGGTGACAGTGGCCTATGCATCACGCGGTGTGCCCTCAACGGGCGGCGACGACCCCCTGGACGATCTCGTGGACGGCACCGAGGACCAGTTCAGGCTGGGCGTGCTGCACGTAGTGCTCTGTGGTGGCCGCGACCACCAGGCGCCCGCGGGTCGAAAGCGCGGCAAGGAGCCTGGCCTGCTCGGTGACGGCCGTCGGCTGGCCTCCCGCGGAGATGACCACGACCGGCAGGTCCCCCCACGCTCGCGGACGGACCGTCGCGCGGACCTGGGCGGCGCTCTCCACCGACGTCCAGGCCTCGGAGCGGGCCGCCGCCATGCTCCTGGCACCGTAGACGACGACGGCGTGGGCGCGGGCCGCCCCGGTGGCCTCGGGCGGTAGGAGCGCGTCGCCCCACAGCCTGAGCAGGCCGAGGCGGGCGATGAGCTGGCCGGCGGTGAACTGGACGGCCAGAAGAGGCCGGGAGATCCGCAGCGCTGAGACGGCCGTCTCGTCCGTGACGTCGATCAGGACCAGCCCCGCGGTCAGACTCCGCCATCGGTCGGCGAAGACACGTACGATGTTCCCGCCATAGGAGTGTGCGACGAGGACGTACGGCCCCGCCTCCCCTGCGGCGGCCAGCAGCGTGTGCAGATCCTCGGCAGCGTGCTCGGCCGTAGGCGGCAACGGGCCGTCCTCGCTCCAGGCGTATCCGGCCCGGTCGTAGGCGCACACCCGGTTGCCGGCGGAGAGCCGCCGCTGGATCACCTCCCAGCTCGCGCTCGACTCCGCCAGCCCCGCCTCCAGCACCACGGTGGGAGCGCCTGTCCCGGTGCAGTACAGGTGCAGGCGATGGCCACCCACGTCAATCAGCCGTCCAGGCGGCCTGTGGTGGGCGGCGTCGCCCCGCTGGGCGTTCGTCTCATAGACGAATCCCACGCCCGCCGCCAGCACGAGCAGGGCCGCGCCCCAGGTGGTGATCCGCAGCAGCAAACGCCACACCCGGCGCCGTCTGCCGGGCCGCGCCACCTTCATGTCTTCATCTGTCACACCATGAATCTAGGGAAGCGACCCGCGCCGCCCCTCCTCCGCACAGCCGAACCCGTTGTGCCACTGGCACCTCAACCGTGGCAGCCCCCTCCTCCCTCAGAAGGAGCGGGCACGGGCCCTGTGGGCGGCCTGGCGGCCTGGCGGCACGGCGAGCCGCGCGTCCGGTGCGCCGGTCCGCCCGGTCAGGTGGTTGTGCGGACGGCGGCCACCGCTTCGATTTCGATGAGGATGTCGGGGTGGAAGAGGCATGCTACCTGGACGAGGGAGCTGGTGGGCGGGCGGTTCAGGTTGACGAACCCGTCTCTGGGACGCGGGCGACGTGGCTGTACCCGTTGGTCGCGGGCAGCGTCGGTGGAGTGCTGAACTCGACGCTTTCATGGTCGGCATCATCCCACCGCCCGCCCCGGCCCGGCGTCCGGCGGTGGGATCATGCGGCGGAGGTGACCTGGTACCTGTGACCTGCGTCGTCAGGAAAGGGCTCGGTGGACTTCGATGTGCGGGGGTCAGGCGCGGTGTACCTCGAACAGGAAACAGCCGAACTCCACCGCCCGCACATGTACCAGCGCCACGTCGGGGTCCGCGAACTGCTGAGCCAAGATGGGGGGGTGACGATGCGGGGCGGACGCCCGGCATCGTCGCGGACGCGCAGCTCGGCGAGGACCTCGGCTTCGATGGCGAATGTACGGACAGTGCTCATAGGTCCATGCTTCGCTCCGCCGATTCGATGTGCTGGCGGGAATCGGCCCTGGTTGTGGGCCTGCAGCCGATCGACGCGGAAGTGCCGCCGGGAGGTGGTCTCCGGCGGCACTTCGGTCACGGGGCGGCTTCCGGGGGCTGGTGGGCCCCCGGAGCCGTTGAACCGCTGGTGTCAGTTGCGGACGATGGTGAAGGTCGACGTCGTGTTCTTGATGTCCACGGCGTTGTTGCTGAGGGTCAGGTTGTTGAAGGTGGCCGTGCCGACCGCCGGGCCCTGGCCCGGCTCCGGCAGCTCGTTCACCCAGATGCCGAACCCGGACTTGGCGTCGAACGCGTCACCGCTCTTCTTGGCGCCCGTGATGGAGACGTTGGTGAAGATGGTGTCCTTGACCGGGAACTGCGGCTGGCCGCCGACGTAGTTCGTCTGGAACATGATGCCGCTGTAGGTCGGGTCCACGATGTCCACGTTGTTCACGCGGATGCCCTGGAAGACCTTGGAGGCGGAGAAGATCCAGATGCCGGGGAAGGTCTGCTGGCCCCAGAAGTGACCACCCGCGCGGACGATCGAGATGTTGTCGAACGTGGTGGGCGGGGAGGCGCCGAAGCCGTTCATCGGGTAGCCGAAGTCCAGCGAGCTGATCGTGATGCCCGAGTAGGTCAGCGTGTCGGCGATGTAGATGTTCCTGAAGGTGTTCGCGTACCCGCCGTAGACCGCCACGCCGGCGGCACGCCAGGGGAGGATCGCCGTCAGGTTCTCGTACACGTTGTTCTTCTCGTCGGCGCCACCCGCGTCGATGGCCGAGAACAGCGCGAAGCTGTCGTCACCCGTCGAACGGGCCTCGTTGTTGCTGACGAGGTTGTCCGTGCTGCCGTTCGTCATGTTGATGCCGTCGGCGAACGTGTCACGGATGCGAGAGTTCTTGATCGTGATGAAGTCGGTGTTCGCGCCCCAGTACATGCAGACCATGTGCTCGACCCAGATGTTGTCGATCACCATGTTGGCGACGTTGGAGAAGTCGAACACCTTGCCCGGGCCGTCGATGCGCGAGGTGTAGTTTCCGAAGTAGGCGAAGCCCGAGAACGTCGACCCGTTGGCGGTCGCGTCGGCGCGGAAGCCGACGTCGGTGTTGTCCTGGGTGGTCGGCGCGAAGAAGCGCGTGTACCAGGGACCGGCGCCGACGACCTTGATGCCCTTGCCGTACACCTGGAACTTGTTGGACGTCTGGTAGTCACCCGGCGGCAGGTAGACGCCGACGAGGCTGGTGTCCTGGCGTGCCTTGTCGAGCGCGTTCTGCACGTCCTGATGGGTGAAGCCGGCCGGCACCGCGTACTTGGCGGGGTCGGGGTTCGGGATCACCGACACCTGCTCGGTGTTGATGAAGTCGATCGCGTAGTTGGTGGTGTTGGCGGCGTCCTTCTGGAGCCTGATCTTGCTGCCCGCCGGGACGGTGGTCCCGAGCATGACGTTGGCCTCGTCGTAGATGTGACGCGGCCCCGCTCCGGGCGAGTTCTGGGGGCTGGTCTCGTTGCCGTACAGCCAGGCGTACTTGGACGTCAGGTTGATGGGCTTGAGGAAGGTGCCGTTGACGTAGATGTTCAGCGTCGAGTTGATGCCGCCGCCGCCCGCCCCGTCCGGGATGGAGAACCGGGTGACGAGGGTGTTCGTGCTGGCCTTGGTGGTGAACTCGACGTAGCTGCCGGTGGAGTTCAGCGTGACGGCCTTGCGGCCGGACGCCTCACCGGCGGGGTCGCCGATGTCGCGGTTCGGGCCGACCACGGCCGCGCCGCCGCCGACGACGGCGTCCTCGGCCTCGTAGCTGTCGTAGGGCATGTTCGCGCCGCGGCCGACGAAGAACGGCTGGGTGACGGTGTTGTTGGCCTGCTTGACCGGCAGCTCGTTGGCGTCGTTGGCGAGCACCGTCTTCACGGTGTACTTGCCGTTGGCGGCCGTCCAGGTGCCGAGGTTGACCGGGCTGGTGGTGGCGCCGGGGGCGATCGCGCCGGTGTAGGAGCCGGTCAGCGTCTTGACGACGGTGCCGGCGTCGTTGGCGACGGTCAGTGTGATGGCGTGGGCGCCGCCCGCGGAGGCCACGGTGCCCTGGTTCTTGATCGCCACGGAGAAGGTGACGTTGTTGCCGGCCGCCGGGTTGCTGGGCGACCAGGAGGTCCCCGGCACGAGGTCGGAGGTGTCGACCGGCTTGACGACGAGCGAGGAGGGGTTGGTGTAGCTGTTGTTGGTCTCGTTCTGCTCGACGACGCTGTCGGCCTCGTCGACCTTGGAGCTCAGCGCGTAGGTGCCCGCGTCACGCGCCCCGATGTTGGCGGAGACGGTGCTCGTCGCTCCGGCCGCCAGCGCGCCGACGGCGGCGGTGCCGACCTTCGTGGTGCCGAGGTAGAAGTTGACGTTCGTCGCGCCCGAGGAGGCGGTGCCGATGTTCTTGACCGTGGCCGACAGCGTGATGGCGTCGGTCTCGATCGGGGCGGCCGGGGACGACGACATGCCGGTGATCGTCAGGTCGGGGTTGGGGGCGGCGGTGCCGATGACCTGGAACTCCGCGGCCTGGCCCGCAGGGGCGCCGGAGTTGCTGGTGAACTTGAGCTGGACGTCGGCGACCCTGCCGCTGACGGGGATGCTCACCGAGTTCCCGGAGGCGGGGTTGAAGGTGTAGACCGTCGCCGAGGACAGGTTGGCGAAGGTGGTCGCGCTCTGCTCACGCCCGAGGACCTGGATGGTCTGCGTGCGCGTGCCCCACGAGCTGTCCGGGTTGAGCTTCACCACGACCGAGTTGACGTCGGCGTTCGCGCCGAGCTGCACGGTGAGGGTGTTGGGGTACGCCCCGCCGTTGCCCTCCCAGTACGTGGTCACGTTGTTGTCGTTGGCGTTGGTGGGCACGAAGGTGAAGACGGATCCCGAAGCGGTGATCGGCTTGCCGACGGCGAGGTTCGAGCCTCCGCCCCCGGTGCCGGTACGGGTGACGGTGTTGCTGTTCCCGGACTCGTTGCCCGCCGCGTCCTTGGCCTTGACGTAGTAGGACACCGTCGCGGTGTCGGGCTGGTTGTCCGTGTAGGTCAGGACGTTGCCGGCCACGCTGCCGCGCAGGGCGCCGTTGGCGTAGATGTCATAGCCGGTGACGCCCACGTTGTCCGTGGAGGCGTTCCAGGTCAGCTTGATCTGGCCCGAACCCGGCACGGTGTAGGCGAGGTTGGTCGGCGCGGTCGGTGCCTGGGTGTCGCCGGTGACCGGGCCGTACACCTCGAACTCGGAGATCTGGCCCGCCGGCCATCCGGTGTTGCCGGTGATGTTCAGCCGTACGTACCGGGCGGTGGTCGCGGTGAAGTTGATCGTCACCGTGTTGCCGGTCGCCGGGTTGAACGTGTAGCCCGCGGAGCCGACGATGTCGGAGAACGTGCCGTTCGTGCTGCCTTGCACCACCAGGGTCTCGGTCCTGGTGGCCCAGCTGGTCGACGGCGGAAGTTTGAGGACGACGCTGTTCACACTGACGGCGGATCCGAGGTCCACCTGCACCCACTGCGGGAAGGCGTTGTTCGCGCTCTCCCAGTAGGTCGCCGGGTTGCCGTCGTTGACGTTGGCGGCCTGGTAGACGTCGGCGTAGCTGCTCGCCGAGGCGGCCTTGCCCGACGCCAGGTTGGGGCCCGCCGCCGAGGCCGGGAGCACCGGCCCCGCCAATACGAGCAGGCTGGTCGCGACCATGCCTGCGACCAGCCTTAACGCTGGGTACTTCAGTTTCATTGAGTTCTCTATCTCTCGTCTGGAACGACAGGGTGTAGCGGGAGTACGTGACCTCCGCCGCGCGACGCTTCGAGGTGTCGCTGGGGGGTGCCGATCTCAACGCAGACGGCGATGAACGCTGCAACCGAAGGGTCGTGGGGGCGGCGACCGACCGCGCAATGCCGAAGCCGACATCACCTGGGCCTCCATGGATGGGGGCGGGGCGGGTGCACGGACGCAGTGCGTTCCAGCCAGAACTTGCGGAGTTAAGAAAGAAATAGAACAGTGGTTTGCAAGAATCTTGCAGGTCGTTGGCCAAAGGTTACATACGTGCTACGGCCGCGTCAACGGTTTGGAAAGCCCGGCTTGGTATGACACGGAGCGGTTACGGCCAACCCACCCGGTCTGCCCGAATTCGGGTTATCTGTGGTCCTGGATACCCGTCGTCCGGAAGTGGCGGACCCGTCCAGAGGAGGGGCGCAAGGGCCGCGCGCGTCGGCCGTTCCGGGGGACTGGAGGGCTCGGATCGCCGGCGGTTCCAGGGGCGCGAGATGGTCGCACCGGGTATCGGGATGTCCGTATCCCTGTAATTCGGCCGATATGGGTCATCGGTGAAATCACCGGTTCCTCCCCGCGCGTGAAACCTTCCAGTCACGCCCCTTCCAGCCATGACATGCGCGCGTAACACTGGGGTACGTGTCTCCCGCCTCCCGCACGACGCAGGCACGTACCCTCCGCGGTCGAAGCGGCGAGCAGGACGCCCTGCGGCGGCTGCTGGACGGCGCCCGCGACGGCTCGGGCGGGGCGCTGCTCCTGCTCGGCGGGCCGGGGATGGGCACGACCGCCCTGCTGGACTTCGCCGCCGCCCAGGCCGGTGACTTCCTCCTGCTCAGGACCTCCGGGGTGGAGGCGGAGTCCCGCCTGGCGTTCTCCGGGCTGCACGGCCTGCTGCGCCCGCTGCGGGAGTCCCCTGCCCGGCTGCCCCAGGCTCGCGCGGCCGTCCTCAGGAAGGCGCTGGAACTGGGCGTGGCCGACGGCGGCCTCGCCCTGTCGGCCGCGGTACTGGACCTGCTGTCCATGGCCGCCGCGCACCAGCCGGTCCTCGCCTGTGTCGACGACCTCCACCATCTCGACGAGGCCAGCCGGGAGGCCCTCTTCTTCGCCGCCCGGCGCCTGGACGGCGAGCGGATCGCCCTGGTCTTCGGGGCGCACGACGACCGGACCGCGCCGAGGGGCGTCCCCGTGCGCGTCCTCGACCGGCTCGGCGCGACCGCCGTCCGGGAACTGGTGGACGACCTGGCCCCCCTGGGGCTCGGCGAGGACCTGCGGGCGTCGCTCGACCGCATCGCGCGAGGCAACCCGCTCGCCCTCACCGAACTGGTCGGCGCGCTGACCCCGGAGCAGATGGCGGGAGCCGCCGCGCCGCCCGAGTCGCTGCCGCCGCACGGCCGGCTGTGGCGCGCCTGCGCCGACCGGCTCGCGCGGCTGTCCGGCGACGCCCGGCACCTGCTGTTGCTCCTCGCCGCCGATCCCGAACTGGACACGGCCACGCTGATCCGGGCCGCCGAGCCCCCGCACGCGCTCCTCGCCCTCGAACCGGCCGAGACCGCCGGGGTCGTCCGGGCCACCGGCGACCGCTACGCCTTCACCGAACCGGCGATGGGCTCGGTCGTCTACTCCGGCGCGTCCCTGGCCCGGCGCCGGGCGGCGCACCGCCTGCTGGCGGACGTTCTCGACCAGGACCACCAGCGCCTGCGCCGGGCGTGGCACCGGGCGGTGGCCCTCGACGGCCCCCGCGAGGAACTGGCGGACGAGCTGGCCACGGCGGCGGAGGCCGCGCCCGCGCGCAGCGGCCACCCGGAGCCCTTCCTCGCGCTCGAACGCGCGGCGGAGCTCACCGGGCACGGCGACGTCAAGGCCGCGCGGCTGGCCGCCGCCGCACGCCACGCGTCGAACGCCGGGCACCCGCAGCACGCCAGGTCGCTGCTCGCCCGGCTGTCGTCCCTGACGGTCCCCGAGGAGATGCGCGGGCGGGCGGAGCTCCTCCACGGAAGCCTGGAGCTGTTCGGCGGCGAGACCGGCAACGCGCACGACCGGTTCCTCGCCGCCGCCGGATGGCTGCTCGACCGTGACCGCGCTCTCGGCGTGCGCGCGCTCGTCCGCGCCGCCGAGGCCGGCTACCTCGCCGGGGACAACCGGCGGTTCCTCGCCATCGCCCGCCGCGCCGCCGCGCTTCGCCGTCCCGACGACTCCCCGGCCACCCAGCTGATGTTCGAGTACCTCGCCGGGATGGCGGCCACCTTCCGGGGAGAGCACGCCGAGGCCGCGGACCCGCTGCGCCGGGTCCTGCGGCTGGCCCCCACCACGCGCGACCCTGCCATGCTGGTATGGGCGGGCGTCGCCAGCCTGCTGCTCGGTCAGGACGCCCACGCGCTCACGCTGGCCACCAGGGCCGTCGAGACCGCGCGCGGCAGGGGAGTGGCCTCCGCGCTCCCGCAACTGCTGGAGTCGGTGATCCACGCCGAGATCTGGATGGGCCGCTACGCCTCCGTCGCGGCCAACGCCGTCGAGGGCCTGCGGCTCGCCCAGGAGACCGGCCAGCTCAACACCGCCGGCCACCACCTGGCATGGCTCGCGCTCACCGCAGCAGTCCAGGGGGACGAGGAGACCTGCCGCATCCGGGCCGGCGCCGCGCTCGAACTCGCCGACGCCCACGGCCTGGGCGTGGCCGGGGCACTCGGCAACTGGGCGCTGGCCCATCTCGACCTCGCCGCGGGGCGGGTGGCCGAGGCCGCCAACCGGCTGCGCGCCCAGCGCAGGAACGGCCACGTCGTGGTGCGGGTCATGGCGACCCCCATCTTCATCGAGGCCGCCGCGCGCACGGGGGACCGGGACAGGGCCGTGGCCGCGTTGCGGGTGCTCGACCTCTGGGCGGCCAGCACCCGCAGCCCCGACCGGCTCGCGCTCGCGGCGCGGTGCCACGCGCTGCTCGCCGGGCCGGGCGAGGCCGACGAGCTCTTCCGGCACGCCCTCGACCTCCATCACCGGGGCTCGTGCGCGTTCGAGACCGCGCGTACGCAGCTCCTCTTCGGGAGCGCACTGCGCCGGGAGCGGCGGCCCGGCTCGGCCAGGGAACACCTGCACAGCGCGCTGGAGACCTTCGAACGGCTCGGTGCCCGCCTGTGGATCGACCAGGCGAGGGGCGAGCTGCGCGCCGCCGGTCAGGCCGTACGGTCGTCCGCCCACGCCGCACGGTCCCCGGCGTCCGCGCAGGCCGAGCAGCTCACGGCCCAGCAGTACCAGATCGCGCGAATGGTCGCCGAGGGCGCCACCAACCGCGAGGTGGCCGCCCAGCTCTTCCTCAGCCCCCGCACCGTCGAGCACCACCTCAGGAACATCTTCGCCAGGCTCGGCATCCGCTCCCGCGTGGAACTGGTCCGCTTCCTCACCTGACCCCCGGGTGGGCACCGCACCTCACCACTTCATTAGAAGGCTAGTGATTTCGCCGATGCGTGGATGACCGGGCGACTCGACAATTGCGGCAGTCAGCAGTCAACGGGAACCACCAGGCGTCGTTCTCCCTCTGGCACGGCGATCGGGGAAGTCTCCGGTCGACGTCCCGCGCCTGCCGCCCGCGTGGTCCTCCCACCCCCCATCAGCAGGGAGCACAGCAACGTGCAGCCTCGGAAACTCCTCTCCCTCAGCCCCCGACCCTCGTCCCGTGGTTCTCTGGGCGCGCGGACGGTCGCCAAGGTGTGCCTCGCGCTGGTCCTGGCCGGCGGAGGCGTCGCCTTCGCCCCCGGCGTCCAGGCCGCCGCCAACCCGTACGAGCGCGGGCCCGCCCCCACCAACGCCAGCATCGAGGCGGCCCGCGGCCCCTTCGCCACGTCCCAGACCTCCGTCTCCTCGATCGGGGTCATCGGCTTCGGCGGCGGCACCATCTACTACCCGACCGACACCAGCCAGGGGACGTTCGGGGCCATCGCCATCGCCCCGGGCTACACCGCCACGTGGTCCAGCCTCAGCTGGCTCGGCCCCCGGCTCGCGTCCCAGGGGTTCGTCGTGTTCGGCATCGAGACCAACACGATCTACGACCAGCCCGACAGCCGGGGACGGCAGCTGCTGGCCGCACTGGACTACCTGGTCGGCAGCAGTTCCGTCAGGAGCCGGATCGACTCCAGCCGGCTCGCCGTCGCGGGCCACTCCATGGGAGGCGGCGGCACCCTGGAAGCGGCGAACGCCAGGCCGTCCCTCCAGGCGGCCATCCCGCTCGCGCCGTGGAACCTCACCAAGAGCTGGTCGGGCGTACGCGTGCCAACGATGATCATCGGTGGCGAGGCGGACACCATCGCCCCCGTGGCCACGCACTCGGAACCGTTCTACAACAGCATCCCCGCGTCGTCGGAGAAGGCGTACATGGAGCTCAACAACGCCTCGCACTTCTTCCCGCAGACGTCGAACACCACGATGGCCAAGTACATGATCTCGTGGATGAAGCGGTTCATCGACGACGACACCCGCTACGAGCAGTTCCTCTGCCCGGCTCCCAGAAGCTCGGCGATCGAGGAGTACCGCGACACCTGCCCCCACGCGTAACGCCCCGCACCCCTCCGATGGCGGCCGCCACGCGGCCGCCATCGGCATGCCCGGACCTGTCCGCCCACGGCGCGCCGACCCGCGGCGCGATCGCTCCGCGTGGCGGCGTGGTGTCGGGGAGATCCTGACCGGCAGGGCGTATGGTGGTCATGACCGGCCGCGGACGGGTGCGGGCCAGGGGCGTATGCGCTGGCCAGGGCACCGAACTCTGCGGAATAATCGGCAAGACCTGTACCGTGATGGGCCCGGTAGGCGCATACTGGAGACAATGAAGACATCCCGGACCGTGACCCGGCGCTACCTGCCTGGAAGTCCTTTCAACGTCCCAGCCGCTCCCGTCCCCCCTGTCGAGCAGTACGCCTTGCAGGATCTGGTAACCCACGACAAGTACGGCCTCGGCCGGGTGATCGGTGTCGAGGACGACATCGCGGTGCTCGTCGACTTCGGCCCGCAGCAAGAGCGCATCCTCGCGCCGTACGCCAAGCTCACCAAGCTCTGAGACCGCCGGCCGTCCACGGCGGGCCCTGGGCCGGATCGGCCGGCCTCGGAAACGGGCCGGGCGACCGGCCCGTTCACGCCAGGAGGCGCACGGTGACGTCCGGCCGGGAGGCGAGATCCTCCGCGGTCGTGCCGTACGTCCCGGCACCCCCGGTCACGGCCCGTCTTTCGGCCTGTCGCCGTACTGGGCGATCAGTGCGCTCGCCTCGCGCAGGATCGCGGCCTGTCGTTCGAGGCGCCTGCGGCGCCGGGCAGCGGCCATCCTGATGACGAGGAAGGCGACGACGAGGAGGACGAGGAAGGCGAGCTGCGGCCACGGAAGTGCCCAGAGCGTGGTGCCGATCGTCACCTGCTCGGCGACGACGCCCGAGGGCGACTTACCCACGGGTGAGGGAACCGCCGCGACCTTCGTGGTGATCGACCCCATCGGCCAGACGCCGGTCACCCGCGCGGTGAACTGGCGGCTGCCACCCGGCATGATTTCCCTGGACTTCGCTTCGGACGTGTCGTCCCAGCCGCTTTCCCCCAGCAAGGCGGACGTTCGGACGCTCGTGTCCGGGGCCACCCGGACATTGCCGTCGTTCGTCACGGTGTAGGTCACGTCGATGGAGCCCCCGGCGAAGGGGTTCCATGAGCCGGAGTATTCGGCCCGCAGATCGGTCACGGCGACTTTGGCCATGTAGTCGCCGGTCACACGGAGGTTCACCCGGACGCCCACCCGGTTCTGGACCCGGACCTGTCCGGAGATCGTGTCCACGGACGCGGTGACACCGGCGGGGTGGTCCCCCGGCGTCGCGTTCCGCGGCACCGAGACCTTGATGGGCACGACGGCGGTGGCACCGGCGGGAAGGCTCACCTTGTCGGGAACCTTGATCCATGCTCCGCCGTCGGTCGGCGTGGCGTCCGAGGGCCGCATGTCGAACAGCCCCTTGGCGGTCAGGTAGCCGTCGTTGGCGTCGATCGCGAAGACGACCTCCTTGGTGGAGCGGTTGACGACCGCGACATGCTCGGTCACCTCCTGCCCACCGGCCAGTTCGACATCGATCACGCTGCGGCCGTCGGGGCCGTTGGCGTCGGCCGGCGCGACCGACCAGGTGATGTCGCTCCGGCTATCGGCGCCGGCCGGGGAGGCGAATCCGACCGTGGTGGTCGCGCCGGCAGCGCACAGGAGCGCGAGGAGGGCGAGTGCCCTGCGCGGACTGCTCATGGCCAACAGAGGTGTCTCCTGTCTGATCGTGAAGGTCCGGGACGTGAGCCAGACTGGCACACGTCCCGGACGGACCGAGCGGCAGGGGCGTCCCGCCCCTCCGGCTCAGGACTGGTTGAACAGTGAGAGCGTCAGGGTGGAGTGGTATTCCCCGGCGGCGACGTCGACCGGGGTTCGTAGTGCGAGGTCGGCGTTGACCTTGTGGGTGCCGATCTCTTCGGCGGAGTTCGCGGTGGATACGAGGAGTTCTTGGCCTTGCAGGCCTACGGCGGGTGCTCCGGTGCCGTCGGAGACGACGCTGGAGATGGGTTCGCCGGCTTCGACGGCTCCGGTGGTGGAGCCGGTGAGCAGGTGGGGGGCCCATCCGAGGTATTCGGGGCCGATGGTCTTGGCCGGGTCGCCGGTGGCGACGAGTTGGCTGGATTGGCCGACGACGGCCCAGAAGTTTCCTGCGGGGATCTCGTCGGGGAGGCGGGTGTCGGTGACGGTGACGGTGGGCAGGGTGCCGGTGAACTGGCGGGCGGCGGCGTTGGAGCCGTTCTCGGTGAGGGTGACGCCGTTGTTGTCGGCGACGGTCATGGAGACCTGGCCGGGGACGCGGAGGGGTTCGATCGTCACCGACACCTCGATCCCGTCGGTGTCGGGGTCGCCGTCCGCCATCGCGGGACCGGCCACGCCGGCTAGGGCGAGGGCGAGCACGGATGTGGCGAGTATCTGGGTGGTCCTACTGCTTTTCATATGATTGCTCCACTTATAGGGGTTCGTTCAGCTGGTGGCCCCGGCGCGTGCACCGGGGCCACCAGCGGGCCGGGTCAGCCGCAGTCGATCGCGGTGTAGGCGGCGTCGTAGGACGAGGTGACCTGCCTGCCGCCGATCGTCGCGGTGCCCGTCACGTTCACCGTGCCGGCGGCGAGCTGCTTGGCCCGGGTGTTGAAGGACTGGTACGCCTGCTTGCCCGGGGCGACGTCGGCCACGGTCTTGGAACCGTAGGAGGTCGACAGCGTCACGTTCACCGGCACCGAGGCGTCGTTGACGGCCGTGACCGCCACGTACGCCGACGTGCCCACGCAACGGGCCTGGGCGGTCACGGTCATCGCGATCTCCGGAGCGACCGGCACCGCGACGGCCTTGATCTCCTCGACGTTCCCGGCCTTGTCGGTGGAACGGAACCGCAGCTCGTGCCCGCCCTGGCCGGAGACGGTGACCGTACCGGTGTAGGGGGTCCAGGCGCCGCCGTCCAAGGAGTACTGGGTGCCGGCCACGCCGGACGTCTCGTCCGTCGCGGAGAGGGTCGCCGGCACACCGCCCTGGTCCGCCGCGCCGACCGTGGCGGTCGTCACCGGCGCGGTCGCGTCCACCTTGACGGTCAGCGTCTGGGTGACCTCGACACTGCCCGCCTTGTCGACGGAGCGGTAGGCCAGCGTGTGCGAGCCGTCCCCGTTGATGGCGATCGGCGTCGTGTACTTGGTCCAGTCGCCGCCGTCGAGCTGGTACTCGGTACGGTCGACCTTGCTGTCCTGCCCGGGGGTCGCGGACAGCGTGACCGACACCGGGCCGGTGAACCAGCCACCGGCAGGCTCGGCCGGGCTGGTCGTCGCGGTCGTCACCGGCGGCGCCTTGACCTTCACGGTCTCCTTGTTGTAGTTCTTGCCGCTGCCGTCCGGCGCGTAGTTGTTCTCGACGTTTCCGGCGATGTCGACGGCGAACCAGGACACCTCGGTGGTCTTGCCGACCCTGATCTGCTGCGCGCCCTCACGCATGCCCGCCGACGTTAGTTTCAGCGAGTTCAGCGTCGGCCGGCTGCCGTCCAGCGTGTAGTACACGTTGGCGGGCTCGCTGGTCTTGAAGGTGAACGTGGTGGAGCCGCCGGTCTTTTCGGTGATCTTCAGCTGCGACGCGGGACGCTCGCGGTCGTCGGCGAAGGCGCGGGCGACCTCCAGGATGGCGATCTGCCCGTTGGCGAACTCCATCGCCTCCTCGTGTCCCTCGCTGAAGGCCGGCTGGAAGCCGACCGCGGTGAACCGCTTGGTGGCGGGGTTGTACAGGTCCGCGCCGACCTCGAAGTCCCAGCTGATGATGCCCCGGTTGTACCAGTGCTCGTCCGCGCTGTTGCCGGCCGCGGAGTAGAGGACGTCGGTGACGGGACCGGTACGGCCCGGCCAGATCGCCGTGGCGCGGTAGGCCTGCACCGCGGACAGGATGTGGTCGGAGGCGGACCAGAAGTAGTTCTCGGTACCGAAGTCGACCCGCGGCAGCAGCTCACGCCCAGCGGTCTTGTAGGCCCCCGGAGGCCACATGAAGTAGCCACCGTAGGAGTGGGTGTTCATCGCGAACTTGATGTTGGGGTACTGCTGGGTGAGCCACACCTCGTTGCGCGCCTCCGGCTCCGACAGCTCGGCGGGACCGGCGTAGGTATCACCGGTGCAGCTCGCCGAGGCACCGTTGAACCCGTCGAAGTAGGAGCCGACCGAGAAGTTCCGGTTCAGGTCCACACCCCAGGAGTTGCGGTTCGCCGGGTCGCCGGCGTTGGCGGCGCAGTGGTTGGTCAGGTTCCTGCGCTGCATGTTGTAGTCGTACATCGAGTAGTGCGAACCGTCGGGGTTGACGGTCGGCAGCACGAAGATGTCGAGGTTGTCCACGAGCTTCTTGGTCGCCTTGTCCGCCGAGTAGTTGCGCAGCAACCGCTCGGCGGTCTCCACACAGGTCAGCGGGGTGACCCATTCACGGGCGTGCTCCTGGCAGTAGAGGAACACACCGACCTTGGAGCCGTCCCGCTTCTTGCCGATGCGCAACGCCTTCATCTGGAACGGCTCGCGCGACACGCTTGCCGGGGCCTTGAGGTAGTCGGTCAGCCGGGTCGCCGCCGCCGCGACCACCACACCCGCGCCCGCGTTGCCGCGATAGGTGCTCGCCGTCACCAGTGCCGACGCCGCCGGGTCGGCGTTCACGGCGTCCACCACCTGCTTGGCGGTGCTGGTGATCGAGCCCGACGCGTCGGTGGCCAGGTTGACCACGATGTCCTTGCCGTTGACCCCGACCGTCAGCGCGGAGCCGGCGGCGTTCGGGTTGGCCAGCGCGGCGGTGATGTCGTTGCCGCCCTCGCTACCGTAGGCCTTGGAGCTCAGGTAGACGATGCCGGCCGCTCCCGTGCCGAACTGCGCCTGGGCGAGCCGGCGGTAGCCGTTCGTCTTGTACGGCAGATCGATGATCTCCGACGTCTTCGGGAAGGCCTTGGCCAGATCGACGATGCGCTGGTTGACCTCGGTCGCGTCCATGTAGTGGTCGACGAAGTCGGAGACGTAGTGCGGGCTCGGTGCCTTGCGCGGCGCACCCAGCCACTTGGTCACCTTCGCCGTCGCGGAACCGCCGCGGTTGCTGGTGATCGTGACCTTGGCCGGTTGCTGGTCGATCGCAAGCGGCGAGGTGAACCGGTGGTACATGTACTGCCCGGCGTCGGTGAACCGGGACATGGTCGCCGTGCCGCCCGAGTCGGGAGCGGTGTCCTTGCCGCTGTCCCAGGTGGCGGTGAGGACGGTCTGCGCGTCGGTCGCGCTCGACTTCACCTCGACCGACAGGAAGCGCTGGTTGTCCACGCTGGTGAACCACTCCGCGCGGAGCACCGTCAGCTTGTCGACCTCGGCCTGGGCCTCGGCGACCTTCGCGAGGGCCTGGCGCCGCTCGACCTTGTTGGCGGCGACGTCGCTCTCGTCGGAGATGACGCCACGAAGATCGAAGCCCTGGCTCCTCAGGTGGTCGGCCTCCTGCGGGCTGAGGATGGCGTGCACCTCGATGCCGTCATCCACAGGCTTCTTGTATTCGGCCAGGTCAACGCCCATATCGGCCAGCCGGTCCACCTCGGCCTGGTCCGGCACGACGATCCGGACCAAGGCGACGCCGTTCTGGTCGGCGGCGGGCAGGCGGTCCGGGGTGACGACGCTCACCGGTGGACTCGGGTCGGCGAGCACCGGAAGCGGGCTGACGGCGATCGCGAGGGGTAATGCGAGCACAACGGCGAAGCGGCGAGCTCGGCTGCGGTTGGCAGCGCCTCTCATTGACTTTCCTCCATCTGCGTGCTTGGCCAGGTGGGGGAGTGAAGCCTGGCAGGAAGCACGCAAGTCCAGGGAAGTCTTTTGCAACGCTCAGATAACCGTCAAGCGGTCAAATTTACCGTTTGAGGTATATTTCGGTAACAGTCTTATTTCTGGGCATATGTAGGCACAAAGCGCCCAGAGTCAGCGTCGGGTGAGAAGACGGCGGCGCCGGCGGAGCTGGCTAGCTCCACCGGCGCCGGATTTCGGCACGCTCGCCTAACAGCGGGCCTTTCGCACCTGTCGGAAGGCAGGCAGAAACCACGTCGGTCGTCACTTGATGGTGCGTCGGTGGGTGTGGGCGTATGTGCCCCGACTTCCTCGTCACGACGACGGTGAACGCGGTCTCGCCACAGCGGGCGGAAAAGTGTTCTCCCGTCGGCTCAGGACTGGTTGAACAGCGAGAGCGTCAGGGCGGAGTGGTATTCCCCGGCGGCGACGTCGACCGGGGTTCGCAGTGCGAGGTCGGCGTTGACCTTGTGGGTGCCGATCTCTTCGGCGGAGTTCGCGGTGGACACGAGGAGTTCTTGGCCCTGTAGGCCTACGGCGGGTGCTCCGGTGCCGTCGGAGACGACGCTGGAGATGGGTTCGCCGGCTTCGACGGCTCCGGTGGTGGAGCCGGTGAGCAGGTGGGGGGCCCATCCGAGGTATTCGGGGCCGATGGTCTTGGCCGGGTCGCCGGTGGCGACGAGTTGGCTGGATTGGCCGACGACGGCCCAGAAGTTTCCTGCGGGGATCTCGTCGGGGAGGCGGGTGTCGGTGACGGTGACGGTGGGCAGGGTGCCGGTGAACTGGCGGGCGGCGGCGTTGGAGCCGTTCTCGGTGAGGGTGACGCCGTTGTTGTCGGCGACGGTCATGGAGACCTGGCCGGGGACGCGGAGGGGTTCGATCGTCACCGACACCTCGATCCCGTCGGTGTCGGGGTCGCCGTCCGCCATCGCGGGACCGGCCACGCCGGCCAGGGCGAGGGCGAGCACGGATGTGGCGAGTATCTGGGTGGTCCTACTGCTTTTCATATGATTGCTCCACTTATGGGGGGCGGGGCCGGCCGACACCGTCGGCCGACCGGCCCCGGTTCAACTAAGCGGCGTCCCCGGCGCGTACACCGTGGTCACCGCCGGCCGGTCAGCCGCAGCTGATCGCGGTGTAGGCGGAGTCGAGCGACGAGGTGACCTGCTTGCCACTGACCGTCGCGGTGCCCGTCACGTTCACCGTGCCGGCGGCGAGCTGCTTGGCGCGGGTGTTGAAGGACTGGTACGCCTGCTTGCCCGGGGCGACGTCGGCCACGGTCTTGGAACCGTAGGGGGTCGACAGCGTCACGTTCGCCGGCACGGTGCCGTCGTTGACGGCCGTGACCGCCACGTACGCCGACGTGCCCACGCAACGGGCCTGGGCGGTGACGGCCAGCGAGAGGCCAGGGGTCAGCTGCGGCTGGTTCTGCGCGTTGAACCTGTCGAGCTTCACGGCCGCCGCCGCGTTGATCTCGGCCTGGCTGAGGAACTGGCTCGGCGTCAGCTTGAAGGCGTCGAAACCACGAGCGATCTCGTTACCGTAGATGTGGCCGTTGTACCAGTAGACGGACCAGTAGCCGCCGGTGACCAGCGAGGTCCCACTGACCGGGCCACGGTCGAAGAACGCGATCTCCTTCGGGTTGCTGGAGTCGGTGAAGTCGAACACCGACAGGCCTCCCTGGTACCAGGCCTGGACCATGACGTCGCGACCGGGGATCGGGACCAGCGACCCGTTGTGCGCGACACAGTTCTCCATCGTCGTCTGCGGCGCCGGCAGCTTGTAGTAGCTCCGGAAGACGAGCTTGCCGTTGACGATGTCGTAGATCGAGTTCGCGCCCCATGACGGCAGGTCGGTGCTCCTGCAGCGCGCGCCGGAGCCGCCGCCCCACTCGTCGGTGAAGACGACCTTCGTACCGTCGTTGTTGAAGGTGGCGGAGTGCCAGTACGCGTAGTTGGGGTCGGAGACCGCGTCGAGCCGCTTCGGGTTCGTCGGGTCGGAGATGTCGATCAGGATGCCGTTACCAGCACAGGCGCCGGCGGCCAGACCGATCTCCGGGTACGACGTGATGTCGTGGCACTGGTTGGTGACCGGCGACGGCGACCAGTTCGAGCCGGACGGGTGCTGCGGAGTGGGCGGGGTGTTCTGCAGGCCGTTGATCGCGCCGGTCGCCGGGTCGGTGAAGATCCGGGGCTGGTTCACGATCGCCGCGTTCTGCGGCGCGGCCAGCGGCACCCGGATGACGTCGATCCGCCACAGCGAGGTGGCAGGGTCGGTCGCCGCCGTGTTGGCGCAGCCCGCGAGCTCCTGGCCGGAGCGAACGCTGGAGGTACCGGAGACGTAGACGTAGACGTTCTCCGGCTCGTTCTTGCTGGTCACCAGCGAGTGGGTGTGCGAGCCGCGGCAGGTCTGCACCGCCGCCACCTGCACCGGGTGGCTGATGTCGCTGATGTCGAAGACACGGACACCACGGAACCGGTCAGGGTTGACCGTACCGGAGGCTCCCTGCGTGCCACAGTCGATCCGGCCGCGGGTCTCCTCCACCGACATGAACAGCAGGTTCCCGTACACCGACAGGTCGCCCTGCCCGCCGGGGCAGACCACCGACGTCTTCAGGACGGGGTTGCCGCCCGAGGAGATGTCGTAGATGTTGAAACCGTTATAGTTTCCGGAGAACGCGTAGTTTCCGCTGAAGGCCAGGTCGGAGTTGAGGTACGAGCCGTTGCCTGGGTTGGAGGCGACGTAGAAGCCCTCTGGCCTGTCCCGGTGCGCGGTCATTTCCAGTCCGCTGATGGCCTGCTGTGCGTCCAGCCATCCGGCGCCGAGACCGACCCGGGGGTCGGTGTCGGCCGCCGCGGAGGTCGCGGCTGGCAGCAGCCCCATGAGCAACGCGCTTGCAGCGATGATCCCGAGCTTTTGTAGTCTGGCACGTCCCCCACGTGCCGAACGGCTACTTCTCACGGGCCGTTTCCCTTCTTTCGGGTATCTCCCCCCTAGTTGATCTATCGCGAACGGCGAGCCGGGATCTGGCCGGTGCCCTCTTGTGACGCCAGCTGGGGGGAGATCCGCTTTGGTGTTACACGCGAACTGTAACGGAAGCGACCTTGATGTTCTATACCATGACATATTTACTGTTCGGGATGTATTCCACCCAGCAAGGTGAAACGGGTCCAAAGTATGATTTCGCCGCCTCAACTGCGCTATCTAGGCATGTTTATGCTGGTCACGGGCGTAATCGCCGGATGCGCCACGGAGACGCCCAAGGCGCCGACCGCTCAAGTGATCGTTCAACCGGGGGCTCCTGGCGACCCCGGGCAGACACTCCCCGCTACCTCGGTGTCACCGATCGCTGACGTTCCGTTCATCGCGGCGGACGTGCTCTTCATGCAGGGCATGATCCCGCACCACGCCCAGGCGCTGCGGATGGCCGACCTCGTGCCCTCCCACAGCACGAACCGGGACATCACTTTGATCGCCAAGCGGATCCGGGCCTCCCAGGAGGACGAGATCGCGCTGATGCGACGCTGGCTCGGGGACCGCGGCCAGACGGTACCGGGCGCGAACCACGATCACTCCGGCGCGGGCGGGGAGCTCATGCCCGGAATGCTGACCGAGGAGCAGTTCGCCGACCTGAAGAAGTCCAGCGGCACGGACTTCGACCGGGCCTTCGTGCAGGACATGATCGCCCATCACATGGGCGCGCTCCAGATGGTCGAGAAACTGTTCGACAGCGCCGGCGGCCAGGAGACGGAGATCTTCACCTACGCCTCCCACGTCGAGGCCGACCAGCGCATCGAGATCGACCGCATGCAAAAGCTCCTGGCCCAACTGGGCGGCCCCGCCGCTAACTGACCCTGTGGATGCCGACGATGCCATCCGGGCAGGTCGACGACTTGCCCGGCTCCACCTGACGTTCGCCTTGAGCGGGAGGGTCGATGATCGGCTGTGTCTCTCCGGCCGGCCTCGCGCGGAAAACTCCTTTGCCTGGACTCACGCGGCAGGTGAAACTGCGGCGTGCACTCCTATGAGCAAGCCAAGCAGGTCGTCGACGAGCTGAGAGGCCGGATTCACACGGCGTTGCGCGACGGGGGCCCCGATGCCGAAGATGTCGTCGAACTGGCCTGCCTGCTGGAGGAATGGGGCATGCGCACTCCTGCTACGCGGGAACTCCTTGAACGCCCCACCGCCCAGTTGACAGCGAAAGACCTGATCCGGCTGGGCGAGGGCCTCCTCCGCGACACCGGCTTCGAGCCGACCTTCGCGCTCGAACCGAGTCTGTGGACGGCGCTGGAGCGGGCGCTGGAGATGGTGGAGCGCGACGTTCAGGCCACGGGGATCACCGGGACGCTCCGGCTGGTCATCCCCGACTGGGACGTCAGCGGTCAGGCATGGGTGGAGTTCCAGGGCGTGCACCACGGCAACGGCATTCGGCCTAGCGCGGGAAGCGACCCTCAATGGGCGCTCGCGAGCGTCGCCGACGCCACCCAAGAAGTGATCATGGAGATGATCTGGGGGGTCTGGCCGGTCTGCTCCGCGCACGGTCTGGGCCTGCGCGCTGAGCTGGAACATGAGACGGCCGTTTGGCGATGCGCGGGCGCTGGAACGCATACCGTCGCGCCGGTCGGTGAACTGCCTCCCGAACGCCGTTAGCAGTCCAAGAGCACCGGCTCACAGCCTGCGCCCGGCGGCAGGCCCCTACGGCTACGTCTACCTGGAGGTATACGTCTTTAGCGTCTGGCGCTAGCTTGATCTTCCGGCCGTCAGCCGACTCCACAGTCGGCCGGCGGCCACCGGTATCTGCCGGAGCGAAGCCGAGCCGGAATCCGTACGGGTGGCGACATGAGCCCAGACCCCTCGCATGAAGAAAGCCCCGCGCTCTAGCCTGAAGTTATCGAGGCTTCAGGAAGGTCAGGGCTTATGAGCGACGGTAGCACGACCATGAGTTTCGGCGATCGACTTCGATTCCACCGGGAACGGGCAGGGATGAGCCGAACCGTTCTTGGCGAGTTGTGCGGTCGCTCCGCGGAGTGGGTCAAGGCGATCGAGCGCGGCCGGCTGCTCATGCCGCGGATGCCGCTCCTGCTTCGTCTCTCCGAGATTCTCCAGATCGACGATCTCGCCAAGTTGACCGGTGAGCAGAAGCTGAACGCGTCGACCTACACCAAGCACCGGCACGAGAAGGTCGCACAAGTCGCGCGGGCTCTGGCCACCTACCCGCTCGCCGCTCCGGACCGCGAACCGCTGGCAGCCGGCGAGCTCGCCGCCAACGTCGCCCAGGCGTGGATGGTCTGGCACGGCTCGCCCCACCAGCGGACCGCCATCGCCACCGTGCTGCCCCGCCTCCTCGAGGACGCTCGCGCCGCCGTACGGCAGCTCGACGGTAACGACCGCCGACGAGCGCAGACCTCGCTCGCGCAGATCTACCACCTGGCCCAGCTCTACCTGTCCTTCCAGCCGATGCCCGAGCTGGTACTCCTCACCGGAGACCGGGCGATGCAGGCCGCCCAGGACGCCGACGACCCACACGCGATGGCCGCTGCGGCCTGGTATCTCAACCACGTGTTCCGGGATGCCGGCGAGCAGGCCGAGGCGCGCATCGACCTCGCCCACCAGGCCACGCGCCTGCTTCGTCCCGAGGACAGTGAGCAGGACCGGCAGCTCTGGGGCCTGCAGCATCTCGCCATGGCCCTGTCGTACGCCAAGACCGGCCGCAGGGGTGACGCCGAGCGTCATTGGGACCGGGCCGACAGAGCCGCCCGGTCGCTCGACGGGCACCATCCATGGCTGCTGTTCGGCCGGGCCATGGTGGACGCCTACTCGGTGACCATGTACGCCGATCTCACCGACGGGTACGAGGCGACCCGGCAGGCCGACCGCCTCAGCCTGGACATGCCGTCAGCGACCAGGCGATCGTTCCACCTGATCGAGATGGCCCGCGCCTACCACCTGAAGCGGGAACCGCTCGCCATGGTGCACCTGCTCGGCAAGGCGTACAAGGTCAGCCCGGACACGATCTCCTACAACCTGTTCACCCGATCTGCGGTGCAGGAGTTGATGGCCAGCGGCAACAGGACAGTGCGGGATGATGCGCGCGCACTCGCGCGCAAGCTGCAGCTGCCATCTGTCGCGTAATCGGACGGGTACAGAATGTACCTGCGACGGTGGGGGGACGAGCTTTACCCCTCACGGGGAATCGAGCCGCTTACGGTCCTGGCATGGCTCTGGACTCACTCGTTGAACGTCGCCATGACCTCCCGGAATGGCGAGCGTTTCGCAGCAGCGCCGGCCGATGGTGGGCCACCCGGGAACAGCCGTACGGCGAAGCCGCCGAGAAGGCCGGTGCCTGGCGCACGGTCGACGGCGATGACGAGCTCGCGCTAGCCCGAGCCATCGCGGAGCAGGAGAGCATCGCATACCTGGCGTGTCCACCTGTGCCCGAGCAACTGGCCGTGCTGGTGGAGCGGCAGCTCGTCGTGCTGGGTCAGATGTACCCGGCGTGGCGGATCGAGCGCCTCACCGACGCTTACGGCGTCCCTGCCGGGTGGCGGGGCACCAGGGACATTCCCCTGACGCCAGCCGAGTCGGCGGCGGGCCTGGTCCCCGTTGTGGAGGCGGTGGACGCGCCCGCGCTGTTGATGTGGCTCTCCGCACAGGACGAGATCGCCCACCAGACCAGGTACGCGACGGGCGAGCCGTGACCGCGCACGCGTTGAGCCAGGACGCCGCGGACCACGGTTACCACGTCCCCCGTTGGGCAGGCGCAGCCCCGGTCGAGTTCGTCGAGTGGTACCCCGCCTCCTTTCCCGAGCAGCGCGCACGGGCACAGGAATGGACGTGCGAGCACTGCCTGCGGACGTTCTACCTGATGCACGGCGGCGGGCACGCGTGGATACGGCGGCGGGTGCGAGCCGACGTACGCAGCAAGCGGGTCACGACCACGGACACCGAGCGCATGAGCTACGCCGACGCGCGGCGGCTGTGGCAGCGGATCGTGCTGGGCCGGGCCCGATAGACGCGCGGCGGGCCTGAGCCATGGAGGGCGGGGCCCGCCGCGTCATTCCACGAAGGAGATACCAAATGCCGGACATCAGCATGGGCCGGCTGGCCATGGTCGCGGTCGCGTGGGCCCTGGTAGGGGTCGCATGGCTGCTCGACTCCGGGCACTTCCCGATCATCGGAAAGCGGTACCGGGCCTGGGTCTACGACGATGACGAGTGATCTGGCGTCCCAGCCCGGTCCGCGCCGCGACCCGCCCTGGGGTGATCGGCGTCTCGCTCGCTGTCCTCTCCTGCCCGATAGGAGACCGCATGACAGCACATTCACGCAGCCACGACACCCCTCACACACGCAGGACGGTGACCCGGCGGCCGGACGGGGTGGTCGCCTGCTCGAAGCCGCCGCGTTCCTTCCAGGGTGACGCTTCGGGGCGGCGGTCGAAGATGACCAGGACGCCGGTGGGCAAGGTCAGCCGGTCGAGGTAGCGGTCGAGCTGGGCCAGACCTTCGGGCTTCGGGTCGTCTGCGCCGGGTCGCCACACCTTCAGTTCCATGGCCTCGCGTTGCATCTGCCGTCCACCGTCGGGGCCGCTGTACGGCCAGCGAACGAGCACGTCCAGGCGTTTGGTGCCGGCGGCGTATTCACGGTCGAGGTAGCCGCCGCCGTTGACCAGGCGGTGCAGGAAGGCCATGAGGATGATCTGACAGGCGGCCTCGTGGTATCCCTCCTGCTGGATGAGGACTTCGCCGTGTTCGCGCCAGAACACGACGAACTCCTCCAGTAGGCGTGGCAGGTCGAACCGGCCGTCGGGGAGCACGAAGCTGTGCGGGTCGGCGTGTATGTTCTGTTCCGTCAGGTCGCCCAGCACGCGCAGGATGACCTCCCGGTAGATCGGGTTGGCCACCTGTGGCGGAGGTTTCTGCGTGATCAGGCCCAGATCACGGGCGTAGGACAGGTCGTCGGAGTTGCTGCGGTCGGTGTAGGGGCCACCCGCCACGATCGGTTCCATCACCCGCTTGACCCGGGGCTCGTGCAGCCGGGCCGCCAGGGAGTCCAGGTGGGTGGCGCGTGCCCGGATCAGCCGCTCTTTCGCGTCCTCCGCCTGCCCGTCGCGGATCGTCCCGGTCACCCCCATCTTGAAGGTGATCTCGTGGGCGAGGGCGTTGACCAGCCAGGGTTGTCCCTGGGTCAGCTCGAAGATCCGGTCCACCGCGTCCTTGGTGAACTCCTGGCCGGTCGCCTGCGTGTGCTGGTCGTACAGCTCGGAGATCTGGTCAGTGGTGAAGTCGCCCAGGCGCAGTGAGTCAGCGAGGATGTTGAACGGGCTGGCCGGGCTGAACCGTGCGGGGTCGCCGCCCGAGGCGACCTTGTAGTCGCGCAAGTCGCGCAACCCGCACAGCACCACCGACGCAGGGAACGGATAGCCATCTGGCCGTATGTTGTGACCGTCGCGGAGCTGGCTGAGGATGCTGATCAGGCTGGCCCCCTGCAGGGCGTCGATCTCGTCGAGGAACAGCACCACCCGGCGCGGGCAGCGGCGGCACCACGCGCTCAGCGCCTCACCGAACTGGGTGCGCACCGGGTTCTGCGGCCAGGGGTCCGGCGGCAGCAGTTCCTCGGGCCATCCCGACAAGTCGGCGGCCCTGCGCAGGGACTTCAGCAGAATCGTCTCCGCGGCGCCGATGTCGTCGCCGGCCGTCCCGGCGCGCTCACAGGAGAACGACAGAGCAGCGATGTCGCCCTCGGCGGTCAGGTCGGAGGCAAGGGTGCGCAGCATAGTCGTCTTCCCGGTCTGCCGCGGCGCGTGCAACACGAAATAGCGGTCCATCTCGATGAGCGCCCGCGCCTCGGGAAGCCGTGGTGTGGAGGGAAGCATGTAGTGGAGCTGCGGATCGCAGGGACCGGTGGTATTGAAATATCTTGCTCGGGGTGGTGGCATGATCACATTCTGCCACCACCCCGAGCTGAGGACCCGAAGATCCTCAGGCATGCCTCGGCCGGCTCCTCGTCGGTGAAAGGTCCGTACTGCTCCCGGCGCGGCAGGTCGGCGCGCAGGAACCACATGACCAACACCCGCATGGCTGCGTTGTCGCAGCTCAGGGCGGGTTTCCTGCTGGTACAGGGGGTAGGGCGGGTGGGACTTGAACCCACGACCGACGGATTATGAGTGCCCTTGATCGCTGCCGCCTAATGCCGCGGCGTGCCGCTTTCTGCGAATCTGTCCGCATTTATCCGTGCGGGTACGCCGACTCGTGACGGTGCCTGCCGGGCCGTACCGCTCACACGCGAGCAACCAGCGAGCACCCATGCGTCCTTGACCCGCCGCCTGACCGGCACGACCACCCCACCTGGGGCTGCTTGCCGGCACCGGGGCTGTCAGCGTAGCCCGGTGCCGGCGCCGACATCCGCTGTGGACATCCTGCGGCTGCGCGGGCTCACCCTTCCCACTAGGCTGAATCGGAACATCTCCTGACGCCACAGGTGCTTAACGTCCCATGTCCGGTGCCCGAACGTTTGACGCGTCGGCCCTGCTCGACCTGTTTGAACGGTCGTGGGCCGGGGAGTTGCGGCGGGTGTCGCTGGTAGCCGAGGCCGGCCTGACGGGGGAGGCGATCGACGCGGCGGCGGAGGCGCTGGGGGAGGCGTGCCGGCGGCTCGGTCATCGGGATCTTGTCGCCCGCTGGCCCGCGTGTGTCGCGGTGTGTGTGGCCGGGGTGGCCGCCCGCCACGGCGAGGAGGACGGCTTCTGGCCGCGCTGGTGGGCGGCCGCGCGCCGCCGGGGCAGCCCGGCCAGGTGGGGCGCGACGTTTCTGGAGGCGCTGCGGACCCTCGGTCTGCCCGCCGAGGCGGACGTCAAGCGTTCAATCATGATGCACGCTGGTCACGGGAGCGTGCCGGAGGTTTCTCCCCCGCTTCACCTCGACCCGTTCGGGGAGGGGATCCGGCGCGGTGCGGCGGTCCTGGCCCATCCGGAAGAGGAGACTCTGCTCGTCTTCGACGAGGACGGACGGCATCTGCCCGGGGAACTGCTTCAGGACGCGGTCTGGGTTGCCCATCCCGGCGACCGCGAGCTTGTCGCCGACGTCCCGATCCGGGTCATCGCGGAGAGTTTCCTGCCGATCGGCTGGGAAGGCTGGCGGCTGACGCAGATCTCGCTGGAGGGCGTGGGCTGGCTCGCCCTGGCGGACGGCCCGCAGCGGACGATCCGCGGGCGGGCCCGACCTCGCCTGCTGACGGTGGGGCCGGTGCCGGGAATGGCCGGGCCGGGCGGCTTCCCGGTGCTGGCCGTGGCTCCCGCGCTGCGACTGCCGGAGGGAACCTGGCAGGTGACGGTGGGACCGGCCGGCGCTGCGGCGGTGTCGGCCGACCCCGCGGACCTGTGGGCCGGGTCTCCCCGGCCGCTCCTCGGCACCTTCACCGTCACCGTACGGGGTGCGAGCGGCCGGGCCGTGCGTGAGACCGTCACCGTCGCCGAGGGACTCTCGGTGCGCTATGACCCTCCGGTCCGGGTCTTCGACGATGACGGTCTCGAACCCGCGGACGCCCTGTTCGGCACGGCGCCCGGCCTCACGGTGGCGCCGCAGGCGCTCGCCTTCGCCGGGGCGGAGATCACGCGCGGGATCACCTGCGTGGCGGGTGACCGCGTCCTGGCCTTGAACGTCACCCCGCCGCACATGCGGGTGCTGGCCGGTCAGGAGTGGCGTACGGCCCCGCTCCGGCTGACCCCGGAGGAACTCGGGTGGCTGGGGTTCGAGATCCCGGGCGTACGGGAACGGCTGCCCGTCCAGGTGCGCGCCGACGGAATGCTCGTCCAGGAGTTGACCCCGCACGCGCGCGGCGACTATCTCCTGCGGCGCGCGCTCGACACCGTGGCCGCACACGGGCAGGTTGTCCTGACGGTCCGCGCCCACGGGCGCGTTGTCCCGCTCGCGATGATTTCTCCTTCACCGCAAACTCCCCCTGACCCATGGCTCTGCCACGATTGACCCATGGATCCCCTCGCCACCAGCGCGCTCGTCACCGGCACGTATCGGCGCTATCTCCGGTCCCTGCTGCCGGTACGCGACCCGGCGGTCGCGCAGGCGCTGGCCGCGGAGATCTCCGCCAGCCCGCTGCTGAGCAAGGGCCCGCTGCTTGAGGCGACCCCGCCGTACCGGACCGGCGCGACCCTGCGCGAGCTGATCGGCCAGGGCGTGCTCGATCCCGCGTTCGCCGCACTGGGCGGGCCCGCGCTTCCCCTGGACCGGCCGCTGTACGCGCATCAGGAGCAGGCGTTGCGCAAGGCCGCCGCCGGCCGGAACCTGGTGATCGCCACCGGCACCGGCTCGGGCAAGACGGAGAGCTTCCTGCTGCCGATCCTGTCCGCGCTCGTCGCCGAGGGGCGGCTGTGCCCGGGGGTGCGGGCGCTGTTGCTGTATCCGATGAACGCCCTCGCCAACGACCAGGTGAAACGCCTCCGCGACCTGCTGTCGGCCGTGCCGCAGATCACCTTCGGCCGTTACACGGGCGACACGCCGGAGCGGGCCCAGCAGGGGGAGGCCCTGTTCGAGGAGCTCAATCCCGACCGGCCCAGGCTGCCGAACGAGCTGCTGAGCCGGGAGGAGATGCGGGCGGCTCCCCCGCATCTGCTGCTCACCAACTACGCGATGCTGGAGTACCTACTGCTCCGCCCGGCGGACCTGGAGCTTTTCGAGCCCGCGGGCCGGTGGCGGTTCGTGGTCCTGGACGAGGCCCATGTCTACGACGGCGCCAGGGCCGAGGAACTCGGCATGCTGCTGCGCCGCCTGCACGACCGGGTGGCCGGGGGCCGTACGTTGCAGGCCATCGCCACCAGCGCGACGGTGGGCGACGAACCGGGCGCGGTCATGGACTTCGCGGCCAAGCTGTTCGACGTGCCCTTCGAATGGGTTCCCGGCGACCCGGCCCGCCAGGACCTGGTGACCGCCGCGCGGGTGGGGATGCCGTCCGGGCCGTTCTGGGGGCCGCTGTCCGCGGCGGACTACCGGAAGCTGGCAGTGAGCGAGGACCCCTGCGGCGAGCTGGTCCGCCGCTCCGGCCTGCCCGACGCGGGGGCGGCGCTGGCCCGCGAGCACGCCATGGCCACCCTGCGCGGCGCCCTCTCCGGGGGCCCGCGGCCCTTCGCCGAGCTGGCCCGGCTGGTCTTCGGCGGCCAGGCCGGGCCGGAGGACGGCCTCGCCGCGCTGGTGGCGCTCGGCGGGAAGGTACGCGATGCCGGGGGAAGCGCGGTCCTGTCGGCCCGCTACCACCTGTTCGCCCGCGCCACCGAGGGTGCGTTCGCCTGCCTGGCCGGGCCGCATGTGATGCTGGGCCGCCACGAGACCTGCCCCACCTGTGCCGGGGCGGTCTTCGAGCTCGGCGCCTGCAAGAGATGCGGGGCGGTTCACCTGATCGGCGCGGTGGAGACGTCCGGCGCCGGTCAGCGGTTCAGTCCGCGTGTGAGCAGGGCGGACTCCCGGGTATGGCTGCTGCTCGGCGACGCGCCCGCGATGACCGATGAGGACGACGAGACCTTGGAGGACCTGCCGGAGACCGAGGCGCAGGAGGCGTACCTGTGCGGCCGGTGCGGGGCACTTCATCCGGTACGGCGGAGCCGGTGCGGCCAGGACGGCTGCGGCGAGACCCAGCTTCGCCCGGTACGACGGCTGAAGACGCGGGCCAGCTCGCCCAGCGGTTGCCTGGCCTGTGGGGCACGCGGCGCCGGCATGATCCGCCAGTTCGAGAGCGGCAACGAGGCGGCGGCGGCGGTCCTGGCCACCGCCCTCTACCAGGCGCTGCCGCCGGCCCCCGAGTTCACGGACCGGCCCGGGGGCGGCCGCAAGCTGCTGACCTTCAGCGACAGCCGCCAGGCGGCCGCGTACTTCGCGCCGTACCTGGAATCCTCCTACGCCCAGATCCAGCAGCGGCGGCTGATCCTCGGCGGCTTGCGCCGGGCGTCCGACGGGGACGCCGCGACCGTGGACGACCTGGTGCACGAAGTGGTCTCGGCGGCGGGGCAGGCCGGGGTGTTCGACCGCCGGGCCTCCCGCCAGCAGCGCGCCCGCACGGTGGCGCTGTGGGTGATGCGGGAACTGGTCGCCATGGACGAACGCCAGTCCCTGGAGGGCCTCGGGCTGCTCCGGGTGGAGCTGGACCGCGAGCCCGGCTGGCGGCTGCCCGCGCCCCTGCTGGAGCTGGGCCTGACCGCGGATGAGTGCTGGCTGCTCCTGGGCGAGCTGGCCCGCTCCCTGCGGCAGCAGGGCGCGCTGACCATGCCTGAGCAGGTCGATCCGCGTGACGAACTGTTCGACCCCCGTCGGGGGCCCATCCACGTGCGGCGGGACGGCGCGGAGCCGAAGCTGAAGGTGCTCAGCTGGCTGCCCACCCGCGGGGTCAACCGGCGGCTTGACTATCTGCGCAGGGTGCTGGCCGCCGTCGGCTCGGAGGCGGACGCGCGGCAGGTCCTGGACGGGTGCTGGCGGCTGCTCACCTCGCTGCGGGACGGCTGGCTGAACGCGGTCGCGCTGCCGAAACTCGGCCAGGTCCACCAGCTCGACCACACCTGGCTGAAACTGTCCGCTGCTGGGGAGATCCACCGGTGCGGCCTGTGCCGGCGGGTCAGCGCGGCCTCGGTGCGCGGGGTCTGCCCGACGCTCGGCTGCCAGGGCACGCTGGTCCCGGCCGAGCCGGACCCGGCGGACCACCACGCGGTGCTCTACCAGACGATGACGCCGGTGCCGCTCCTGGCCAAGGAGCACACCGCCCAGTGGACCGGGCTTGAGGCGGCCGGCATCCAGCAGCGGTTCCTGCGCGGCGAGGTCAACGTCCTGTCCTGCTCGACCACTTTCGAGCTGGGCGTGGACGTGGGTGAGCTGCAGGCGGTGATGCTCCGCAACATGCCGCCGACCACGGCCAACTACATCCAGCGGGCCGGGCGGGCGGGGCGGCGCGCGGACTCGGCGGCCCTGGTGCTGACCTACGCCCAGCGGCGCTCGCACGACCTGTCCAGATACCAGGAGCCGGAGACGATGATCGCCGGGCAGGTACGGGCGCCGTACGTGCCGCTCGGCAATGAACGCATCGACCGGCGGCACGCCCATTCCATGGCCCTGGCCGCCTATTTCCGGCACGCCAGGGAAACCTCGGGCACGGTCTGGAAGACGGCGGGGGACTTCTTCCTGTCCGGTGCGAGCGCCCGGGTCGCGGATTTCCTCACTCCGGTGCCCGCCGACGTGCTCGCCTCGCTGCGCCGGGTGCTGCCGGTCTCGGTGCAGGCCGAGCTCGGGCTGGCGACCGGCGCCTGGGTGACCCGGCTGTGCGCGCTGCTCGACCAGGTCGGGCAGGAGCTCGTACAGGACGTCGAGGGGTTCGAGGAACGCCGCAGGGAGGCCTTCGACAGCCGCCGCAGCGACCTGGCCGCCCGCTATGAGCGGACGGTCAACACGCTCACCCGCCGCTCCCTGATCGGCTACCTGGCGAACCGGAACGTGCTCCCCAAGTACGGCTTCCCCGTGGACAGTGTGGAACTGCGCACCGCGCACTGTGACAGCCAGGTGGGGGCACGGCTGGAACTCAGCCGCGACCTGTCCTCGGCCATCTACGAGTACGCGCCGGGCGCCGAGCTGGTGGCGGGCGGAGTGCTCTGGCGGTCGGCGGGCGTCTACCGGCTGCCGGGGCGGGAACTGATCAGCAGGCACTACACCGTCTGCCGGACCTGCCAGCACTACCGTGAGGGCGACGAGACGCTGACGGGCGCCTGCCCCGCCTGCGGCAGCGCGCCCGAGGGAGCGCTGCGCCAGTACTACGTGCCGGAGTTCGGGTTCGTCGCCGACCACCGGACCGGCAAGCCCGCCGCCGTTCCGCCGAAGAGTTCGTGGCACGGCTCGACCCACATCGTCTCCCTGGGCGAGGAACTGGCCGAACGCCGCTGGGCCTCCCCGGGGGCGGCCTCCGTCTGGTGCCGTTCCGGCTCCCGGGGCCGGCTGGTCGTGCTCTCCGAGGGCCCGACCGGGGGCGGCTTCCTGATCTGCGACTGGTGCGGCTGGGGCACACCGAATCACGGGAAGTCCGCGAAATCACACGTCAATCCGCTCCGGCGGAGCGAGTGCACCGGACCGCTGCGGTGGCGCTCACTGGCCCACAGCTTCGAGACCGACATCCTAGAGCTGCGGTTCGACGCGCCCGGCCTGACCGCCGCCGCGCACTGGCGGTCCACCCTGTACGCGCTGCTCGAGGGGGCCGCGGACGGGCTGGAGATCAGCAGGGACGACATCGACGGCGCGATCAACCCCGGTTCCGACCACCGTACCGGGGTGGTGATCCTTCGACACGGTGCCCGGCGGGGCGGGCAGCGCACTGCGTGTCGCCGGGGCGCTCGACGTGGTGGTGGAAGCCGCGTTGAAGCGGGTCGCCTCCTGCGACTGCGGTGCCGAAACCTCGTGCTACGGCTGTCTGCGCACCCGCCGCAACGAGCGCCACCACGACCAGCTCAGCCGCGGCGCGGCCCTCCAGGTCCTGGACGCCCTGATCTCCGGGGGCCCGCTCACCGACCAGACGGCCTCGCCCGTGAACAGGTGACGCCGCGCCGTGAATCGGACATCCGAGAATCGGCGGCATTGAGAATCGGTTACACAACTCTCCGCTACGGGCCGCGTCACCGCCTGGGTGCGCCATGCTTTATGGGTCGTAACAGTTCCTCAGAGCCGGACGGGACCATGGACATCGACATTCTTCTCCCCGGGGATGCCTCGGCGGATGACGGCCCGCCCGGTGCCGCGGACGCGTTCGGGCTCGACGCGTTCACCCTCGACGACCGGATGCGGCTGTTCCATTTCGCGGCCGCGGACAAGCGCGACGAGTATCTGTGGCTGCTGCGGGCTTTCGACCGGGGCCGCGCCAACTATCAGGTGCTGCTGCACGCGTCCGGCGCGCGTGCCCTGCTCGACCAGCTCCGCGAGGAGCACCCGGGCTGCCCGGAATTCGGCGATGTGCAGTCCCTGCTGGACTCGCTCAACGAATGGCGGCTGCTGGATCGCAGCTACGACGGAACCCGTGCCGCCAACCTCGCCGAATACCGCAACCGGCACTACGTGTACCAGTTCACTCAGGCCGGGTATCGCGCGTACCGGGCGGTTGAGGACGTGCTCGGGGCAAGCCTGGAGGACGCTCAGCTGTCAAGGCTGATATTTCCTGACATCCTGGCCGACCTGGAGGCACTGGCGGAGGCCAACAGGACCGGCGACGGCGACGAGGTCTACCGCAAGCTCAGCCGCCTGGACCAGGTGCTCGGCGACATGGCGCAGCGGGCCGCACGGTTCTACCTGATGCTGGGAGACCTGGCCCGTACCAACGACACCCGGCCCGAGGTGTTTCTCTCCCACAAGGACGCACTGCTCACGCACATGCGGGAGTTCACCGCGGAGCTGGCCCGCTACACCCCCCGGCTGGCCCAAGCCGTGGCGGCCGTGGCCGACACCGGGGTGGACGAGTTGATCACCCGCGCCGCGGCGGCCGACGACCGGCTCTTCCGCGCCCCCCAGGAACGGGAGGAGGACTGGCGGCGGCGCTGGTCCGGCCTCGTCCACTGGTTCGGGGCCGGCCACGCGGGACTCCCCGGCGGCGCCCCCAGCGAGGCCGAACGGCTGCAGAACGCGACCGTCACCGCCATCGCGAACGTGCTCGCGCTGCTCAGGCGGGTGACCGAGGCACGCCGCGGCGGAGTCAGCCGGGAGAGCCAGCTCCGGCATCTGGCCCAGTGGTTCGTTTCCTGCCCGGACGACGACGCCGCGCACGGGTTGTTCCAGGCGGTTTTCGGCCTGGGCGGCCCCCGGCATGTCGCGGTCGCCCACGAGGACCCCGAGCTGATCCCCGCCCGCCTGTCCTGGTGGGACGCCGACCCGGTACGGCTCGCCCGTGGCCTGGTGGAGTCCGGCAGGGAGCCGCGGATGACCGGAAGCACGGCGCGGATCGAGCGCAACGACGCGCAGCGCCAGCGGCTCCGGGCCGACCAGCTTAAGCTGACCAGGGAACGGCGTGACGCGGCGGCCTCCCTGGCGGCCGACGGTCCGTACGAGCGGGTGCTGGACGAGCCGGAGACCCAGGCCCTGCTGAGCCTGCTCGACCAGGCGCTCGCCGCCCGGGTTCCCACCAGTCGGCGCGTCGCGGCCACGGGGTCCGCGCACGGCGTACGGCTGACGCTCCACCCCTGCGAGGGCGCCACCGTGGTCCGCACCGTACGCGGCCGGCTCCACCTGTCCGGTGTCACGCTGGAGGTGTCCTGATGGCCGGCAGGGTCGCCGAGCAGGTGAGCCCGCTGGAGCTGGCCGACTACCAGCGGGCGGTACGGCTCCTGCTCGGCAATGCCCTGATCACCGGAACCCACCCGAACCGGGCGGCGCTCCCGCTGATCCGCCGCTGGGCGAATCAGCTCCGTGCCGACCTGCACGAGGTGCTCGGCTACCGGCTGGTGACCACGGCCAACACCGCGCGACTGCTGCGCGTACAGGACGAACTGGACGTGACCCGCCCGGCGCGGACCCGGACCGACCGGCCGTTCGACCGCCGCCGGTACGCCTATCTGGTGCTCACCCTCGCCGCGCTCGGCCGCTCCGGCACCCAGATCGCGCTCGGTGAACTGGCGGACGCGGTCGCCGCCGACGCGGCCAGAATCGACGGGCTCGGCCTGGACACCGAGCGCAAGTCCGACAGGGACGCCTTCGTGGATGCGGTGACCTGGCTGGCCGAGCGCGGCGCGCTGACCCTGGCCGACGGTTCGGCCGCCGACTGGGTGAGCAGCCCCGACCACGCCGAGGCGCTGTACGACATCGACCGCGAGATCGTCTTCGCCGTCTACCTGCCGAGCCGGGTGCTGCAGCACATGAGTTCGGTGACCGGGCTGCTCGACCACGACCGTGGCCTGGCCCAGGGCGTGCACCGGGTGCGCGAGGCCGCGGCCAGGCGGGCGCGGCGGCTGGTGCTGGAGCACCCGGTCGCCTACTACACGGACGTGGGCGAGTCGCTGCGCGGCCAGCTCCGCCACCCCGGCCTCGCCGAAGATCTGGAACGGCTGACCGGGTTGACCGTGGAGCGCCGCGCCGAAGGGGTGGCGCTCGTGGACACCTCCGGGCGCCTGTCCGACCTGCGTTTTCCCGGCGGCGGCACTCCCGCTCAGGCGGCGCTGCTGCTGGCGGCCCGGATCGCCGCGCATGTCGCGGGGTCGCGGTCATCGGCGTTGCCCGCGCCCACGTCGGCCGAGCGCACCGAGGCGCTGGCGGCGCGCATCGACACGGGGCTGCCGGTCCAGAACGTCCTGGCGGGGCTGAGCGAGGCCCAGCCGGCCGAGCCGGTTGACCCGGAGCCCGGCGAGACGGTGGCAACCCACCCGTTCGTCACCGACGCCTGGCTGCGCACCGCGATGAAAGGGCTCATGGACGCCTATGGCACGGCTTTCTCGGTCGCCTGGCGCGGTGATCCCGAGCGGCTGCTGCGCGAGGCGGTGCGGCTGCTCGTCGCGCTGCGCCTGGTCGTCAGGGTCGAGGGGGGCGTGCTCGCGCTGCCCCTCCTGGCCCGCTACCGCGGCACCACCGCGGAGGTGAAATCCCGGGCCACCCGTTCCACCGGCGCGGCGGCCGACCAGCGTTCTCCCCGAGGCGAGTGAAGAAGGTTCAGTGACACGTTACGCGCCCACCCGTGCCGGGATCATCAACCTGTGGGACTACCGGGACGAGGAGTTCACCTTCGCGAACGGCTGGCTGATTCTGCGCGGCCCCAACGGCTCGGGCAAGACCAAGGCCCTGGAGGTGCTCTTCCCCTTCGTCCTGGATGGGCGAATCGACCCCAAGCGGCTCAACCCGTTCGCCTCCGAGGACCGGACGATGAAGTCCAACCTGCTCTTCCGCGGGCAGGACACCGCCGTCGGCTACGTCTGGCTGGAGCTGCGGCACCGCGGCACCGGCGACGCGGTCACCCTCGGGGTCGGGATGCACGCCCAGCGCCACCGCGACACGCCGATCCGCTGGCACTTCGTCGCCGAGGGCCGGGTGGGCGTGGACTTCTCCCTGCTCACCGCCGACGACCGGCCGATGACCAGGAAGCAGCTCATCGAGGAGCTGGGCGAGCAGGCCGTCGTCCCCACCGCGTCCGACTACCGGCACGCGATCGACCGGCGGCTGTTCGGCCTCGGCAGGGAGCGGTACGAGCAGCTGATCACCCTCATCCTGACACTGCGCCGCCCGCAGCTCGCCAAGAACCTGGACCCCGGCAAGCTCTCCGACACCCTCACCGACGGGCTGCGCCCCATCGACGACGACCTGATCGCCGAGGCGTCCCGCTCCTTCGACGATATGGAGACGGTGCAGCGGACCCTGGAGGGTCTGGTCGCCGCGGACGAGGCGACCCAGTCGTTCCTGTCAAGCTACACCACCTACCTGCGCACGCACGCACGCTGGGCGGCCGACGCGCTGACCCGCCGCCGCGCCCACGTGACGGACCAGCGTGCGGGGCTGAGCACGGCCGTGGCCGCCGTGGCCGCCGCCGAGCTGGCCCAGACGGAGGCCGGGCAGGCCCTGTCGGCGGCCGAGGACGGCCTGGCCGGGTTGCGGGCCCGGCTGGAGCAGCTCAAGGGCAGCGCCGGGTACCAGGCCGTCGAGCAGCTCGGCGACCTGGAGCGCCTGGTACGGACGTGCGAGGAAACCGCCAGAGCGGCCAAGGCTGAGCTGGACCGCCGTGCCGCCGCCACCCAGAAGGCCCGGACCGTACTGGACGCCGCGCGGCGGGTGCTGGCCGAGCTTGCGGGCGCGGTCACCCGTACGGCCACCGACCTGGCCGACGAGGCCGCCGCCGCGGGAATCGGCTGGGGCGCGGCCGACGCCGGCGCGGAGGGCTTCGCCGACCGGGTGGGCGGCCGGGTGGCCGCCCGCAACGACGACGTGCGCGCGGTCCGGGCGGCGATCGACACCAGGCAGAAGGCCGAGCAGGCCCGTGACTTGGCCAGGATCGCCCTCGAACAGGCCGTGGGCGCCGTCGAGCGGGCGGAGCGGGCCGAGGCCGAGGCCGCCGGGCGGGTGGCTGCGGCGCGGGAGGAGGCCGCGACCCTGCTGGACAGCTGGGCCGAGCGCCACCGTGAGGTCCTCGCCGAGCTGGGGTTCGACCTTGCGCCGCTGGCCGCGGCGCTGGACCAGGCCGGTGAGCCGGACGCGGCAGGTCTGGAGGCCGTGTTCTGGGGCGCCGCCGCGCAGGCCGTACAGGATCTACGGGACACCCAGGCCGGGCTGAGGGGCGAGCGGGCCGCGGCCGAGCGGGAACTGGTTCAGGTCCGGGCCGAGCGGGCGGAGATCGCGGCCGAGCGCGACGACGCCCCGCCACCGTTCGCCGCCCGCGCGGCGGACCGGGACCGCCGGCCTGGAGCCCCGTTCTGGCGGCTGGTCCGGTTCGCCGACCAGGTGGGCGAGGAGGAGGCCGCCGCCGTCGAGGCGGCGCTTGAGGCCGCCAACCTGCTTGACGCCTGGGTCACCCCGGAGCCCGCGGCCGTCGAAGCGGGGGATTCCGAGGGATACCTGGCGCCCGGCCCGCCGGTGACGCCCAGCCTGGCCGACCTGCTGGTCCCCGAGGAGGAGACCCTGGTCCCCGCCGCGCGCGTCACGGCGATCCTGCGGTCCGTCGCGCTTGGTCGGGACGGCGACGGCGACCACCGGCCGATGATCTCCCCAGACGGCCGTTTCGCGCAGGGAGTCCAGGTCGGCGCGCACCGCAAGCGGCACGCCGAGTATGTCGGGGCGACCGCCCGTGCGCGCCGCAGGGCCGGGCGGCTGGCCGAATGCGACGACAGGATCGCGGCGCTGACCGAGACCGTCGCCGAACTCGACCTGCGGGCCGCCCGCGCCGAGTCGGCACTGGAGGCGATCGCCGCCGCCCGAGCCGCGCTGCCCAGGACCGGCCCGATCGTCTCGGCCCTGCGCGAGCATGAGGGGGCCGCTGGGCGGCTCCGCGCCACGAGGGAGACCGCCGACGCCGCGCAGGGCCACTACGATGAGGCCGTCGCCGCGTGTGGCGCGGCCGAGCGGGCGGTGCGCAGGATCGGAGCCGAGCGCCGCCTCGACCCCGCCCGGGCGGACGAGGTGGCCGCGGCCGTGGGACGGTTCGAGACCACGGCGAGTCTGCTGATCGGGCGGCGGCGCGAGGAGGCCCGGCAGTGCGACGCGGTCGAGGGCGGCACGGAGCGGCTGGAGGCGGCGGCCGATGACGAGGCGGCGGCGGAGCTGACCGAGTCGGCCGCGCGGCGCCGGCACACCGAGGAGGCCGCCAAGCTGGACGCCCTCCGGCAGACCATGGGCGCGCAGGCCAGTCAGGTGCTGGCCGAGATCGAGTCCGCCGAGACCGGGATCGCCGCCGCGGCACGCGCGGCGGAGTCGGCGCGTGACACCGAGCGGGCGGCGCTCGCCGAGCACGCCACCGCGCGGGCCAGGTTGGACGCCGCGCGGGAGTCGCTGCGGGTCGCGGCGGCCGAGGAGCGGGAGACCGCCAGAGGGCTCGCCCCCTTCGCCCAGCGGGAGCTGCTCGACGTGCTCAAATGCCCGCCCGGCCTGACCTGGCCCGGACAGGAGGCGGACTGGCTTGACGACCGCCTGCCGGACGCGGTGATCGCGGTGCACGAGGCCATCCTCACCATGACCCGCGACCTGACCCCCACCGAGACCTCGCTCAAGCAGTCCACCACCAGGCTGACCAAGGCGCTGGACGACCTCCAGGCGCAGCTCGCCGCCGCCGGCCAGGACTACCGGCCCGAGTGGGACGGCGCGGACGGCGTGATCGTGGTCCGGATCGCGGACGAGGACGGGCCGCTGCCGGTGGGCGCGTTCGCCGTGAAGATGACCACCGCTCGCAGGGACCAACAGCAGCTGCTCAGCGAGTCAGAGCAGCGGATCCTGGAGGACGCGCTGCTCACCCGGCTGGCCCAGCAGATCCACGACCGCACCGTGGACGCGCGTGACCTGATCCGGCGGATGAACACCGAGATGCGCTCCCGCCGGATGTCGTCGGGGACCACGGTCGGGGTGAGCTGGCAGCAGGCCGACCATCTGGAGGACGAGCAGCGGGCGGTCTGCGGCCTGCTCGACGCGGACGCGGCCACCCTCGGCCCCGAGCAGCTGAGCCGGATGCGCACCCACTTCGCCACCCAGATCAAGAACGCGCGGGCCCGCGAACGGGAACTGCCCTACCGGGAGCTGCTCACCAAGGTGCTCGACTACCGGCGGTGGCGGCAGTTCACCTTCCAGCTCGTCCGCCCCGGCACCGGGGACCGGGGAACACAGGAGGAGCGCCTCACTCGCGCCAAGCACAGCCGGCTGTCCGGCGGGGAGCAGTCGGTGTCACTGCACCTGCCACTGTTCGCCGCCGCACACGCCATGCTCAACTCGGCGCGTCCCGACGCGCCCCGGCTGCTCGCCCTGGACGAGGCGTTCGCCGGAGTGGACCACAATGGGCGCAGTGAGCTGATGAGCTTGGCCGCCCAGTTCGACCTGGACCTGTTCATGACCGGGTACGACCTGTGGGCCACGCATGCCGCCGTACCCGCCGCGGCCCACTACGACCTGGCACATTCTCCCGTGGAGCACACGGTCAGCGCGCTGCTGCTGGTCTGGGACGGGGTGGAACTCCTCGCCGACGACGCGGACGACCTGACCTCGGCGCTGGGTTCCCCCGGGGTGCGGCGGGTCCCCGTTGGGTGAGCCGCGTGCCGACAGCACGAGCGGTCCCGGCTCCGCGCCGGGCACTGGGCGGCCGCGGCCGGCCGCGCTGGAGGAGTTGCGCGGCGACGGCTGGCGGCGCGTGCTGGCCGCGGCGCGGCGCAGGCTGGAGCGGATGGGCGGCGCGCTCGACGGTTCCGTCGGCCTGACCGCCCCGTCCGAGGCCGAGCGGCGGGTGATCATCGGCATCACCGGAACATACCGGCCTGAGAACGTCAAAAGGCTCACAGTCCCGCTGGCCAGCCTGGACGATGCCCTCACCAGGATGCACGGCATGGGACTGCGCCAGACGCTGGCCCGGCTGGGCGACCCGGTCAGGGACCGGCACGCGGAACGCGCTGCGGAGGACTCCGCCAGGCAGGCGCTGCTGGCGTCGGCCGGTACCGCGAGGTCGGCCGGGGAGGGCTGGTTCGCCGAATGGCTGTCGGCGCTGACCGCGGACGGTACGCTCACCCGCCTGATCCGGCGCGGCGACGGCCACCTGATCAGGCAGGCGACCGCCGTACTCGATCGGCTGCCCGCGACGTTCGTCCCGCTGCCCGTCCTGGCCGCGTCCGCCACCGGCGACACCAAGGCGCTCACCCCCGGCAGTCCGCTGGCGACGCTGGTGTTGCGCGCCCTCGCCCTCAACTCGGGTTCGCCCGCGCCACCCTCCGGCCGGGCGGGGCAGCGGGCGCTGTGGGAGTCCGCCGGGGTGATCGTGGACGACCTGGCCAGCCAGGTGCTGCTGCTCAACGTACGGACCCGAGGTGACGATGTGGTGTCCCGCTGGCTGAACGACGCCGCCGGTTCCGGGATCCCGTTCCGGCTCACCCTTCAGCAGCAGAGCGCCCACCCCGTCGTCCCCACTGCTCGGGAGATCTTCGTCTGCGAGAACCCGGCGGTCCTGCGCGTGGCCGCGGCCGAACTCGGGAACCGGTCCGCGGCGCTCGTTTGCACCGAGGGCGTTCCGTCCGCGGCCTGTCACAAGCTGCTCGCCGCCGCTGTGGCCGCCGGGTCGCGGCTGCGCTGGCGCGCCGACTTCGACTGGACGGGCCTGCACATCGTGGCGGCGGCGGTCCGCGACGGCGCCACGCCCTGGCGGATGGGTGCCGCCGACTACACGGCCGGGCTGGCCTTGGGCGAGTCGACCCCGCTCATCGGCGGCCCGTCCGACAGCCCATGGGATCCGGCTCTGGCGGAGGCGATGGCCGCCGAAGGCAGGGCCGTCATGGAGGAACGCCTCATCCCGGCGCTTTGCGGCGACCTCTCGGCACCATCCCGTTGATCATGAGATAGGGAACCTCATCCATGACGACCACGCTCGGGCAGTCATCGGGCAGGATCTGGCCGTGCTGCGGAAGCGCCGGGCGGCGATCACCGACGAGCCGGTACCGCTCGTGGCGGTCTCCCGCAACGGGACCAGCTGTTCCGGGCTCCAGGCGGCGTACGGCCCCGAGGAACTGCGGATGCCGATCTCGGGGAAGTCGTTGGGGTCAGGGGCGTCGGTGATCAGAAGTTCGGGGACCAGGAGGGCTGGTGAGCGGGGCTTCGGGTGCCGGGTCGACCAGGCCGCCGATGGGCGCGGTGGGCAGGTCGAGGTAGGTGGGGGCGAGGAGCTCTTGGCCGTCGTGCAGCGCACCGCCCCGTTTGGCCTGGCCGCCCAGACCTTGACCATCCGCGAGAAACCTCAGGTCATATATGGGGTGATTGAGTAGGGCGGGTGGGACTTGAACCCACGACCCACGGATTATGAGTGCCCTTGATCGCTGCCGTCCGCTGTCGCGACGTGCCGCTTTCTATGGATCTGTCCGCGATTACCCCTGTGGGGATGCCGGACCGTGCCGGTGCTTTCCCCGGGGTGCCGCGTACATGCGAGCAACCACCGAGCAACCGCGTTTCCTTGACCATCGCGTGCTACGCCGATCATGGGGTTCGCCGGAAAGACTGGTCGGGTCACGTCCGGGATGCGTTGTAAAAGTGAACGAGCGTAGGTTGCCGTGCTGAACGTCCAAAGTTCGCACCATGCAAGGACCTACGCTCGTGGCACGCACACTACCGCCCGTTCAAGCCATCCGCGCCGAGATCGACGCCCTGTTCACCGAGGGCCGTGACCTGGCCGAGGTCATCGAGGACGTCGCCCGTCTCGGCGCCCGGCTGATCATCCAGACCGCCGTCGAAGCCGAGGTGGACGCCTTCCTCGGCCGCGCCCGCTACCAGCGCACCGCCACCCTCACCAGCAGCGGCGAAGAAGCCGTGGTACGGCCCGGCCACCGCAACGGCCACTGCCCGACCACGATCAAGACCACCACCGGGCCGGTCACCATCGCCCGCCCCAAACTGCGCGGCACCACCGACGCCTTCGCCTCCCGCCTGTTCGGCACCGGCGTCACCCGCACCAACGCGCTGGAAACCCTGGTCATCGCCGCCTTCGTGCGCGGTCTGTCCGTCCGCGACGTCCAAGCCTCCCTGGCCGACGCGCTCGGCCCCGAGGCCGCGCTGTCCAAGTCGGCGGTCTCGACGATCTGCCAGGCCATCGTGGCGAGTACGACGCCTGGTGCCGGCGCGACCTGTCCGGCATCGAGCTGGACTACCTGTTCTGCGACGCCTCGCACTTCAGGATGCATCAGGGGAGCCGGGCCGAGCCGGTCCTGGCCGCCTGGGGCATCACCACCGAGGGCAAGCCGGTCTTCGCCGGTCTGGCCGCGGCAGGATCGAAGTCCGCCGACGCCTGGCACGACTTCCTGACCGATCTGGCCGCCCGGGGCCTGCGCCCGCCGCTGCTGATCGTCTCCGACGGCGCGCCGGGCCTCATCACCGCCGCTGAGCAGGTCCTTCCCCGCTTGGCGTTTCTGCTCGACTCTGTCAGAGGCTGGTGAACAGTCGTGAGGTCGAGGCTATCGGCCGGGAGCGGGAAGGGATGGATCCGTCGAGCCGGGCAGTGCTATCCCTCGTAACTGCCTTCGCGAGCGAGAGGCAGGACATACTCCTCGGCCTGCCTAGCCAGATGAAGCGGCAGCGGTCGGCCGAGCGGGTGGTACTCGTCGTGAAATCGCAACTGATGAGCTGAGGCCGCGACAATCGCCGGTTGGTCCGGGCGTACATCGGAGCGCCCTGACGCCTCCAGTACAGCTCTGGACAAGCAACCCAGGACCGTCAGCTCCAAAGCCTGAGGATTCGATGCCGTAGCGGCCGGGGCGTGGGGCCACGACTCAGTGGGAACCAGTTTGAGGAGGTCGCGAGCCACCTTGCGTCCCGCGGGCGGTCTGTCGACGGTGCTCGCGAACACCCGGTTGTCCTCGTCCGCGTTTCGCGTGCACCATAGACCCTGCGCCAGACCAGGCGTGAGGTCCTCGCTCGCGCCGGGTGCGAACCACTGCGATGTCTCCTCCCGGCTGTTGGCATCACGGAGCAGCACCACGCGAAGGTCTGGCCCATAGAGTGCGATCCACGAGGGTTCCCGATCCCCGTCGAAAGAGATCTTGTCCCTGACGAGCTGCCCATTGCTGAGACCAGGCCAAGCATCACGCAGGTTCCCGCTGTTGACCAGGAGAAGAGTCGGCCGATCCCGTACCTGGTAGAGCAAGGATCGGATTCGACGCTGGACCGCGTCGCGTCGATCCGCGGCGGTCCGGATGTCCTCGGCGGCTCCACCGGCGATGAGAGTGAGAAGTAGCTGGGCATACGGCACCCACTCCTTACGGGCGTCGTCCCAGCCACGCACAGGATGGTGCTCGTCGTCCGGGCGTATCCGAAGGGCGACCAGATACTGCCCTGCTTGCCGGGTCGGTCCGCCGGCCTGGCGACGGACGTACCAGAGGGCTAGGTACTGCAGGTCAGGGGCCAGCTCCTCGCCCAGCCGCTGTTGAGGCGGGACCACAGCGCCGAGTTGTCGCATACCGTCGGCAACGGCCGAGAGGGCGCGCCGCTCCACGGGTTCCTCTGAGTCTTCCGGGACGACGATGAACTGGCTGACCCTGCCCGCCGCTGCGCATCCGTGTCGAAGAGCGCTCTTGGGATCGGAATCCCGTGCCGTGAACCGGTCGGGACCCAGGGTCTCGACGATGGCCAGCTGGGCAGTGGACGTGCCAGGGCCCAGGTAGGCTGCGGTCTCGGCCGAGCGGGCCCGGATGGCGTGAGCCAGCGCTTGGGCGCGTGACTGGCCTGTCCTGCGGTCGGCCTTCAGGGGAGCGCCAAGGTTCTCCAGCGGCCGAGTTCGCACGATTACACCTAGGTTGCCGACCTGCCATTCGTGCTCGTCGGCCCCGGCGGCGATGGGCGGAAGCTCCAGCCATTCGCGAATCGCCTCGACCAGTTCGTCACGAGTCTGTTCGTTCTGCCAGAGCACATCGATGAGCAAGGGTTGCTCGCCCAGCGCCGCGCGCACCGCGGCACGACGGGCCTGGACAAGCCGGCGAGAACGCAACTCCTCCTTGATCGGGTCTTTCGACCTCGCAGGCAGCAGGACCGGCTTGGACTTTCCGCGTACCCGTTCGAGAGGGGCGACCCGGCGGAAGTAGGGGCGGAGACCATCCTCAATCCAGCGATCAAGCAGGGAGCGCTCGAGCGGCATGAGGCCGGCCCCGACGCCGTGCGTGCCCATCGCCGTGCTGTACACGATGCCTGCCGCGACTCCGCCCTGTCCTTCCATCCAGGTGACCGGCTCAGCAGTCAGCTCGGCGGGTTTCGGGTAAGAGTGGACCAGGTCAAGCCCTGGCAGGAGCTCGGCAAGGCTCCGCCGGTTCCATGCCAGGACGCCGAGACTGCGATCGAAGGCCAGCGAGTTGAGAGCGAGGCGGTCTCTCGTGTTGGCTGCGTCCAGCCATGGCAAGGGTGCGTCGAGCAAGACCGAGGCGCCACGACCATCCGGCAACAGGACGGGGGCCTGGGTGGCCCATCGTCGGATCCCGTAGGAGACGTGCACCCGGAAGCGTGCAGCGAACGGTACCGTCTGCACGGTGATAGTCATGACGGCTGAGTAGCGCCAGATCTGCCTCTTCCGGACATACGTCTGTGGAGGCCAGCTGACGAGCTCGACACCTTGGTCGCGGGAAACCAGCCGGAACGACAGGCTGGAGCCGTTGAGGGTCATCGGCCGAGTTGTGAGCCTGGCGCCGATGCGCTCGGGGAGGAGGTGATAGAGCCTCTGCTCAGGACGAGCACTGCCGCCAGGGGAGGTATCGGCGGCGGTGAGGTTCACGGTCTCGGACAGCCAGTCCGGCTCGTAATCTTCGATGAGGGTCAGTGCCTGATCGAGTGCGGACCGCTGCTCCGTATCCTCATCGTCGGGCGGCAAAGTCATCACCCAGGAGGCGAGAAGTGTGGTCACCAACTCGATCGGCATCTCGTCGATCGAGTAGAACCAGGGCACCTCGGCGCTCGCTCCGGCTCCCCGTCCCGTGGCGACCAGCCCTGGAGCGGTGGAGCGCAGCAGATCGTTGAGACTGCTGACGGGAAGGCTGACTGGTTGGTCGCGGCGCCACCGCCTTCGGTAGAGGTCCATGAAGGGGATCCTCCACTCGTCCGGGAACGTGAGGATTCGATAGTCCTCGTGCCAGGGCCCGGCGTCCGGGTCCGGTTCGTAGGCAGTCATGTTGATCAGGTGATACACGGGGAAACCCCTTCCTTCGTGATTTGGGTCAGGCATTGATCGAGTGCTTGCCACATCGGCCGGTAGAGCGCCATGACGATGCGACGGTCGATCTCAGGCACGTCACCATTCGAGGTGAAGTACGGCCTCAGCACCGCATGGATGCTGTGCAGGAGGCTGGTCTCCGGAGTGTCGGACTGACCGATCGCCAGGTTGGGTGCGAAGGCGGCATCGACGAACGCGACACGGGTGGGCACCGCGCCACGCACGGAACGACCGATCACCTGCCAGATCAGCACGAGCAAGTCCCAGGTGACCGACTCGCGATCCTTGTCCAGGCGACTCCACGCCATGCTCCTGGCAAGCACGCGATACCACTGGGAGCGTGCTTGGTGCCTGACTTCGCGGGCGCCCTGGCCCAGAGTGGCTTCGCCGCGCACCCAGGAGGCGAACTCCCCGCTTTCGACGGCACGCACGATCCAGTCGTTGATCGCGTGCACGGCGAGACCGAGGTCATCGGGGCGCGGGTTGGGCCTGGCCAGAAAGTAGATCGATCCAATCGCGGCATGTTGGCGGTCGACGTCGAGGATGTTGTGCCCGCGTTCCACCGCGAGGAGAGGAGCAACCAGGATCTCGGCTCGGGTGGAGGCCAGAGTTTCGACGTCACCGCGACGCAGAACGGGCGCATGATGCTCGTCGTCGTCCAGGTGACTTCCGGTCTCGATCTCGTCGTCGGGGATCAGCCGGCGGACCCGCCCCCTCCAGCGCGCGTTGAGCGTGTGGAGCGCGTCTGCCACGATCTTGGCTTCTTCGTAGCTGCCCACGAGCAGCAGGATGTGGCGGCGACTCTCAGGTAGCTTGAGGAGCTCGCTCTGAAGCTTGCTGATCCCCTCGTCGTCTCTGCCGAGGGCGACGGCCATACGTCTGAGAATGTCGCCTCGCCTGGTGAGAGGCTCACCGGAGATGCGGTAGGGCTGACAGGGTTCGTCGCACTGGCATCGGATCCCGCACCTGCAGCCGTCGCGAAGGAACTCGATGCGGAATCGGCTCTGATCAGCGATGTGGTCCAATTCCTTCGGATCCGGCTCGATGATCACCCCGATGGGGACTTTGATATGGTATCGGCTGGAGCGGCCCGCCCAACTGCTGCCTGACATCAACAGAACGTTGGTACCTGGACGGCCGTCCACTTCGGGGAGGCCCGGCATGGCGCGCAAGAGTTCCCTGCCGACTCCGCTGCACCTGAAGAAACGCAGCTCACCACTGCGCACACCACCAGGGTCCGGCCCCTGCATGATGAACTGGAATCCGATCACGTTGCCCATCGGGGCTTCCGGCACCATGGGTCCGTAGTCGAGTGGTCTGCGGTACATCTCGTTGAAGCCGAGCTTGAGCGCCACGGCCACTCGCGGCCACATGGCGTTGATCAGGGCCAGCTTGGGCTCCATCGCGCTGAGCAGCAAGGTGAACTCGAAGCGGATCGCCAGCAGTTCGAGCCATTCGTCGGGCTCAGCCGGAAGTGCGCGCCGCCGGCGACGCCGCTCTGTCTCTGAATCGGGTTTGGCGCGCTTCGGCTCAGGTGACGGTCCGTCACCGGCCAGGGTGCGGAGCTGCTCGTAGCGCTCGTAGCCCTGATCGGTCTGCTTCAGGATCGGATCCAAGTCGAACAGCCTGCGGAGCGTCTCTACCAACCGGCCTCTCGTGCGCGCCCTGTTGTTGGTATGGAGCAGTTCGCCCAGCAAGCTCGTGAGCTCTGCACTCTCCTCGGTCGGCGGTCGTCGATCGCCGAAGGGGTTGTCACGGAACGCGTCGAGGATGTCAGTCAGTTGGCGGCGAGCTTGGAGGTGGGCGGATTCTCCTGCCGTGGCCTGCTGGGCCGTACGATCGCGATTATCGGGAACCGGATATCGCTCCTCGATCAATCGGAGCTGGAGCGTCCAAGCGCTGAAGTATCCGATCCTGACCCAATTGCGTAGCCCGACGTCGCTCACGAGCATGGCCAGCAGCCGATCTGCCGCAGCTTGCGTGGTGTTGACGGCGGCCGACCAGTTCTCCACATCGCGGTCCGACAGTTGGATGCGTCCGGCACCGGCGAGTTCCCGAATTCGGTGCTGGTTGACGTCGTCCAGGAAGGAGTGTGTGTCGGGACCACCACCGATCAACGGGATAGCGGGGGCGAACATCCGGTCGAGTTGCATCTGGACCCGGTCGGCTTCGTCGACGATCACCAAATCGCTTCGGCGGCAGGCCAACTCCAGATAGCGGACACGCTCGTGGTTCTGCGGGTAGGGCACCGCCACATCGACCAAACTCGCCGGTGTCGCGACCCAGATCAGAGCATCGACCAGCTCACGAGCGGCATGGTGTCGCGGACAGCCGGTCCAGAACGGACAAGCCCGCCGGGGCTGCTTCCAAGGGCCTTCGGTGAAGCCGCCGCGCTTGTCGGGCGGCTGGAGCCGTTGGCACGGCGCCTCGCCGTACCCCAAAGGCATGTCGTCGAGCCGCAGCGCGTCAAGGGCACAGGACGTGCTCAGATACGCGAAGCCGGGGTCGTCCTGAACCAGAAGGTTGAGCCCACCGCGGTCGGCCAACCGGCGGTGCAGGCGTTCGGCATGCTGAGGGCGACTCGACGTCCCGAGGACTGGGGCGGCGGATCCGGGGACGAAGGTGTTGTAGAGGTCGACCAGCTTCAGCTGCTCCGCGACATCGCCGATGACGACCGTCGTCCGGTGGCCTCGGCGGGCCAGGTGGACGGTGATCACGTCCCGCAACGTGCTCTTGCCGGCACCCACGATCCCCAGCAGGTGCTGGAGCCGGGCCACTTCGAACTCCTCGGCTGGGTGGAATCCACTGCTTCGCTGCCTGAAGAAGTGGGTCCCTTCGAGCCGCTCCACCCACTTGGCGAAGGCGATCGAGTCCATGAACGCCGCTGTCTCCAGAAGCTCGTCGCGAGTGAAGGTCAGCGGCCGCCCCTCGCTCGCCGGCCGTGCAGAGAGATCGTGGCGAACGGGCGCAGGCATGGCTTGGTCAGGCAGCTCGACGGTCGTGAGATGCCGGCCGACAGGGAAGGCGTACCGTCCCGCACCCGCGAACGCCACGGGCCGTCCGGCGAAGTACGGCGCCTCCTGCAGCAATCGTTCGTATGTCTCCCAGCGGCCTGGAGCCACCGACAGCGAAGTACGGCGGGTGGCCGCCAGATCCGGATCGACCACGTCGTAGCCGCGCAACAGCCGGTCGTACTGCTGATAGTTCTGGAGGGCGTCGGCCCATGCTCGGCGGCGTCCCCAGGTCCACAGTGTGTACCTGGCGGTTCGAAGAGTCTTCTGCGCCGCGGCGTCGGCAGCCCCCCAGGCAGCCGCGAAAGGGAAGCCGCTGAAGAGCACCCACGCGTCCGCCGCTGGTGCGCCAGGGCAGAGGCGCTGTTGAAGGAGGAGGCCCACCTCGATCTCACACAGAGATGTCAGCTGATCGTTTCTTATGTCCGGTGCAGCATCCGACAGTCGTATGGTCACCTCGCGCAGGGACTGTTCGGTGCTACGCATCACTCCTCCTCGGCTGCAAGGCGTCGAACTGGCTCTCCGACAGCAGGAGTACTTTCACGTCGCCCGGCAGGGCGCTGTCGAAGCTCCGCAGGTAGCCTGGTCTCGTCGCCGTACTGTCTGGCACCACAACGTCCAGCGGCTCGCCGAGCAGGGAAGCGACTCGCACTGCCCGTAGTGCGGCGGGTCCCGGCTGCTCGAAGTTCTGGAACAGGACCGCGTGGGGCAACCCGGCTCGATCGATGTAGCGGCGGACACCCCGTTCAGGCAGAAGAGGCGGAAAGGGCCCGTCAGGCTCGGTGAGCCCCGGCAGGCACAGGAAGAGGCGCAAGGCGATGTCGAGAGCCAGCGCACGCTTGGGCTGGTCGGTCGCTTCGAGTCGATCGAGCTCGGGGGGACAGCCGCCTTCGCACCAAGGGTGTTGTGAGGGAAGGGCCTTGGCCAACAACCCGCACCCTTTGCACTGGTGCAGCAGCCCCTCGATCACGAATCGTTCCGGCACCGGCTCGTAAAGATGCCTCACCAACTTCCAGATCGGAAGCGTGGTCGGGCGCATCCGCATCGGATCATGGCGAAGGATGACCGGCCGGTGCAGCAGGAACGACCGGCACGCCATGAAACGTTCCACAGTCCCGCATGCGGTCAGCAGTTCGTTCAGCATGGCATCGGCCTTCTCGGGAAGACCGTCCCGATCGAGACTGGTAAGTTCAGCGCAGGCGCGTGTCGGTTCGCCCGCGATGCGATGGATCAGACGGGTGTCAGGGGCCAGGAAGTTCACCGGCAGTGTGAGCGGCCACGCCGCCGGTTCGAGCTCACGGCACCAGGCCAGCAGACCAGGCACTCCGCTTGGTACGGCCGAGCCCCGGGTCAGACCCGCTAGCACCATGCTGTCCAATGAGCGTTGCAGGCTCTGAGGGTAAGGTAGGCGAAAGGACGAGGCATGGGTTACCGACGAGAGGTCGATCACTCCGCGAGCCACCATGCCCAGAGTCGCAAGGTCCCCCGGCTCGGGCACGCTCACGGAGCCGCCTCCGTTGCCCGCTTGGAGCACCACCTGGACACCTCGCAGGTCTTGCACTCCGGGCCAGGTACGGCGTCGAAGGCTCCATCGGCATGCCAGCCCGACACTTGCTCACGGAGCGCCGTCTCGGCTGCCGATCGCACACTCGGTGCGAACGGGTCGATCAGATGAAAGTCGACCCCGGCAGGCTGCAGCAGTTCGAGCTCGACTCGTCCCCTGAGACTGGGGCCGGACAGGAGGCCGGCTCCGATGATCCGGACAGCCAGGGCAACCTGGGGATATCTGGTCAGCACATCGCGGCAAGGGCGATTCCACCTGGACGTTTTGGTCTCTCGCCACACCCAGGTGTCTCCGTCCTGGTACAGGAGATCGGGGTCGGTCAGGACGAGCAGGTCGGCTGCGGAATCGTCGAACGCCAGGGCGGGTTCGATCCGAATCTCCGATTCCGACGCGCTCATGCGCATGGGGCACACCTCGGCATGGTGTCGGAGCAGCTCGGCGCCGAGCCGTTGTTCCTTGACGGGAAGCTTGAAACCGTCAGGCATCCAGTCCTGTGGGATATCCAAGCCGCACGGCCTGCTCGGCCGCCGACGGTGCTGTGCGGCCAGAAAGGCATGGATCGCGCGGCCACGCTCAGCATCCGCATTCCGCTCGACAGCGTCGTTGACCGGCAGTCGTAAGCCGCGCATGTGCGCACGGGCTGGGCACTTCTCGTAGCCGTTGCCTGTGGTTGGTGACCAGCTACGGCGTGGCCTGGTGCGATCGGAAATGCCGAGCAAGCCAGGGGCTGCAGGGAGGGCTGGACAGACAGGCGACGCGGCACACGTCCCGCAAGCGCTCCCCGGCTGGTACTCCCGGTTGTCGAGGAGCGCACGCACGGCACGCGCACCGTCAGTGCGATACGCGGACAACGCTTCCTCTCGGGTGCCGTCGAAGATCGTATCCACCTGTCCGTCCGACAAGGAGAACTGGACGACGCGCACCCGTTCGAGCCGAAGATCGGGATCCGCCTCCGCGGTGATCAGGGCGGCAACGGCACGCTCCACCTTGGTGCGTGGACGCAACCTGTTGGTTGGCAGGCGGAGCTCACGCTGACGTCCATCAGAAGATTCGAAGCATCGCCCCCATGCGCTGATCTGGTACTTCACACCGTCCCCTCGCCGGTGTCGGTAGACCCAATGGCGGCGTGCAGGGCGTAGATCCGAAGCCGGCGGGAACGCCTTGCCGTACATCGCCAGCGCGTGCTGGGTCCACTGCCGCACCCCGTCGTGCGAGCGGCGCTGGCTAAGCGGCTCGTCTGCTGGGCGTTCGACCTGGTCGAGCGCCGCCATGAATGGCCCGTGAGGGAATTGCTCCAGCTTCTCGGGCTTCCTCGCGGCTCGCTTTCGAGGCACGAACCCATGGGCTTGGAGAGCGTCTGCCGCAGGGCATCTGTAGCGCTCGGGTCCGAACATGCTGAGACGGATACTGACGACATCCGTACTGCGGATCATGCCGTCCGGCGGCCATTTCTCTGCCATAATTTGCTCTTTCTTCGGGTTGTCTCGCTTGGGGTCAGGACATCGGTGATCGGAACTCTTCTCAATGGGCGATACCGAGTGCAGAGAAAGATCGGACAGGGTGGTATGGCCGAAATATTTGCGGCCCGGGACGAACACCTTGACCGGAAGGTTGTGGTCAAGTTTCAATTGCCCCGCGCTTTCGAATCCACCGTTGGGTTTGGCGAGATGGGCGATGGGATCGAAGACGAGTACTTTCGCCTAGGGAAAATCCCAGGGATTCGGGGGATCCCGAGTGTTCTCGATATCGGCCGTCTCGGCGAAGGATGTGGCCGACGATTCTTCGTGATGGAATTCGTAGACGGAATCACCGTGAAGGACTGGATAGTTGCGCACCAGCCGGTTCAATCCATCGCGGCCGTATGCGTCATCGCGCAACTGTGCGAGATTCTCGCGGAGTTGCACACGAGCGGATATGTCCATCGCGATGTCACGCCGAGTAACGTGATGATGCAGGCTCGGGGACAACTCAGCCTGCTCGATGTAGGCATCTCGCTTCCCATCGGGGAGACGAACTTTTCTCCCTGTGGCAGCCCTGGCTACGCTGCGCCTGAGCAGTACGACCAGACAGCCCGGCTGGATGAGCAAACCGATGTTTTTCCTCTTGGAGCGATGCTGTTCGAGATGATGGTCGCGGAGCTCCCCTACGCTGGACTGGACCTTCCTCTCGACCGGACCGCCCGGCCTTTCCCCCAAGACTTCAGGCCGGAGATGCCGGAAAATCTGTGGGCTCTCGGCCTGGCCATGGTCTCGATCGCCCCACGAGAGCGCCCAGATGGCCCGAAGGAGGTTCTGAACATCTTGCGGCCGATGCTGCCGCCTCTTGGCGCTCCCGTCGCACCGAAAGCCACTCGGCCGGACCCGACCGCCTACTTTCGTCAGGGCCTGTCGGCATCCTGAGCAGGGGAGACCACGCCATGTCATAGGAGACTCCGCAAACGCTCGACGCTCGCTTCGGGGTCGCGCTCACCAAGTCGACGCATGATGGTCAGGGCCTGATCAAGTGCGTCGCCTGCCTGCTGCGGCTGCCTTCCGCTCCGAAACGCCTCCGACAGCCAAACCAGAGTCCTGGCCTCTCGACTGGCGTACGTCAGCGACCGATAGAGACTGAGGGCGCCCTTGAAGGAGGTGATCGCGCTCTCATGGTCTCCAAGAGCCCCGTGAATCCGACCCAGGCTGAACAATGCGTGAGCCTGGCCGTTGAGGTCGTCAGTGGTGTTCAGGAGGTCGAGTGAGCGGCGACAGTGATCCAGGGCCTCGCCAAATCGGCCAAGATCGTAGTAAGCGCTTCCGATGCCGTTGAGTGCGGCTCCTTGATTGAGCAGATCCTCGAGCTGGGTGAACACGGAAAGGGCTGTGCCGAAGTGCTTCAGCGCCTCGCCAGGCGCGCCACTCTCCCGAAGCACGACACCGAGAATATGGTGCCCCATGGCGGCGCCGGAGGCGTCCCCGCCGTCATCGCTCAGCCGTACGGCGTTACGCAGCTCGTGTATCGCAAGCCTCAGGTTTCCCAGACTTCTATGCGTTCCCGCGCGCATGCGGTGAACCATGGCCACGTCCCGAGGTGATGCAACCCTTTCTGCCGCAGCGAGGGCATTGGTCAGGTGCTCGATCGCGTCCAGACCGCGGCCCGTTCGCCACTGAAAGGTCACCAGGGTCATCGCCAACAGCCACGTGTAGCGGTCGAGGCCGTGGCGACTCGCCAGCCGAATGGCCGCCGTGACGGTTGAGTACTCGGTCTCGAGCCATGCCATCGCCTCGGCCGCTCCGGCCGGAGCGACGACTTCGACGGCCTGCGGTTCACCGATCGGCAATCGCCGGCCCGGATCCAGCTTGCGATCGCAGCTCCAAGCATTGTGGAGCAGGAACGACAGCACACGCTCCATCACGGTGGCCCGCTCGGCCTCGTTCTTCGTGCCCGCCATCTCGGCGGCGTAGGCGCGCACCAAGTCATGCATGGCGTAGCGCTCGAACACCGGCTCGGTTACCAAGCTCATAGCCATCAGTTCATCGAGTGCTTCGCTCGCCTGGCCGGCGTTTCCTATGAGTGCCCGTAGTGCCGACCAGCTGATGGTCGGCCCGGGATGGAGTGCGAGCTGCCAGAAGAGTGCTGCTGCCAGAGCCGTCAGATGCTTGTGAGAGTTCTCGATCGAGCGGCGTACGCTCTCAGTTCCCGTACCTGCGTTCAGGGATCGCAACGTCGTGCCTTCCTGACGCAGCTCACGGACGATGCCACCAACGGCTTGAGCTGGCCGTGAGGCGATCCGCGCAGCCATGATCGCTAGCGCCAGCGGAATTCCGGCACAGAGGTGGACGATGTCGCCGAGGAAGGGTGCAATTATGCGCATCCGTTCCTCGCCCATCCGGGTCCGCAAGAGCTCAATGGAGTCCTGCGGCTCCATCGGGGCGAGGTCGATGAGCTCAGCGCCTTCCCGGATCGCCAGCCCATGCATGTGCCGTCGGCTGGTGACGATGGCCGCACTAGCCCCCGGCCCGGGTAGCAGCAGGCGCGCATGATCCTCGTCGAGCGCATTGTCCAAGATCACCAGGATCGCGCGATCTGCGAGCGCGCTTCGATAGGCGGAGACCATCCCATCCAGCGTCGGGGTCTCCGGACGCACGCCAAGATCGTTCAGGAATCTGGCGAGAATGGGGCCATGCCGTTCAGGCTCCCGTGAAGAGAATCCGCCAAGGTCAACATGGAGGATGCCACCGAGAAAGCGCTGCTCAACCAGGGTTGCAGCCCAGGTGGCAAGGAAGCTCTTCCCGACGCCTGGTGGGCCGGCAAGCATTGCGATGCGGCTGCGGCCGGGCGTACGCCCCAGGAGCGTGGCCTCCAGTTGCTTGAGCTCGCGGCCACGGCCGATCATCTCAACGGGATGAGGCGGGAGCTGCCGCGGCCGTGTTCGGCCCGGCACCGCTTGCGTTAGGGACGTAGAGCCGTTCAGCGTCGCCACGTTGCTTGACAGGAGGAGGTGGAAGGCACTCTTTCCGGATCGCTGCTCCCATGAGGAGAGCGCAGGTTCGATCCCGTCCAGCCGGCCGAGCGCATGCAAGGCCTTCACCTTCAGGTCGATGAGCGTGAGGCTCTCCGGCCAACGGTCCATCGCCAGGTGGACCCGGTTGAGCGCGGGTAACGGCTGGCCGCAGTCCAGCTCTGCGCTGACGCACGCAGCGACGAGATCGTGCAGCTCGGCGATGAGCTCGTCCCGCTTTTCTTGGAATGCCGGTCCGGGCAGGCCCTCCAAAGGAGTTCCTCGCCACTCGGCATAGGCCGATTTGAGCGCCTTCAGTCGCTGGCTGGGGTTCTCGGCCATCTGAGCGGCATGGAGGAACTTCTTGAACCTGCCGTAGTCGATGTCTTCCGGCCGGAATTTGATCTGGCAGAACCCACGTTCCTTGCGGTGTGCAGCATCCGGGAGGTGCTGCCGTAGAACGTAGAAGCACTGACGGATTCGATTTCCGTTGGATGCCTCACCAGGCCACAAATAGCGAGCGATGGTTTCATGCGATGCGCGATGCTGCTCCGCCAAGACCAAGACTGCGAGCAGTTCAACGGCTTTTCCTGATGTCAGCTCGACCTGCCCGTCTCCTCGAAGGGCGACGACCGGACCGAGCACGCGGCAGTCCATGCTGCTCGACCTTCTTTCACGTGTCCTGCGTGCTCCTTGACACCGCAAAGCATGACATGGATGTCCACCACCCCATTAACGCTCGCCTAACGATTGCCGGTTGGTGATTCCGGGACCTATCTGCAACGCTGTGGTCAACGCCTTGGCCGCTCAGATGGCGGCCAAATGCCCATGAATGCGACATTTATGGGCGTAATGAGCAAAGGGGATAATCATGAGTTATTCACAGAGGCGGCCTGATAGGCGCGACGGCCGACGGACTAAGATCGATCGGCCGATCAAGGCGACGGTCCCCCCACGACGCCCGCGGCGGCCTCGTCCAGCGCCCCGCCTGCCGCCTAACAAGCCGCGCCCCGTGGACCAACCCGAGGCTTGGTCCACCCGCTGAGATAGCCAAGTGAGCCGGGAGGTGGTCTGGATGCCGGGCTGCCTCCCGGTCGTGGTTACTGGGGACATCAATTGTGGACGCATGGAACGTGCCGTGTGGAGAGAGCGTGTCCGGTGCCAGAACTGGTCCCGATCACCTGACCTGGCCCTCTAGCTAGGCTCGGCTGTCGTGTTGTTCTGTCTGCTGTACCTGATGGTGGGCCGGGTGTTTGGCTGGCTGGTCCTGCTTGCTCGGGGCGCTGTGCTAGCGGACACGCCGTTCTGGCTCTGGCGCAGAGATCGTGATCTCGTCACTGGGTGTGATTTCAGGTCGAGAGCAGGCTCCGCTGCGGGTCTCCGAACACCCGACGAAGGGGGCAGGCCCGCTGACCTCCAGCGGGCCTGCCCCCTTCGTCGTCACCGCACGGGAAGTGCCCGGCCAGTGTGAGGGCTGGGGTGACCCGGAAGGGTCTGGAGTCCGCCGCAGTGTCTCGATGAGGTGTGGCCCTCGGGCTTAGGCTGCCCAAAGGTTGCGTCCAAATGGTCCGTATTGCGAGCCGATAAGGGATGGCGCCCGAGCGGGCTGTGAGCGCGGGCGGACTATCGATATGCCGATCACGGAGACTTACTCGTCGGCGGAGCGGGCTTGGAGGGTGGAGGACCGGGTCGCCGTCCATCTGGGGTTCTCTGCGTGGCTGACGAGCGTGGGCAACCCTTTGCTGAAGGCCGGTCGCCGCTGATCGAAGAGCATGGAGAGGCGTTCTGGCTTGATCTTCTGATGGTCGTCTTGTAGGTCTGAGCTGACAACGCCGGTCTAAACGATCTACCGTGCACACGAACCGTACACAAGAGCAGGCAGCGAGCAACCACTCGAGATCAACTTCTCGGCGCAAGGCCGAGGAGAACCGAGAAAACCCAGGTCGGATGGGGTGTGGCGGAGTAGGGCGGGTGGGACTTGAACCCACGACCGACGGATTATGAGTCCGCTGCTCTGACCGGCTGAGCTACCGCCCCGCAAGCCTGGAGTCTCTCATAAGTTGGCGTCCATGTAAGCCTGGGGAGTTGTTCACTTTAGCTCGTCCCTGCACAAGTTTGGGGCGGCCTGTCATGGACGGGCTGTTGATCGGGTCCAGGGTGGGCGGCTGACGCCCTGGAATGAGCCGCCCACCCTGAACCGATCGGGCCGGGAGAAGCCGTGCCGGTGACCGCTGATCAGCGGGACTTCAGGCCGTACAGGTGACGGCCGGACGGTGGGGCTAGGGGGCCGTGCAGGTGAGGGTGGGGGCGGTGTTGGTGGTGGTCCAGGTGCCGTTGAAGCCGAAGGTCGTGGTGGCGCCGGCTCCCAGGTTGCCGTTGTAGCTGAGGTTCTTGACCGTCACGGCGCTGCCGCTCTGGGTCAGGGAGCCGTTCCAGAGCTGGCTGATCGTCTGCCCGTTGGCGAAGGTCCACTTGACCGTCCAGCCGGTGATCCCCGCCGTGCCCGTGTTCTTGACCGCCACCTCCGCTCCGAAGCCGCCCTGCCAGGAGTTGGTGATCTTGTACGTGGCCGAGCACCCGGTGCCCGGCGGCGGCGTGGGGGTCGGGGTGACGGTCGGGGTGACGGTGGGCGTCGGGGTCGGCGTCTGGGTCGGCGGGGTCGTGCCGAGCAGGCGGGTCAGGGCCGGGTACCACTTGTCGGCCATCTTCTGGTCGCCCGTGCTGTTCGGGTGTACCCCGTCGTAGGTGTCGGTCGCGGTGCTGAACCCGGTCCACTGGTCCACGACCACGATCGGTGACTGGGCGGTGGTCTTGGACGAGGCCCAGCCGGGGATCGCGGCGTTGAGCGCGACGGCCCGCTGGCCGCATTCGGCGCAGGTGCTGGGGTTCATCGGGATGATCTGGGCGACCGCGATCTTCATGTTGGGGTTGCTCGCCCGCATCTGGTCGACCAGCTTGCCGTACGCCGCGAGGATCGTGTCCGTCGGGCGGCTGCTCCACACGTCGTTGGTCCCGAAGTGCATCAGCACGATGTCGGGCTTGGTGGCGGAGAGCCAGCCGGGAAGCTGGTTCTGGTCGGCCACGTTGGTGACGAGCGCGCCGCCGTGTCCTTCGTTGTCGCCGTCGTAGGAGACCGAGCACCCCTGGGGCGGCAGGGTGCCGACGAAGTCGAGGCCGGTGTAGCCGCCCTGGGCCAGCTTGTTCCACAGCAGGGCCCGCCAGCATCCGGGAGAGCCGGTGATCGAGTCGCCCAGCGGCATGATCTTCACGGTCGCGGCCCTTGCGGGCAGGACGGGCGTGATGACCAGGTACGCCAGGACTCCGATCAGGGCCGTCACCATCGCCAGGAGCGTACGCCTCGTGGTCGCCATCCTTCACCTCCGGTAGTCCGCCTCGCGATCGTAAGGAGGCGGGCCCGTTCCGAGAAGGAAGCCGTTCGCCGAAGCCCTGCTGACCTGGGCCTCAGCCTCGGCCACAGCTGAAAGTTACATTTCGGGCACGGGTCATGCGGGCTCGTGTTCCGTGTCCTCCTCCGCGTGCGAGGCATCGGGGGCGTCGAGGGGGCGCAGCCGCTCCCACAGGAGGAAGACGGCGCCGACGACGATCATGGCGATGCCGGTCCAGAGGTTGATGCGGACGCCTTCGGCCTTGTCCACGGCCGCCTTGCCGTCCAGGAGGCCGACGACCGAGAGGATCACGCCGTACAGCAGGAACAGGGCGCCGATGATCCGGCGGATGTCGAACAGCCGGGCGACGCGCTTGCGGCCGGTCTCGTCGCTCACAGGGGTCTCCGATCGGGGAGGTTCACAGGGTCGTGATCATCAGATGAAGGGGATGTAGAGCGCGGCGGCCAGGACGACGGCGCCCGCGCCGAGCACGACGGGCGAGCGGAACCAGGCCTTGTCGCCCTTCAGCGCGTCGTCGGAGACCGATGCGTCGCTGAGCCCGTAGACCAGGCCCCGCAGCTCGCTCTCGGGCTTGGGCGTGGTGACCAGGGTGACCACGATGGACACGATCGCGTCCACGACGAACGCGGTGCCCGCGCCCCAGAAGGTGGCGTTGAGCTCGGTGCCGAAGTCGATCACTCCGGCCTTGAACAGGATGTACGAGGCGAACGCCGCGAGCGTGCCCGTCAGCAGTCCCCAGAAACCGGCCCACGCGGTCATCCGGCGCCAGAACAGGCCGATGATGAACGTCGCGAACAGCGGGGCGTTGAAGAAGGAGAACAATGTCTGCAAATAGTTCATGATGTTGCTGAACCCCGAGGCGATCAGCGCGGTGCCGATGCCGAGCACGACCCCGCCGACGGTGGCGAGGCGCCCGAGCTTCAGGTAGTAGTCGTCGGGCCTGTCCTTCTTCACGTGCGAGCGCCAGATGTCGTAGGTGAAGACCGTGTTGAAGCCGCTGATGTTGGCCGCCATCCCGGCCATGAACGACGCCAGCAGGCCGGTGACGGCGATGCCCAGCACGCCGTTGGGCAGCAGGTCGCCCATCAGCAGCGGGATGGCCTCGTTGTACTGGGGGCCGCCCGGCTTGCCGAGGTCGCTGAAGAGCACCAGCGCGACCAGGCCGGGGATGACGGTGACGGCGGGGATCATCAGCTTGGGGTACGCCGCGACGATCGGGGTGAGCCGCGCCGCTGTCGTGTTGCGCGCGGACAGCCCTCGCTGCACCTCGGCGAAGTTGGTCGTCCAGTAGCCGAACGACAGCACGAAGCCGAGGCCGAGAACGATGCCGATCCAGTGCGCGCCGAGGGGGTTGGTCCCGGCCGAGCCGGTGCCCGCCCAGGCGTGCAGGCCGGGGTCGCCGAGCGCCGACCGCCCGACCTTGTCCACCAGCCCGGAGAAGCCGCCCACCTTGATCAGCCCGAGCACGGTGATGGGGATCAGCCCGGCGAGGATGACGAAGAACTGCATCACCTCGTTGTAGATCGCGGAGGACAGGCCGCCGAGTACGACGTACGCGAGCACGATGGCGGCCGACACGATGATCGACAACATGAGGGGCCATCCGAGCAGCGCGCCCATGACGAGCGCGAGCGCGTACAGGTTGATGCCGGCGATGAGGACCTGCGCCAGGGCGAAGGTGATCGCGTTGAGGAGCTGGGTCTGGCCGTTGAAGCGCCGCCGCAGGAAGTCGGGCACGCTGTGGACCTTGGACCGGTAGTAGAAGGGCATCATCACGATGCCGAGGAAGACCATCGCGGGGACGGCGCCGATCCAGTAGTAGTGCACGGTCGCGATGCCGTACTGCGCGCCGTTCGCGGCCATGCCGAGGATCTCGGTGGCGCCGAGGTTGGCCGACAGGAACGCAAGGCCGGTGATCCAGGCGGGCAGTGATCGTCCGGACAGGAAGAAGTCCAGGCTGCTGCGGATGGCGCGGCGGGCGGCCAGGCCGATGCCCAGCACGGTGACGAAGTAGAGCGCCAGGACGACGTAGTCAAGGAGGTTGACGTCGAGCTTCAGGTCCGGCGCCGCGAGGGCGAGGTGATGAGGCACGACCCCCCGTTACCCTGAAATTTCGGGCTTTCACCTGCTCGTTCGCGCGAGTTGTGCGGCGCCCATCCCGGTCACAAGGCGTGGCGGTTCACCCCACTGGACGCCCGTCCCGAAGCCCCGCGAAGGGTACGCCCAGCGTGCCCGCGGCCCCGCGGTCAGGCACGAGAAAGTTTAATCCCCAAACTATTGACGCGCCGGGCCCGACTGTGTGAATCTGCGGCCGAGGCTTGTCAGGGGCCTCATGGGAACCATGCACGCTGGAGGTCGACGGTCAGGGTCCCACCTGATCGTGCATGGCGGTTGTCCGCATTTCGAAGGGATTCGAAGGGAACCGTTCATGCGCAAAAAGCTCCTCAGCATGCTCGCGATGGCGCTGGCCGCGTCCTTCCTCGCGGGCGTCAAGGCGCCGCCGGTGGCGGCCGCCGCCTCCGAGCCGTACACGTACAAGAACGTCCAGATCGCCGGTGGCGGGTTCGTCCCGGGGATCATCTTCAACCAGACCCAGAAGGACCTCATCTACGCCCGCACCGACATCGGCGGCGCCTACCGGTGGAACCAGGGCACCCAGACCTGGACCCCGCTGCTCGACTGGGTCGGGTACGGCAACTGGGGCCTGAACGGTGTGGTGAGCATCGCCACCGACTCGGTGGACCCGAACAAGGTCTACGCGGCGGCCGGGATGTACACCAACTCCTGGGACCCGAACAACGGCGCGATCCTGCGCTCCGGCGACAAGGGGGCCACCTGGCAGACCACGGCCCTGCCATTCAAGCTCGGCGGCAACATGCCGGGCCGGGGCATGGGCGAGCGGCTGGCGATCGACCCGAACAAGAACAGCGTCCTGTACTTCGGGGCGCCCAGCGGGAACGGCCTGTGGCGGAGCACCGACTCCGGGGTCACCTGGGCGAAGGTCACGAACTTCCCCAACGCCGGCAACTACGTCGCCAGCCCGGGAGACGTCTACAACGGTGACAACCAGGGCGTCGTCTGGGTGACGTTCGACAAGCGCACCGGCACCTCGGGGAACGCGACGCAGACCATCTACGTCGGGGTGGCGGACAAGGCCAACACGGTCTACCGCACCACCAACGGCGGCACCACCTGGGAGCGGGTCGCCGGGCAGCCGACCGGGTACATCGCGCACAAGGGCGTCCTCGACACCACCAACGGCTATCTCTACATCGCCACCAGCGACACCGGCGGCCCATACGACGGGGGCAAGGGCGACGTGTGGCGGTACGCCACCGCGACCGGCGCCTGGACGCAGATCAGCCCGATCCCCTCCAGCAGCGCCGACGACTACTTCGGCTACAGCGGCCTGACGGTCGACCGCCAGCACCCCGGGACGCTGATGGTCACGACGCAGGTCTCGTGGTGGCCGGACGTCATCTTCTTCCGCAGCACCGACTCGGGAGCCACCTGGACGCGGGTGTGGGACTTCACCAGCTACCCGAACCGCTCGTTCCGCTACAAGATGGACGTCACCGCGGCCCCGTGGCTGACCTTCGGGACCAACCCCTCCCCGCCCGAGGTCACGCCCAAGCTGGGCTGGATGACCGAGTCGATGGAGATCGACCCGTTCAACTCCGACCGCATGATGTACGGCACCGGCGCCACGATCTACGGCACCACGGACCTCACCAAGTGGGACACCGCGGGCGGGCAGTTCACGATCAAGCCCATGGTGGCCGGCCTGGAGGAGACCGCCGTCCTCGACCTGATCAGCCCGCCGTCCGGCGCGCCGCTGGTCAGCGGCCTCGGTGACATCGGCGGGTTCCGTCACAACGACCTCACCCAGGTCCCGGCCATGATGTTCACCCAGCCGGTGTTCACCAGCACGACCAGCCTCGACTACGCCGAGACCAACCCGAGCGTGATGGTGAGGTCCGGGGACTTCACCGACTCCGACCGGCCCAACGACAGTCACGTGGCGTTCTCGACCGACGGCGGCACCAACTGGTTCCAGGGCACCGAGCCCGGCGGCGTCAACCGAGGCGGCACCGTCGCCGCGAACGCCGACGGCAGCAGGTTCGTCTGGGCGCCGGGCGACTCCGGTGTCAAGGTCGTCTACTCGGTCGGGTTCGGCAACAGCTGGAGCCAGTCGTCGGGTGTGCCGGCGAACGCCGTCATCGAGTCCGACCGGGTCAACAAGAACAAGTTCTACGCGTTCTCGGCCGGTGGCTTCTACGTCAGCACCGACGGCGGCGCGACCTTCACCAAGACCGCGGCCACCGGGCTCCCGACCACCGGCAGCGTCCACTTCAAGGCCCTGCCCGGCGCCGAGGGCGACATCTGGCTGGCCGGCGGCTCCGCCACCGGCACCTACGGGCTGTGGCATTCCACCAACTCCGGCGCCTCCTTCACCAAGCTGGCGAACGTCGCCGAGGCCGACAACATCGGCTTCGGCAAGGCCGCACCGGGCAAGACGTACCAGGCGCTCTACACGGTCGCCAAGATCGACGGGGTGCGCGGGGTGTTCCGGTCCGACGACACCGGGGCCACCTGGATCCGGATCAACGACGACCAGCACCAGTACGGCAACATCGGCGAGGCGCTGACCGGCGATCCGCGGATCTACGGCCGCGTCTACATCGGCACCAACGGCCGGGGCATCATCTACGGCGACCGCACCGGCGGCGGCACTCCCGACACCACGGCGCCGACGAAGCCGGGCACCCCCGCCGCGTCGGCGATCACCTCGACGGGGGCGACGCTGTCGTGGACGGCGTCCACCGACAATGTCGGGGTGACGGGGTACGACGTGTACCGGGTGGGCAGCCCGGACGTGAAGGTGGGGACGGCGACCTCCACGTCGTACGTGCTCACCGGGTTGACGGCGAGCACGTCGTACACCTACTACGTGGTGGCGCGGGACGCGGCGGGCAACAGCTCGGCCGCCTCCACCTCGGTCACCTTCACCACCACCAGCGGCGGCGGCACGGACACCACGGCGCCGACGAAGCCGGGCACCCCCGCCGCGTCGGCGATCACCTCGACGGGGGCGACGCTGTCGTGGACGGCGTCCACCGACAATGTCGGGGTGACGGGGTACGACGTGTACCGGGCGGGCGCCCCGGACGTGAAGGTGGGGACGGCGACCTCCACGTCGTACGTGCTCACCGGGTTGACGGCGAGCACGTCGTACACCTACTACGTGGTGGCGCGGGACGCGGCGGGCAACAGCTCGGCCGCCTCCACCTCGGTCACCTTCACCACCACCAGCGGCGGCGGGACCGGCGGCGGCTGCACGGCCACCTACACGGTCACCAACTCCTGGCCGGGCGGCTTCCAGGGCGACGTCGCGGTCAAGAACACCGGCACCGCGGCGATCACCGGCTGGACGGTGAAGTGGACCTTCGCCAACGGACAGACCATCACCCAGATCTGGGGCGGCACTTTGACCCAGACCGGGGCGGACGTCACCGTGAAGAACGCGAGCTACAACGGCGCCCTGGGCGCCGGCGCCTCGACGTCCTTCGGCTTCAGCGCGAGCTGGACGACGACGAACACCGTCCCCGCGACGGTCACCTGCACGGCGAGCTAGTACGGCGATGAGCTGAGGGGCCCGGCGCCATCCAGGCGCCGGGCCCCTCACCGTCCGGCGAGGCGGACGAAGGACGTGGGTCAGAAAGCGGAGACGTAGGTGGACATCGACGGGTAGTTCACCGGAGTGACGGCGTTGTAGCAGACGATGTCGCGCACGAACGCCTCGAGGCTCGACGTGGTCCACAGGGTGAGCAGGTTGCAGTACTCGGGTCCGGGCCCGAATGCCGTGACCTGCACGTCATCCTGGAGCACGCCGACCTTGTGGAAGGTCACGAGGCGGTAGCCGACCCCGGCGCTCTGGATGTCGTTGAAGGAGCCCTGCGCGTTGTAGTTGATCGCCGCGGGCACCGGCACGTACGGCCCGGGGTTGGCGGGCGTGTTGTCGTAGGTGTAGGCGAAGTTCTTCGGCGGGATCGCCGCCCCGGTGATCGCCCGCTCGCGCTGGTAGGTCAGGTTGAACCCGGTGTTGAGCGGGACGTTCGTCGCGTTGTGGCACCTCACCTGGATCTTCTGCCCGCCGGCGTACGGCGACCACGCGCCGATCTTGCAGCGGGCCGGCACGCCGGAGTCGACGGCCGTCACCTGGATGTTGCCCGCCTGACCGGAGGAGCCGATGCCCGTCAGGTCCACGGTCCACACGCCCACGCTGGTCGGCGTGACGGTGTTAGGGGCCAGGGCCGAGTTGAACGACGAGCCGATTGCAGAGCCGTTCCAGTGGACGTAGGCGAACGCCTGGGGAAGGGGCACCGGCCCGGTGCTCTCCGAGAAGACGACGGAGTACGGCGTGGAGACCGGGCCTCCGCCGTACTTGTAGCACTGCACCGCCACGATCTCGTCCGGCCCGGACTGGAACCACTTCTGGACCTGGCACCAGTAGGCGTTCGGGGAAACCGCCGTGACATGGACGATCCCGCCTGTCGGGATGCCGATGTTCGGGAACCTCACGAACGTCTGGCCGGCCCCTCCGGGGCTGACGGTGACGCTGGGCCCGGGAGCCCAGCTACCCGCCTGGTGGTTCGGGTCGGGAACGCCGGACGTGGTGTTGACGTACGCGAATCCCCAGCGATTGGGGACGGCGGCCTGCGCGCTGGTGGTCACCGAGGTGAGACCCGCTGCGAGCATGGCCGTGATGCAGAGCATCCGCAGGATCACCCTACGTAGCCGACTCATGTCATCCTCCATCCGGATTCGGGGCTGGACTGGCACACGTAACCGCGACGCCGGTGTCCCGGCGAAAGTGGTTCAGGATGGAGTGTCTGGAATCACACCGCCTCTACGGCTTTTGATAACCCGGCATCCGGCCTTTGAGAAGACCCAACCTTTCCGGCCGTGCCTACTCTCCCGAACTCCCCGAGTCATCGGTCGGGACCGGCGCGGAGTGGATGACCACCCGAAAACCCGCAGGTAGGGGAGTGGGCGCGCCCGTACGGCCTCCACCTGGAGTCGTACGGCGAGTTCTGCCTGCGGTAGGAGGCAAGCACGGACGGGCCCACCTATTGTGGACAACGACATGGGGGTCCGACCGGGGGGTGTAATGGTGGCCGTGACCGAGGACAGGCGCGGCGACGCTGCCGGAAGGCCGAGGTCCGAGGGGTTCAAGGGCTGGCTGGAAGGCGTGCGGGCGACGCGCACGGGCCGCCTGACCTTGAAGATCGTCATCGGCGTGGTGGGGGCCGCGCTGGTGATCGGCGGCCTCATCCTGGTGCCGCTGCCCGGCCCCGGATGGCTGATCGTGTTCGCCGGACTGGCCGTGCTCGCGACCGAGTTCGCGTGGGCCCACCGGCTGCTGGAGTTCGCCAAGAAGACCCTGTCCGACTGGACCGACTGGCTCAAACGCCAGGGGTGGCCGGTGCGCGTCCTGGTCGGCGCCGTCACCCTGGCCGCCGCCGCAGTGATCGTCTGGTTCATGATCAAAATCAGCCTCGGCATCGACCTCGTCGAAGAGGCCCGCCAGTTCGTGACGTGACGGATCCGCCGGCGTGCTCGCGAGCCGGGATTCCCTCGGGAAGCCGGGTAGCCAATTTGTCACCTGGGTGCGCGACAACTCACCGAGAAATGTGATGGAAAGCATAAATATCATCGCTTGATCGGAGTAACGTCCGGCATCAGAGATCCTCACCGGACAAGAGGTGCATCAGGTGAGCGCCATCCAGGGACGCGTGTGAGCGCCGTCGCGGCACAGGCCGCGTCCCCCGGGTCCCCCGTCCCCCGCGAGTTCGCCGACGTCATCCGCGCCCATCTCGCCGATCTCACTGAAGAGATGATCGGCGACATACAGGCGAGCGTGCCCGAGTACGCGAGGCCGGGCGACGAGAAGTACGTCAGGGCCGTGCGGCGGGCGGTGGAGGAGGCGCTCAAGCAGTTCCTCGACCGGGCGGCCGACAACGGGTCCGGCAAGGGCCGGTTGCTGGAGGTCTTCCGCGCGATCGGCAAGGGCGAGGCCAACGAGGGCCGTCCGCTCGACTCGCTCCAGGCGGCGCTGCGCATCTGCGCCCGGGTGGCCTGGCGACGGCTCGCCCTGGAGTCCGAGACGCTGAACCTCTCGCGGCAGCGCCTGTGCGCGGTGGGCGAGGCGATCCTCGTGTACCTGGACGAGATCGCCGCCGCCGCGGCCGAGGGGTACGCCGAGGCGCAGGTCAAGGTCGCGGGGGAGCTGGAACTGCGCCGTCGTCGCCTGCTCGACCTGCTGGTCTCCGACCCGCCCGCCGACCCCCGGGCCGTGGAGGACCTCGCCAGGGCGGTGCGGTGGGCGGTGCCGAGGACCCTCGCCGGGGTCGCGATGGCCGCCCGCTCGCTGGGGGCGGGAGCCAGGCCCGCCCTCCCGCCGGACGTCCTGTCCGACCTCGACCGGTCCGACCCGTGCCTCGTCGTGCCCGACCCCGAAGGCCCCGGCCGCATGAGGATCCTCGACGTCGCGCTGAAGGACTGGTACGTCGTCCTCGGCCCGCCGGTGCCCGTGAACGAGGCGGCGCAGTCGCTGCGCCTGGCGCGCGAGGCGCTCGCGCTGGCCCGCCGCGGGGTGCTGGCGTGCGACCAGGTCATCCGCTGCGCCGACCACCTGTCCACGCTCATCATCTTCAGAGACGAAGCGCTGATCAGGGTGATGAGGCGCGTGAGGCTGGCACCGCTTCGCGAGCTTCGTCCAGCGCAGCGCGACCGCATCGCCGAGACGCTGCTGGCGTGGCTGCAGAGCGGCTACAACGCCAACGAGGTGGCGTCGCGGCTGCACATCCACCCGCAGACGGTGCGTTACCGGCTCAGGCAGGCGACGGAACTGTTCAGCGACCAGCTCAAGGCGCCCAACGACCGTTTCGAGCTGGAAATAGCACTACGCGCCCGGGCTCTTTCCGCGCGTGCCGTCCAGCGCTGAGAACGCTGCACGGGCATTGAGGTGAGTTCTCTTCAGCGTGTCTGACCTGCTGTTTTGTCATTCACGTGATACCAAGGTGGGCACCTTTCATTGCCCGGGACAATGTTATTCACTCACGCCTGATTTAACTTTTCTGTCATTCAGTCGAAACAGCCGGTTATTGGCTGGAAGGCAGGAAAGTCATGCGTTTTCGAGTCGTCGTCTCGGCATTGGTCGGGGCCGTACTGCTCTCCTCGGCGTTCACGGGAACCGCGCGCGCCGAGACCTCCCCGTCGGGCGCGAACGACTGGACGTGCAGGCCGTCGGCCGCCCATCCGCGTCCCGTGGTCCTGGTCCACGGGACCTTCGAGAACATGGCGGTCAACTGGCTGAAGATCGCGCCGGTGCTCAAGAGGAACGGCTACTGCGTCTTCGCGCTCAACTACGGAGGCGCGGACAACGCCCTCATCCAGGGCACCGGGGACATCGCCCGGTCGGCCGGGCAGTTGTCGGCCTTCGTCGACCGGGTGCTCGCGGCGACCCAGGTGCCCGAGGTGGACATCGTCGGACACTCCCAGGGCGGCATGATGCCCCGGTACTACCTCAAGTTCCTCGGCGGCGCGGCCAAGGTGCGGAAGCTGGTCGGCATCGTGCCCTCCAACCACGGCACCAGCCTGAGCGGCCTGGTCGTGCTCGGCGACCTGCTGGGCCTCACCGGGCCGGTCACCGACGCCTGCCCGGCCTGCGGCCAGCAGATCGCCGGCTCCGGGTTCCTGGCGAACCTGAACGCGGGCGGCGACACGGTACCGGGCGTGGACTACTCGGTCATCACGACCATGTTCGACGAGGTGGTCACCCCGTACACCTCGGCGTACCTCCGCGGGCCCGGGGTGCGCAACCTCCTGCTCCAGGATTCCTGCCCGCTCGACTTCAGCGCCCACTTAGGCGTGATCGTCGACCCCGTCGTCCAGAGGATGGTGCTCGACGAGCTGGACACCTCGTCCTCACACGGGCGGATCAACTGCCTGAACCCGCTCGGCTGACCCGAAAGGGGGCTACCCGGCTCAGGAGTCCCGCTTCAGCTCGCCGTACATGGTGAAGGGCTCACCCCGGGTGTACTCGCTCTCCCCGAGGCCCGAGTAGGCGACCTCCAGTCTGCCGTTCGCGGTGAGGGACAGGGTGATCGTGCCGTTGCGTACGCAGGAGCCGCGCATGCTCACCCGCTTGAGTGTCGCGATGTCCCCGTTGATCCGCACGAGCTTCGATGTTCCCGTGCAGGCGCCAGGGTATGTCTCCGTGATCGTCCTGCCGCCGCGCCTGACCGTCAGGACGAGGAAGTCGCCGGCTCCCGGATCCCACCTGATCTTGCCGCGCCACACCCCCGCGAACCTCGCCGGGAACGTGGCGGCCTTGGGTGAGGCACTGGGAGTGGCGGCTGTCGCAGTGGGACTCGCCGGCACTGTGGTGGATGGGGTGGGACCGGGAGTCACGACGGTGGATCCGGCGATCGTCGCGGACATGGACGGGATCGACGGCGGGGTCGTGGACGCCGAGGTGAGGTCGGAGGTCGTGGCGGTGATGCCCGGAGCTTTCCCGCGGATGGCCGGCAGGAGCACCACCGCGGTGGCGCCGGCCGCCAGCACCGCCAGAGTCATGCCGGCGACCGCCACTCGCCGGCGCCGGCGAGGCGCCGCGGGCTGTGTCGCGTGCGGAGGGGGGGCCGTGGGCTGTGTCGCGTGCGGAGGGAAGCCCGAGGGAGGTAGGGCGGGTGGAGGGACGGCCGGCGGAAGGACGGCCGGGGACGGTTCGGCGGCGGGGACGGCCCGGCCGAGCAGGCGCAGGTGAATGTCGATCATCGTCGGCCTGGTGGCCGGGTCCTTGCCGAGGGCGTCGGCGACGATCGACCGCAGAGGCTCTGTGAGCGGTCCGAGGTCGGGCGGGGCGGTGAGGATGCGGTTCATCACCGCGGGCAGCGTGTCCTCGCCGAACGGCGGGCGCGCGCTCGCCGCGTACACGATCACACCGCCCCAGGCGAAGACGTCGGCGGCCGGGCCGATCGACGCCCCCGCGAGCTGCTCGGGGGCCATGTACGCGGGGGTGCCGACGATGTGGCTGCTGAGCGTCGCCGAGCCCTCCAGCGCCCGCGCGATGCCGAAGTCGATCACCCGTGGCCCGTCCGGGCCCAGCAGGACGTTCGCCGGCTTGAAGTCGCGGTGGACGATCCCGGCCTCGTGCACCGCGGCGAGCGCGGTGGCGGTCGCGATCGCCAGGCGGTGCAGGTCCGGGCCGGAACGGATACCGGCCCGCGCCAGCGAGGGGCCGGGGACGTACTCGGTGACGACGTAGGGCTGGGCGGCGTCCGGATCGGCGTCGAGCACCTGGGCCACGCAGAACGGCGCGACCCGGCGCGCGGCCGCGATCTCGCGGGCGAAGCGGTGGCGGTCCTCTTCGCCGGCCGTCAGGCCCGCGCGGAGCAGCTTGACCGCGACCGGCTCGCCCCCCGCCCCGCGCCCGAGGTACACCACCCCCTGCCCGCCGGCGCCGAGGCGTCCCTCCAGCCGGTACCCGCCCGCCTCGTGCGGGTCTCCATGAAGCAACGGCGTGATGTCCGGCATCGGTCCCTCCCGGTCCTTCCCCCTCGGAAGTGATCACGGTACCCGGCGATCACGGTCCGGGTGGCGGGTGAACCGGTCACAGGAGGCGAAGGCGGAGGGAAGCCGGCCAGAGGTGACGCGACGGAGGAAGCCGGTCACAGGCGACGCGAACAGCGGGTCAGAGGTACAGGCCGGTGCCCTGCTCGGACTGCGGGGTGGCCAGGGCGTGCAGATCGCGCTCGCGCATGACGAGGTAGACCTGGCCGTGTACCTCGACCTCGTATTGGTCCTCGGAGTTGAACAGCACCTTGTCACCCACCTTGACCAGCCGGGCGTTCGCGCCGACGCCGCACACCTCACCCCACACCAGCCGGTTCGCCATCGTGACGGTGGCCGGGATGACGATGCCCGCCGAACTGCGGCGCTCCTCGGACTCCGGCTCGACCTTCACCATGACACGGTCATGGAGCATCTGGATCTCGAACTTCGGGTCAGCCACCTTCGCAGCTTATTCGGCCTCGGGGTGGAGGGTGACGCGACTTCGTCGTGCCCCATGCGCTGGGAGCGCTCCCATTGACATGATCTGTAGGGTGACCGCAAGGAGGCACGATGACCGAGGACTTCAGCGGATGGCAGTGGGTCAACGAGCCCGCCAAGTGGTCGGCGGGTGAGGATCTCCGGGTCACCGCCGACGCGCGCACCGACGCCTGGCGGATCACCCACTACGGGTACACCTACGACACCGCCCACATGTTCGGCAAGGTCGTCTCCGGAGACCTGCGCGTGACCACGACCTTCCAGGCGTCCTACGCCGAGCAGTACGACCAGGCGGGCGCGGTGCTCCGCGTCGACGAGAAGAACTGGATCAAGGCGGGCGTCGAGTACGTCGACGGGAAGATCAACATCAGTACCGTGGTGACCAGGGACTTCTCCGACTGGTCCATCCTGCCGGTCTCCGGTCCGGTCGAGTCGGTGAGCCTGGAACTGGCGCGCGAGGGCGACACCGTGATCGTGAGGTACGGGCTCGACGGCGCCGATCCGCTCACCATGCTCCGTCTCGCCTACTTCCCGCCGTCGGTCCCGGCCTTGGCGGGCATCATGTGCGCGGCTCCCGTGGGCGAGGGCTTCGAGACCCGCTTCACCTCGGTGAAGGTCTCCTGATGGTCTAATGCCGGTATTAAGTGCTATGTCCGCTACTGCCCGTTTTTCGGTAGGATTGTTATCTATCAAAGCGGGAGTCATGAGGGCGTAGGACCGTAATATGTACATGTTGGGTGCCTGGGATGGATTCGGGTGTTTGTGGGGGTCTTGATGGTGTTTCGCCGCACCTCGACCGTTACATTGCTCGTGATCCCGTGCGTCGCTGAGGGGCTGAAGCGTGACTGACGAGACCAGGCGGGCGCCGGGGAGCCTGGACATCAGCGCTCCCAATTACGCCCGAATCGCCAATTACTTCCTCGACGGGAAGGACAACTTCGCCGCCGACCGCGAGGCCGCCGAGCAGATCCTGGCCGTGGCCCCCGAGATCCGCACGATGGCGAGGGAGAGCCAGGCCTTCCAGGACCGGGTGATCCACTACCTCGTGGAGCAGGGCGTCACGCAGTTCGTCAACGTCGGAGCGGGGATCCCCGGCCAGCGGAACACCCACCAGGTCGCCCAGTCGCTGACACCCGACGCCCGTGTGGTGTACGTGTCGACCGATCCGGTCGTGCTCTCGCACTCCCGTGCGCTGCTCGCCACCGACGACCGCACCGGCGTCGTCGAGGGCGACATCCTCCACCCCGCCGAGCTGCTCGCCGATCCCGGCCTGCGGCGGGTGATCGACGTCGAGCGGCCCTTCGCCGTCGTGGTCATCAGCGCCCTGCAGTTCATCCCCGACGAGGACGGCCCCTTCAAGCGCGTGGCCGAGCTGCGCGACCTGATGCCGGTGGGCAGCCATCTGGTCGTCATCCACGCGGTCTTCGACTCCCGTCCCGAGGCGGCGGCGCCGATCGTGGACATCTACCACCGGGTCTTCGGCCGCACGGAGGGCGACGGCCGCACGCGCGACCAGGTCCTGGGCTTCTTCGACGGCATGGAGCTGGTCGATCCCGGGCTGGTCTACATACGGCAGTGGCGCCCCGACAACCCCCTCAACGTCCACCGCCCGGAGAAGGCATGGCTGGTCGGCGGGGTGGGCCGCAAAACCGGCCCCTGACCGTTTCCCGCCCGCGAACGCGACCCGCACGCACACCTGGCCTGCACGCCATGCCCGGCCTGGACGCTCGGCCGGGCCTGGGCTGACGGGAACGCTCAGGCTCGCGGAAGCACCAGCCGGGCGAAGACCGTGCGGTGGTCGGTCTGGGGCACCAGGTGCGTGCTGTACGCGCGGATCGCGACGCGCGGGTCGGTCAGCACATGGTCGAGCGTGACCCCCGGGATCGGCTTCCACCCCTTCGCGGGCCAGGTCGGTGACAGGCCCTGCCCGGTGACGTCGGCGGCGTCCCGGTAGCCCGTGCCGAGCAGCCGCCGCAGCGCCCCGTGGTCGAGCGTGGCGTTGAAGTCGCCGGCCAGGACGCGTACGACCCCGCGCGGTTCGGCGGCGGGGAGCGCCTGCAGGCCCTTGGCCCAGCACCAGACCTTGTAGTCGAAGCGTGGCGCGCACGGATGCACCGACGCCACGTACACCTCGGGACCGCCGGGCACCCGCACGATGGCATCGGCCTGCCGGAAGTTCCCGTAGGTGATCACGGACGCCGCGCGGAGCGGGAACCGCGCGTAGATGCCCGATCCCCAGGGTCCGTTGGCCGGAGAGCCCGTCCGGTTCGGCAGCAGCTCGTCGAGGCCGGCCTTCTTCAGAACCTCCACGGCGGCGGGTGTGAGCTCCTGTACCAGCAGTACGTCCGGCTTCAGCCGCCGTGCCAGGCCGACGATCTCCCCGGCGGACGCCGCGCCGACCGCCATGTTGGTGGACATCACCCGCAGCTCCGGCCCGTCCGCCGGCGGGTTGCCCTCCGCGAGCGCCCTCGGCAGCACGCAGGCCCCGAGCACGGCCGTCACGAGCGCGCCCGCCACCGCCGCCGGCCACCGGCGCAGGACCAGGGCGACCAGGAGGGCGACCGGCGAGGCGGCGGCGACCAGCGGGGTGAAGGCGATGAGCTGGATCCAGTACAGCCCGACGTCCCATCCGGCGAGGCGCAGCACCGTCCACGCCGCGAAGGGCGCCACGAGCAGCCACACCAGCACGGTCACCCACAGCCATCGCCGTTTCGGGATGGTTTCGTCGATCATGCCGCGATTGTCGCAGCGTCCAGGGCTTGAGGTTTGCCGAACAGCGGCCCCTTGGTAATCAATCGCACATAAGCGGCCCCCGATACTGTGATGCGCACATGGCGTGAAAGGCCGTGAATCTTGAGGATCGCCCCCTTTGCTCGGTTCCCGCGTCCGCTCCGATGGGGGGCGCGCATCCTCGCGGCCGTCCTGGTGGCGGCGATCGTCCTCGCCGGGGTGGGTGTCTGGACGGTACGAAGGTCGTTCCCGCAGCTCGACGGCGAGCTCCGGCTCCCCGGCCTGAGCGCGAAGGTGACCGTCCTGCGCGACCGGTACGGCATCCCGCAGATCTACGCGGACAACCCGGAGGACCTCTTCAGGGCACAGGGGTACGTCCACGCCCAGGACCGGTTCTGGGAGATGGACTTCCGCCGCAAGACCACAGCCGGGCGCCTGTCGGAGCTGTTCGGCGCGTCCACGCTCGACGTGGACAAGGTGGTGCGCACGCTCGGCTGGCGGCGTACGGCGGAGCGGGAGGTGAGCCTGCTCGCTCCCGGCACGCGCCAAGCCCTTGACGACTACGCGGCGGGCGTCAACGCCTGGATGGGGCAGCACCAGGGCTTCGCCGACAAGAGCCTCGAATACGCCGTGCTCAAGCTGACCAACGGCTCCTACACACCCGAGCCGTGGACCCCCGCCGACTCGCTGGCCTGGCTCAAGGGGATGGCCTGGGACCTGCGCTCCAACATGGACGACGAGCTGGAGCGCGCCGTCGACGCCTCCGCGGTGCCCGTGGACCGGGTGAACGAGCTGTTCCCTGCCTACCCGTTCGACCGGCACCAGCCGATCGTCACGACGGGAGCCGTACGGGACGGCGGGTTCGATCCCACGGCCATGGCGAAGGCCCCCGAGGGGACGACGCCGGGCACGGTGGAGTCGCGGGCGCTCGCCGAGGTGTCGCGGACGCTGCGAGCCGTACCCTCGCCGCTCGGCACCGGCGGGGCGGACCACGCGGGGATCGGCTCGAACTCCTGGGTCGTGAGCGGCGCGCACACCGACACGGGCAAGCCGCTGCTGGCCAACGACCCGCACCTCGGGCCGCGCATCCCGTCCATCTGGTACCAGGCCGGGCTGCACTGCCGCGTGAAGTCCGCCGCGTGCCCCTACGACGTCGTCGGCTACACCTTCTCCGGCCTCCCCGGGGTCGTGATCGGGCACAACGACCGGGTCGCCTGGGGCTTCACCAACCTCGGCCCCGACGTCACCGATCTTTACCTGGAGCGCACCAAGGGGGAGACCTACGAGGCCAGGGGCGAGTGGCTGCCCATGGAGACCCGCACCGAGGAGATCAAGGTCGCCGGCCGCCCCTCCGAGAGGCTGACCGTACGGTCGACCAAGCACGGGCCCGTCATCTCCGGCGTGCTCGGTGGCGCGGGGGACGCCCTGCCCGGCGCCGCCGCCAACGCGGGGGAGAAGGCGACGGGGGCGAAGGCGGGGGAGACCGGCAAGCTCCCGGCCGCCGGGTACGACGTGGAGGTCGCCCTCCGCTGGACGGCCCTGGACCCCGGACGTACGGCCGACGCCCTGCTGCTGCTCGACACGGCGTCGGACTTCGACCAGTTCAGGAAGGCCGCGTCGTACTTCGAGGCACCCGCCCAGAACATGATTTATGCGGATGTAGACGGCAATATCGGTTACCAGGCTCCCGGGCGGATCCCCGTCAGGTCCAAGGGCGACGGCCGGTGGCCCGCGAAGGGATGGACCGGTGACGAGGAGTGGACCGGGTTCATCCCCTTCGAAGAGCTGCCCATGGCGTACAACCCGCAGGAGGGGTTCATCGCCACCGCCAACAACGCGGCCGCCGGCCCCACCTACAGCCGGTTCCTGACCTCCGACTGGTCCTACGGCTACCGCTCCCAGCGCATCGTGGACCGGATCGAGCAGGCCACCGCCAAGGGGAAGATCTCGGTCGCGACGATGCGGGACATCCAGATGGACTCGTCCAACACCCTGGCGCCCGTCCTCGTGCCGTACCTGCTGCGGGCGGGCATCCCCCTCGACGGCGACGGCGAGATCAAGGACCTGCTCGCGGCGTGGGACTTCACCCAGAGCCGTGACTCCGCAGGGGCGGCCTACTTCAACGCCGTCTGGCGCCACCTGCTCCAGCGCACCTTCGACGACGAGCTGCCCGAAGGCGGCCACGCGGGCGGCGGCGACCGCTGGTACGAGGTGGTGCGCTCACTGCTCGACAAGCCCGCCGACCCCTGGTGGGACGACGCGCGCACCAAGGACAGGGCCGAGACCCGCGACGACATGCTGCGTGCGGCGATGACCGACGCCACCGAGGAGCTCAGGACGGCGCTGGGTGACCTGCCCGCGGACTGGCACTGGGGCGACCTGCACACGCTTGAGCTGACCAACGAGACCTTCGGGACCTCGGGCATCGGCCCGGTCGAGTGGCTGTTCAACCGGGGCCCGCTGAAGCTCGCCGGGGGCAAGGACGCGGTCGACGCGACCGGCTGGGACGCCACCGAGGGATACGAGGTCAACTGGGTGCCGTCGATGCGGATGGTCGTGGACCTCGCCGACCTGGACCGATCGCGCTGGGCCAACCTGACGGGCGCGTCCGGGCACGCCTTCCACGCGAACTACGACGACCAGGCGCCGATCTGGGCCGACGGCGACGCGACCCCGATGCGCCAGACCGAGCCGGCAGTGCGGAAGGACGCCGTGAACACGCTCACGCTCAGCCCGTAGCTCCGAAAGCCGTTCCGGCCTGTTCCGGCCGGCGGTCCGAAGACGTTCCAGCCCGCCGTCCTCAGGCGTCCTGGCCTGCGGTTCTCAGGCGTTCCGGTCCGCGTAGGCGGACACCCGCACGCGGGTCCTGTCGCAGGTGCGGCACCGCTGGGTGACCACGTACCCGATGGTCTCCACGGGGGTCCACCGGTGCCGGAGGTGGACCCCCGAGGTCATCCTCGCGAGCAGGTCCTCCCACCCGATGAGCGCCCGATGGAACGAAGAGGGCCCCATCCGGCCCATCGGGCCGTGAATGCCGAGTAAGTCCATGTCTGTGCCCCACCCTCGGGCCGTCGGGGACGGCGGACGCGCCGGTTGTCCGTCTCCCTGTGCCCAGCAGCGCGGCACTCATGCCGTTCTCGGCGACCACGCAGGTCAGGGAGCCCTTCCCGCGTCTGAGACCTTCCATGGCTTACGTGCCTGCCGTCGCTCCCGGTCAGCCGCTCGTCACCGAGGAGATCTCGGCCAGCGGGAACTCCAGGTAGTCGCCCGCCTCCTCGCACCAGGCGTCCAGCACGCCGCGCCGCAGCTCGCCGTGGCTGATCGTCGCGGTGAGGCCGTCCGAGAGGGTGATGAGCGCGCGTACTCCCCGGTCGACGACGAACCCGAGCAGCGACTGCTGGGCCGTGGGCAGGCGGGTCGCCATGCGGCCGATCACCGCCCAGGTCTGCCCGGTGTGACGCTCCTGCTCCCGGGTCTCCATCAGGCGCCGGGCGTGCTCGCGGGGGTCGGGAGGGGGCTCGGCGATGGGGCCCTGCGGCTCCTCCAGCTCGGCCACCCGCCCGCCGGGCAGCAGGATCAGCCGCCCGCCCTGCGGCTCGCGCCTGATCGCGATCTCCCCGGTGTCGTCCACCGGCACCGGCGCGTACCCGGCGTCGCGCAACGCGGCGAGCGTACGGTCGGCCGGAGCGGTGCCGGCGAGAACGGTGGGCGCCAGCAGCCGCAGCCCGAGCCTGGCGAGGCGGCGGTGCCCGGCGATCTCGGCCAGCAGACCCGGGTCGGAGCCCTGGATGATGCAGCCGACCGTGGTCACCGTGACCTCGCCGTACCGCCGCGCCACGTCCTTGACGAGGTAGGTCAGCGGTTGCGGGAGGGTGCCGGCCGTACGGAGCTCCTCCAGCAGCGACTCGGCGGAGTACCCCGCGTCCAGCGCACGGCGCACACTGGCGGCGGTGAACCGCCACACCGACGCCGCGCCCTGGGACTCGCGATCGGCGGCCCGGTCGAGCAGGCCCGACAGCTCGGCGGCGGGGGGCCCGGTCACGACGGCCGTCAGGTCGGCCCCGAAGAGCGCGGTGCGCTGCGCGCTCGCGAGCGCGTGCACCGAGGCCTCGACCAGGCCGGGGTCACGCTCGATCTCGGGCACCGTCTCGTCCTGCTCGTCGCCGGCCACGGCCGAGCCGAGGGTCGCCAGCGCCCGGCCGAGACTGGTCAGCGCGTCGCAGGTGACGAGCCCGAGCAGCCGCGCCTCCTCCAGGATGGCGGGGCAGCACTCGGCCAGGAGCACCCCGTCGAGCAGCGGGGCCCGCCAGTGCACGGCCTGGACGAGCTCGGGCAGGCTCGCGAACGCCGTGTCCGGGGGGAGCGTGGCGAGCGTGGCGAGCACGGCCCAGCGGATGCGGGCCACGGTCTCCCCTGCCGGGTCGTCGCTGAGCACCGTGGGATACCTGCCGGCGGTGCGGCGCAGCGACGAGCGCTCCATGCGCCACCACGCGGCGAGCAGCACCCGCAGCCGCGCGGGGGCGTCCTCCAGCCGCCAGGCGTCGAACCGCTTGGTCGGGATGAGGCCGCCCGCCGCCTCGTCCCAGGCCAGCAGCCGGGCCACGGCGCAGACCTCCAGCAGCAGCCGGGTCTCCTCCTCGGTGCAGCCGCTCTCCTTGACGATCCGGCGCACCTCGCGCACCCCGACGCCGCCTCCCTTGAGCAGGGGGAGCGGGAACTTGTCGGTGTTCTCCAGCAGGGCGGCCGCCCGGTCGACGGCGTGCGGCGCGGCCAGGCACAGCGCGTGGTCGACGGCCTCGGGATCGGCGGGGACCGCGCCGAGCTCGGGCGGCTCGGGGGTGAAGGGAGGATGGTAGTCGGGGCCGCGCAGCGCGAGCGCGACCTCGCGGGGCATCTCGGCGATGTCCCACTGGGTGCGGTAGAGCAGCCCCCGGTCGGCCGCCCACTTCTCGGGGGAGCCGGGGGAGACGAAGCGGTTGCCCTCGACGCCGCGCACCGGCCCGTCCCACGCGAACTCGTCGAGCAGGCTGACCGTGCCGTCGGGTGCGCCGGTCAGCAGCGCGGCCAGCCGGTCGGCGTCGCCGAGAGCCGCCGCGACGCGCGTCATGAGCTGGCGCCTGCCGCCCTGGGCCGGCAGCCCGAGAGTGCGGCTCATGCGGCGCAGTCCCTCGGCGTTCACGGTCCAGGAGTCGAGGTAGGTGACAAGGGGGTCGCCGAGCCCGCACGGGGCGGTCCACCACCGGGCGACGGCCTCGGCGAGGTGCAGGCGGCCGTCCGGCCCCGGCCAGGCGAGGGCGTGGTCGAACAGGCTGTCGAGCCAGGGCAGGACCTCCGCCGCGGTCACCCCGAGGAAGCGGGCGAGCTCGTCGCCGCCGGCGCGGTCGCCGATCACCAGGGAGGCCTGGAGGATCTCCAGCGGGGGCAGGGGGAGGCCGCGCATGACCTCCATGACGGCGAAGTCGTCGCTCAGGCGCCGTGCGAGCGTGTCGAGGCGGCGCGGCCAGGGCGCGGCGATCGCGTCCGGGCGATTGGCCAGGACGCGGGAGAGCCGCTCTTCGTCAAGGGTCGTCAACCAGTCGAGCAGGTGATCATCCATCACAGTCTCTCGAAGGTCTCGCGGGAGTCACCAAGAAGACACCGTAATGCAGAGCACCCGTCCGACGGGATCGACGTAGCAGAATAGAACCGGAATCAATGAACCCCGAGATCAACATCTTCTCCGCGGATCTGTACGAGCGGGGCGCGCTCTGGGGCCAGGTCAGCCGCGAGCCGACCCCCGCAGGAGGCCGGGAGGCCTGAGGGCATGTCGTGGGGTCCGTGACGAGCTCGTCGAGCGGGCAGGCGGGCGCCGCCTGCCGCGTCACGGGAGTCGCGGCGCCGTTGCCGCTGTGGGTGATCGGCTGTCTGTGTCGCGTTGTACGTGGTCGCGTTGTATGTGGTCGCGCTCTGTGTGTCGCGCTGTATGTGTTCCGCGAACCGCCCGGCGTGCCGGCCGGGGATCCTCCGGCGGCACGGCCGAGCTGTTCGATTTGTTTGAGTATGGCATTCAATGCGGAAAAGCTCGGCGACTTCCGTGATGTGACGGCATCCTCACCAGGTGGTCACTCTCCGGGGCCGTCCTGCCCGCCGGTCGTCAGCTCTTGAGCACGGCCCAGACGACCTTGCCGTACGGGAGCAGCGGGTTCCAGCCCCATCTCAGGCTCATCGACTCCACGATGTGCAGCCCCATGCCGCCGGGCTCCAGCGGAGAGGGGTTCCGCATGACGGGCGCCGCCGAGCCCGGGTCGGCGAAGACGCACGCCACGAGCGAGTCCCTGCGGATCATCGACATCCGGATCGGCTCGCACGCGCTCCGGCGGAGGTTGCGCGGGTCGAGCACCAGGCCGTGACGCAGCGCGTTGGTGGCGAGCTCGGACACGATCAGCTCCATGTCCTCCACCGCGTCGCCCATGCCCCAGCCGGCGAGGCAGCCGGCGGCGAAGCTGCGCGCCGAATGCACGGATTCGGCCCGTGGAGGGAGCACGAAAGTGGCACTGGCCGTGCCGGCTCCAGGGGGCGTGAGGTCGCGCGCTGGGTGGGGCCACCAGCCGGCGGGAGGCCACCAATCGTTGGCCGACCACTGGGTTTGCCCACGTGTCAGGTCCGTGGAGTGCACGAGATCATGATGGTGCAAACTCGTGTGCAGGTGCAAGAGCGAATGCACGTGCAGAAGGCCCGTGCAACCGGTACGGTGGGCCACGGGAAGTAAGACCGAAGGGGGTCCACACGCGCGATCTTTGACAGACTGTGAACCAGTCCACAACCGGAGGAAAGCACGTGTCCATCGACCCGCCTGGTTCCGGCTCAACGGTTCGGCGCATCATGTTGGGCGCCAGCCTACGCAGGCTGCGTGAGGAACGCGGGCTAACCCGTGAGGTCGCGGGATTCCACATCCGCGCTTCCGAGTCCAAGATCAGCCGGATGGAGCTCGGACGGGTCGGGTTCAAGACGCGTGATGTCGAGGATCTGCTCACGCTCTATGGCGTCAACGACGACGCCGATCGCCGTGGGCTGCTCGAAATGGTCCGTGAGGCCAATACTCCCGGATGGTGGCACAAATACAGCGACCTGCTTCCCACATGGTTCTCGACGTACGTCGGGCTCGAAGAGGCGGCCTCGGTGATCCGCACCTACGAGGTGCAGTTCGTCCCGGGTCTCCTGCAGACCGCCGCGTACGCCCGGACGGTGATCAGGCTCGGGTACCCCGACGTCACGGAGGAGGAGATCGAGCGCCGTGTGCATCTGCGTATGCAGCGGCAGGAACGTCTCACCCGTGAGGACGGACCGAAACTCTGGGCTGTCATCGACGAGGCCGCTCTGAGGCGGCCCATCGGCGGCAAGGAGATCATGTATGAGCAGCTGCAGCACCTGATGGCGGTCGCGAGCCTGCCGGCCATCACATTGCAGGTGATGCCGTTCCAGTTCGGTATGCATGCGGCCGAGGGTGGAGCGTTCACCATCCTGCGTTTTCCAGAGTCCGACCTGTCGGACGTGGTCTACGTCGAGCAGCTGTGGGGTGCCCTCTATCTGGACAAGCGTGAGGACATTGATCCGTACCTCACCGCCATGGAACAGCTGTGCATCGAGAGCACAACTCCCGGGGGCACTGCCGAGATACTCGGCGACATACTTAGAGAGACCTAGATGAACCAGCCGTATAACGGAATGCCGGCCACGAGCCTAACCGGCGTCGCGTGGCGAAAGAGTGTTCACAGCAACTCGCAGGGTAACTGCGTCGAGCTTGCCAAACTCCCCGACGGGGGCGTCGCCGTCCGGAATTCGCGCTTCCCGGACGGTCCAGCCCTCATCTACACCCGAGACGAGATCCGGGCGCTCGTGCTCGGCGTCAAGGATGGCGAGTTCGACAATCTGGTCGCGTAACACCCTGTTCACATATCGCGAGTCCGGTTAACCGGAGAGCGCCGATCGTGTAACCGGGGTCGTTCATCGATCCGGCACACTGGGTCTGTCCACTTCCTGAAGTTCTCGTGGGGGCCGTGATGCTGGACCAGATGACTCTCTACCCCGTAGCCGACGACGTGCTGTTCGCACCAGGGGGCCGCGTCGTGATCCGTACGTACGGCGTCGCGTCCGCGGCCTCCACCGAGGAGGACGGCGCCCGTCCCGTCTCCTACCGCACCTGGGTGACGGGAGTCAGGGACCAGCCCAGATACTGGCGCTGGGGTCATTTCGAGGACGCCCGCCGTGGCCACCACAGGGTGCTCGAATGGCTGACCGGCCGGGGCCCCCAGCCTCAGCCCGTCGCCGGCTGACCTCTCCTCACGGGCACGACCGCTGATCGTCCCGTGCCCGCTCACGGCTTCTTGTACGGCCGCCGCCGCGAGGCTAGTCTTCGACCAAGCGTTAGCTTGGTTTTGGAGGTCTCGATGCGCCGTGGGATCTATCTGATCGAAGAGGTCGACTTCCGGCCGATGAACTCGCGCAAGCCGCTTGAGTACCTCACCTGGCTGACCAGGTACAAGAAGGAAGACCAGCGGCTCGACCGCCCCGAGCTCACCAAGGGCCTGTCGATCCGGTCACGGGAGATCGACCTGGTCGGCGCCTTCTACGCGGTGGGCATCACCGGCCACCCCCAGTTCAAGGCCGTCACGCTGTGGGACTGCCACGGCGGCTGGGACGGCGGCTGGCGCCAGATGATGAACATCTACGACGGCGTCGACGACAGGCTCTTCCTGTCCGACATCGACGACCTGCGCTTCTCGGCCTTCTCGCGCCCGCTCGGCGCCGTGGACGGCAGCCCGGCCGTCGCCTCCCTGCTCGCCGAGGGGTACGCGGCGCCGTTCTACCTGTTCGAGAGCGCCCAGGTGCGACCCGGAGCGGCCCTCGACTACCTCGCGGCCGTGAAGGAGGAGCGAGCCCCCGTCCTCGCCGACCACGGCCACCGGCTCGTCGGCCTGTACGAGGTGCTCTTCTGCGACACCGAGGTCGTCACGATCTGGGGCGTGTCCCTGGACGACCACCTGTCCACCCAGCGGGCCAGGGACGCCGCACTCGGCCTGGACGACGAGGTCGAGGCCGACCCGCGCCTGCTCGACTGGGCGAAGCGCGCGAGGAACTTCCTCGACGGCCCCTGGCGCGAGACCCTCCTGGCCCCCTTCCCCGGCTCCCGCCTGGCCCCGTGACCCTCCGCCGGGCGGCGGATCGCGTCAGAGATCGCGGCCCGGTACGGGGGCGTTCCAGCGGGCGATGGCGTGTTCTTCGTGTTCGAAGCCGAGGACGGAGATCGTGCCGGTGTCGAGCGTGAAGAAGCGGCCGTCCCGCGGGGGAAGGGCGAGCCACCGGGCGGTGAGCACGCGCAGGAAGTGACCGTGGGAGACCAGGACCACCGTGCCCTCGGCCTGGAGGACCCGTGCGATCACCTTGTCGGCCCGCTCGGCGACCTGCTCGATCGACTCGCCCGGATGCTCGGCGTCGCCGGGGATCACGCCGTCGCGCCACAGGTACCAGCCGGGACGTCGCTTCCTGATATCGGCGGTCGTGATGCCCTCGTAACCTCCGTAGTCCCACTCCCAGAGGTTCGCGTCGAGCTCGTACCCGGTCAGCCCGGCGAGCTCCGCCGTACGCCGGGCGCGCAGCGCGGGGCTGACCAGGACGAGCGAGAACCGCTCGTCCTTCAGTGCGGGCGCGAGGGCGCGGGCCTGCTCCTCACCCTTGGGCGTGAGCGGGAGGTCCGTACGCCCGGTGTGCCGGCCGTCCCGGCTCCACTCGGTCTCTCCGTGACGCAGGAGAATGAGTTCGTCCATATAGGACCATCATCTACCGTCCGGCGAGCTCTTCGACGATCGGGGTGAAGGCGTCCAGGTCAGGCTCGTTGTGCAGGACGTAGTAGGAGAGGTCGTGCTCGTCGCGCCAGCGGCGGAGCTTCTCCACGATCTCGTCGTGGGAGCCGAGCAGCACCTGGGGCGTCTCGTCCTGCCCGCTGGAGTCGGCGGCGCTCCACGCGGCCTCGGACCTGCGTACGCCGACCTGCAGGACGCTGGTGCCGAGCTCGATCGCCTCGTAACGCTCACCGGCGGCGGTACGGACGATGTCGATCTTCTTCACGAACGCGTCCAGGCCGGAGTCGGCTCCGTCGGGACCGGAACCGTCGGCACGTACCAGCCTGGCCAGGTTGATCACGTCCGCCTCGTGGGCCGCGAGCCTCAGCACGCGCGGCCCGCCGCCTCCGAGCAGCAGCTTCGGGTGAGGCCGCTGCACGGGCTTGGGCCGCTGGTCGAGGCCGGTGATCCGGTAGTGCTCGCCCTCGAAGCCGAACGGCCCGTCCGACCAGAGCCCCTTGAGCACGGCGATCCCCTCGGCGAGCCGGTCCACGCGCACGCCCGGCGGGTCCAGGGGGAGGCCGGCGGCGGTGTAGTCGGCCGCCATCCAGCCGGTGCCGAGGCCGACCTCCACGCGGCCCTCGGACAGGACGTCGACGGTCGCGGTCTCCTTGGCGAGCACCGCGGGGTGCCGGAAGTCGTTGGCGAACACCAGCGTGCCGACGCGAAGGCGCGTGGTCGCGCAGGCGGCGGCCGTCATCGCGGCGACGGGGGCGAACCGCGGGCCCGTCAGGTGGTCGGGGACGAGCAGCACGTCGAAACCGGAGTCCTCCAGGCGCCGGGCCTTGTCCGCCCAGGACTTGGCGGTGTCGGCCTCGCGGATGACGGCGGCGAACCGGAACGGCCTCTTCACGGCGGGGTCTCCTTTCGAGCCCATACGAGCAAGCGCTTGCTAAAGACTAGGCCGCCGTCCCATCCCACGGAAGCCTTCTGGATTCCCCTACCCGGTACGAGCCCAACGACCGCGGCCGGCGGCGCGACGAGATCACCCGCCCGAGCGAGCCGATGCCACCCTCAGCGGATCTTGCCCGTTTCTGGAGACAGCGCCACCCCGGAACGGGGCACTCACTCCCTCACGGGCAGTCGCGGGAAGTGGACGCGCCAAGGACACGCCCCCATGCCTGACGTGCGAGGAGACCACTGAGATGAGCGAGACCATCGCGGGCGTCACCATTCCCGACTCGGCGCTCGCGGACGAGGCCACCGAGCTCGTCCGGGACGCGGCGCCCCCGCTGCTGTACGACCACTCGCGCCGCGTCTTCCTCTTCGGGACGCTGAAAGGGCGGCGGCTCGGACTCGAAGCGGACCCGGAGTTGCTGTACGTCGGCGCGATGTTCCACGACCTCGGGCTGACCGAGACCTACCGCCGTACCGACCAGCGGTTCGAGATGGACGGCGCCGACGAGGCGCGCCGATTCCTCACCTCGCACGGGTTCCCCGAGGAGGACATCCGCAAGGTGTGGCAGGGCATCGCGCTGCACACCACCCCGGAGGTGCCGTACCGGCTCGAACCGGAGATCGCGCTCGTGACGGCCGGGGTCGAGACCGACGTCCTCGGCATCGGCTACGACGAACTCGACCCGGACGACATCGCGGCGGTCACGGCCGCCCACCCCCGTCCCGACTTCAAGCGCCAGATCCTCGCCGCCTTCACCGACGGCTTCAAGGACCGCCCCGGCACCACCTTCGGCACGGTCAACGCCGACGTCCTCGAACACTTCGTCCCCGGCTTCAGACACATCGACTTCGTAGAGGTGATCCAGAACTCCGCCTGGCCCGAGTGAGCTCGTAGAGATGATCCAGAGGTTGGGATCCTCGCCTGGCTTCTGGCGCCGGGTGGTGTTCAGCGGTGGGGTCGGCGCCGAGGCCGGTGCCTTACCCGGGGGTCTCTGCCTGGTGCTCGCCCTCGTGCGGTTCGTGGCCCGGATGCGGGCACTTCTTGCGGAACCAGACGGTCTTCCCCGTGCCGTCCTGATCGGGAAGGATGCCCCACTCGTCGCACAGGGCCTCGACGATGGTCAGGCCGCGGCCGTGCTCGGCGTCGTCGTCCTCGGGGCTCCGCTCCGGCCGTCCCGTGCCATGGTCGCTGACCTCGGCGGACACCGTCTCTCCCGTCACCCGGAGCGTCAGCTGGATCGGCGGCAGCCCGTACAGGACGGCATTGCTCAGCACCTCGGTCGTGGCGAGCACGATGTCGTCGGTGAGATCACTCGATACGGCGAGCTGCCACTTGATGAGGGTCTGCCGGACCATGCCCCGGACGTCTCCGAGGATCATGGGGTCCCTGGGGATGTCCCAGCGTACGGCGCGGAAACCGTCCGGGGTGCCGATCATTCTCTTCCTTGCCTGCGCCATATATGACCCGGAAGACCCTACTCTGTCCAGGTTTGGGCTGTTCGTAGGGATGGGTCGCGGGGGCGATTTGTCGTCAAACAGCAACGAATTGGCCTTCCACCCCGAGCCCGGGTAGCTCGGCCTAGCTGGCGCCGTTGACATTAGGCAGGTGATTGCCTGCATAATTTCGCCTGTGGTTGCAGAGACGGACAAGGTCTTCAAGGCGCTGGCCGACCAGACCCGGCGGTACCTGCTGGACAGGCTTCACGAGCACAACGGGCAGACGCTGGGCGAGCTGTGCGAGCACCTCGACATGGCGCGTCAGTCGGTAACCCAGCACCTGGCCGTCCTGGAGGCGGCCAACCTGGTCAGCACGGTCCGGCGGGGGCGGGAGAAGCTGCACTACCTCAACCCCGTTCCCCTTCACGAGATCCAGGAACGGTGGATCGACAAGTTCGAGCATCCGCGTCTTCGAACGCTGAGCGCCCTGAAGCGACGAGCAGAGGAGCATGACATGGCCGACAAGCCGGCTTACGTGTACGTCACCTATATCCAGAGCACGCCGGAGAAGGTCTGGCACGCCTTGACCGACGCCGACCTCACCGCCGAGTACTGGGGCCACAGCAACGTCTCGGACTGGCAGGTGGGCTCCACCTGGGAGCACCGGCGCACCGACGGTTCGGGTATCGCCGACGTCGCAGGCACGGTCCTTGAGGCCGTTCCACCCAAGCGGTTGGTGATCACCTTCGGCGAGCCGTCGCAGGTCACGTTCGAGATCGAGCCCTACGGTGAGATCATCCGCCTGACCGTCACCCATGAGAACCTCGCCACCCAGGCCGACTACGACACGATCTCCGCCGGATGGCCGGCCGTCCTGGCCAACCTCAAATCCCTCATGGAGACCGGACACGTACTCCCACAGGCGCCCTGGGAGATGCACGAGGAACTCCGGGCCGCCCAGATGGCGAGCAACGACCCGCGTTGAGGGTCGATCAGGCGTGATCACTCGCTCAGGGGCCGGAAGTCATCTCCGAGGCGGACCGGCACTCACCTCGCAGGAGGACGATCCGGCGGTCCGGTGACGGCCACGATGTGATCGATCCCTGAGCGCACGTCGGACACGCGGGACGCGACCCGGAGGACCTGGACATGTACAAGAAGACCCTGACCGTCGCGATGGCGGCGGCCACCCTGGCCACCCTGGCCACCCTGACCGCGGCCCCCGCGTCGGCGGTGGCGTTCACGGACGCGGCACCGAAGATCGAGGTCATCTTCGGAGCCTTCACGACCATCAGGGAACCTGACAGCACCTTCACCTGCCCGGCCGGCGAGGTGCTGATAGACCGCGCCCACTGGGGGGACGAGACCGGGTGGACCAGGTACCGGTGCGGCCAGGTCCGCATCAACGGCGAAACGGTCTCCGTGCAGACCCGGAACTGGACCACCGCCGGCAAGGAGAGCAACTCCTACTTCGCCAGTCCCCCGGACCACGTCCTCATCGGCAGGCGGCACTTGGGCGACGAGAACGGCCTGACGTCCTACCTCACCGGTGCGCTGTACTGGCGCGGAGTTCAGCTGCGGCTCACCTCTCGGTACTGGACCGAGCCCATGAAGGAGAGCAACCACTCCATCCAGGCGTTCGCCCCCTTGGTCATGACGGGCCGTCAGCACAAGGGAGACGAGAACGGCGACACCCGCTACGAGTACAGCACCGTCACCGTCGACGGCTGAGGCCCCCGGCTCCCTCTTGGAATCGCCCACTCGGCGGCTCGGTCAGTGGGTGAAGGTCCCGGTGAGGTGGGCCAGAGCCGAGTCCCTGTAGCGGGAAGCCCCGTCGGCCATGCCGTACGCGAGGTCCTCCAGGAGCGAGCAGCGGGCGTAGAAGGCGGCGCGCTCGCGGTCGGCGTCGTCGAAGGTGCCGTCGTAGTGGGAGAGCGTCGGCTCGAAGACCTCCGGGCCGAGGTCGCGGAAGATCAGCGCCAGGTCGCAGGCCGGATCGGTGACGGCGGCGTCGGTCCAGTCGATGACGCCGGTGATGGCGCTCGCCCGTACGTTCACGAGCAGGTGCTCGCCGCCGAGGTCGTTGTGGCAGAACGCCGCGACGTGGGGCTCGGCGGGCGGGGTGCGTGCGAGGAAGTCCTCGACAAGACGACGAGCCACGGCCGGCACGTGCCGCACGACCTTCCGGTAGTCCCGTTCGGCGTCGTCTCTCCAGGAGACCAGCGGGTAGGACTCCCTGGGCGCCAGCTTCTCCATTTCTTGCACCGGCGCCCGGTGCAGGCTGCTGAGGAATCCGCCGAGCGGGCCCGCCAGCCGCGCCGGTTCGGCGACCGGATGGCCGATGAGGGGAACGCCGGGGAGCTTGACGTACGCCAGGAACCCCGCGTCCACGTCGGCGAACACCGGTTCGGGGACCGGCAGAGGGGACAACCGGGCGACCGCTTCGAGCAGCTCGGCCTCGCGCCGGATCGTCTCGGCACGGACGGCCGGGTCGGTCTCCTTGCTTCCCCGGACGATCAGCTCACGGTCGACCTCGTAAGCGACGTTGTCCAAGCCCTCGCCCAGCTTGGTGATCGATCGGACCTCGCGTCCGGGCAGGTGACGGGTCAGCAGCGCACGAATCTCGTCGATCACCCCCGCAGCCTAACCACCGCGCATACCTGGGGAGTACGGCCGACGCGGTGAGCGTTCTTCAGCGTCCGGGTCTTGAACCTCGGTCAAGGCGAGCTCGTACTCGACCTGGTCGACCAGGTTGCCATCGCCGAAGTCGTACCCGCGGACTTCACCGGAGTCCGTGAAGCCGTGCTTGGCATAGAACCGGAGTGACTGCGGTGTATCGCGCAGCGTCCATAGATGGACGTGGGTGAAGCCCTCCTGGCGTAGCCTTCGCAGGGTCGCGGTCATCAAGGCGCCCGCAATGCCAGTACCCCAGCCCGCGGGGTGCCCGAAGAAGCTGAAAATCTGCGCCATACCAGTCCGGGCCGGCGAGGATCCGAAGAAGGAGAGGGTTAGTGGCCGCCCCTCCAGCGCGGCGAGCATGATGCTGTCCTCGCCCTTGGCGATCCGGTCGTGCCACTGGCAGCGTCGCTGCTCCAGGGCTTGCGCGAAGAACTCCGGGGCGAAGAAGGGAGCATAGGCGGCTTTCCAGGACTCGACGTGGATCTCGCCCAGAACATCCCCATCGTTAGCTGAGGCCTCATAGATCTTCAAGTTCTCGTTCACCAGATCATGTTATTGACGGACGTCGGCCCGAAGCGCTCTGCCGGTCGGCGGTGGCCTGGGCGGCACCGGCTCGCCACCCTTGCGGAATCCGGTAGGGGTAAAGTCCCACATCTGAGAGACCCGGTGCGCGAGCGTGACCGGACGATTACCATCTGTTTCTAGGAGTCCTTGCTAGCAGCGGCTAGCTTAAAGGAGTGAAGCAGTTGAACATTCGGGTTCCCGACCAGATGCTCGACCAGATCAGGGCGCGTGCCGCTGATCGCAAGCAGACGGTGCAGGACTATGTCACCTCCCTGATCAGCCGCGACATCGACACCGAACGGAATGCGGCGCGCGCGTTCATCGCGGAGGTCCTCGAACGTGACGGCCACTGGCTCGATGAGCTGGAGTCGCGATGAGCGGCATGGACATGCGGGCCATGCTGGTCCTGGCGGAGGGGATGCCCGGTGATCCCCACGTCGCCGACTATGGAGCCCTGATCGCCGCGGAGGCACGCCACTGCGGAACCGTGGTGGGTGACGACGTCTACCCGGCCATCACGGCGAAGTCCGCCGCACTTCTCCACAGTCTGCTGAGAGTCGAGGCATTGGACGAGCGCAACCGCACCTTCGCCTGGATAGTCGCCATGCGATACCTGAGCGTGAACGGCGTGCTCATGCCGAAGGTCGATCCGGCGAGCGCCGTGGACGTGCTCGACTCGGTGCGGCGGGGTGAGCTCGGGGTCCACGAGCTTGGGGTGTGGCTGGCGGAGGCGATGCACTGAGGCCGGTGGGTCGCGAAGGCCGATGGTAGAGGGGATGGGCCGAGGTCAGCGGGTGGCGGGGGTCTGGGTGGGGAGGGGTTTGCGCGTGCGGGTGTCCATGGCGTGCTCGACCAGGGTGACCAGCACCTTCTTGCTCGAATCCTTCTGCCTCGCGTCGCACAGCACGACGGGGATGTCCGGGCCCAGGTCCAGGGCCATCCGGATCTCGTCGAGGTCGTAGCGCTTGGCGCCCTCGAAGCAGTTCACCGCGACGACGAACGGCGTGCCGCGCCGCTCGAAGTAGTCGACCGAAGGGAAGCAGTCGGCCAGGCGGCGGGTGTCGGCGATCACCACGGCGCCCATCGCGCCCAGTGCCAGCTCGTCCCAGACGAACCAGAACCGTTCCTGGCCCGGGGTGCCGAACAGGTAGAGCACGTGGGCGTCGCCGATCGAGATGCGGCCGAAGTCCATGGCGACGGTGGTCGTCTTCTTGGCCTCCACCCCCGACAGGTCGTCGACGCCGACGCCCCGGTCGGTCAGCAGCTCCTCGGTGCGCAGCGGCCGGGTCTCCGACACCGAGCCGACCATGGTCGTCTTCCCCGCTCCGAACCCACCCGCGATCAGGATCTTGATCGCGGTGGGCAGCTTCACCCGTCCGATGTCGCGGTTAGAGCGTCCGGAGTCCATTGAGCACCGCCTTGTAGGTTTCCAGATCGAGAACGTCCATCTCGCGCACGGGCTCCTGGATGGCGACGAAGCCCCGGTCGACGAGGTCGCCGAGCAGCACCCGGACGGTGCCCGCCGGCAGGTCCAGGTGGGCGGCGATCTCGGCGACCGACAGCGGCCGCTCGCAGAGCCTGACGATGGTGTGGTGCTCGGGCCCAAGGCCCGGCTCCGCCGAGATCCCCGGGTTGATGGTCACCACGAGGGTGATGAGGTCGATCTGACCCCGGCTCGGCTGCGTGCGCCCGCGCGTCATGACGTACGGGCGGACGATCCGTCCGGCCTCGTCGTCGAGCCACTGTTCCTCTGCGGGGTCGTCGGAGAGGCTCGTCATCGGGCGCCCTCATTCCTTGGCGAAGGGGTCTCCGAGCGTGCCGGCGAGGTGAGGTACTGACCGACCCGGGTCACGAGCATGGCCATCTCGTAGGCGACAAGGCCCACGTCGGCGTCGTGCGCGCACAGGACCGCCAGGCACGCGCCCTCGCCCGCCACCGTCACCACCAGATACGCCGACTTCAGCGCGATGATGGTCTGACGTACGGCCCCGCCGCCGAAGCGCTCGCTGGCCCCCTGGGCGAGGCTCTGGATCCCCGCCGCCACGGCCGACAGGTGCTCGGCGTCGGCCTGGCCGAGACCTCGCGACGTGGCCAGGAGCAGTCCGTCGGTGGACAGGACGATCCCGTGCTCGGCTTCCCTCACCCGCGCGACCAGGTCGTCCAGCAACCAGGTCAGATCGGCGGGGGAACTGGTCCTTTGCATCACTCGCTGTCCTCTTTTACCGGCTCACACTGTTCACTGCGTCGTCTGGTCGATCTCCACGGCCTACCTGCCAGGAGAAGATCCAAACCCTTACTGGTAGCGCGTCGGCGGCTCGTCGCCCGGCCCCGGGTCGGGGTCCAGGCGGCGCGGCAACCTGGCGGCCTCCGACCGCCCGCGCTCGGTGCCGCTCTGGAAGGATCCCATCAGCCGCCGGAGATCCTCGGGGGAAAGGTCGTCGTCGTCGTCCTCCGTGGCGTCGCCGGGGGCGGGGGCCGGCTCGCGGCGCAGCTCCGGGGCCAGGTGCGCCTGGGCGACGCGCCGGGGCAGGCCGGAGGGGGTGTACTCCTCGGGCTCGCTGGAGTCCCCGCGGGAGGGCTGGTCGAAGACGGACGTCCCGAGGGACGACGGCTCGAACGCCTCCTGGTCGTACGAGGGCGCCTGCGTGAGGGAGGACGGCCCGTGATCCGCCTGGCCCTGCGCGGGGACGACCGGCATGGGCTCGCTCCGATCGTCGTCCCAGTTCGGGACCGCCGTCAGCAGGAACGGACCGGGATCCCGGGGGCCGCCGGCCTGCACGGGGAACTCCCCGGTCGTGCGGTGCCTGCCCGGCTGGCCCTGCGTCGTGCCGGGGGGGAGCTGCCTGCCGGGCAGCGCGTCGGAATCGGTACCGAGATCCATGTCGGTGTCGACCTCGCCGTTGATCAGCTCGCGGGGTATCAGGACGATGACGGTCGTGCCGCCGTAGGGGGAGGCTTTCAGCGTGACCTGGATCTGGTGGCGCGAGGCCAGGCGGCTGACCACGTACAGGCCGAGCCGGGGCGTCCCGGTCAGCTTGAACTCGGGCGGGTCCGCGATCCGGTCGTTGGCCTCGGCCAGGTCTTCGGGGGTCATGCCGAGGCCGCGGTCCTCGATCTCAACGACGTAGCCCCTGGCCACCTCCTGGCCGCTGACGTGGACCGAGGCGTACGGCGGGGAGAAGGAGACCGCGTTCTCGATGAGCTCGGCGAGCAGGTGGATCACGTCGCCGATGGCCCGTCCGGCCAGCTCGGCCTCACCCATGGGCATCAACGTCACCTGGGTGTAGTCCTCGACCTCGGCGAGCGCGCCCCGTACGACATCCACCATGGGCACCGACCGGCGCCAGGCGCGGCCGGGGGAGGCGCCGGACAGGACGATGAGGTTCTCGGCGTTGCGCCGCATCCGGGTGGCCAGGTGGTCGACGCGGAACAGGTCGGCCAGCTCGCCCGGCTCGGTCTCGCGGCGCTCCATGGCGTCGAGGATGGTCAGCTGCCTGTGTACGAGCGACTGGGTGCGCCGCGCCAGGCTGAGGAGGATGCCCCGGTAGCTGCGCCGCAGCTCGGCCTGCTCGACCGCGACCCGGATGGCCGTCTCCTGCACGGTGTTGAAGGCCTGGCCGACCTGACCGATCGCGTCGTTGCCGACCGAGAGCGGCGGCGCCTCGGTGGCCACGTCCACGTCGTCGCCCCGGCCGAGGCGCTCGACGACGCCGGGCAGCCGCCGGGCGGCGAGCTCCAGGGCGGCGGTCCGCAGCTCCTCCAGCCGCCGTACGAGGGCGCGTGCGGTGGTGATGGACAGGACGATGGACGCGATGACCGCCAGCAGGCCGAGGCCGCCGGCGAGCGCCAGCCGTACGACGACGCCGATGGCGATGGGCCGCGCGCGCTCGACGAGCGCGTGGCCGCCGTCGGCAACGAGCTTGTCGAGGCGCGAGAGGACCGCTCCTGTGGCCGACTTCCAGCGCTCGCCGTCGATGGAGGCCAGCTCCGGCTGCCCCGTCTCGATGAGCTGGTCCTCAAGGCGGCGGAGCCGGTTGTACGGCTCGCTCTTCACCATCTGGTCGTAGGAGACCTGGTCGGCCGGGGGCAGTTCGGCCGCCGTCCGTGCCATGAGGAACCGCTGGGCGCCCACGGCCTGGGCGAACCGCGAGTGCTCCGTCCCGCTCAGGCCGCCGGCCGCCAGCGCGCCGGCGACCAGGGCGTCCTCCTGCGCGAGGAGCTCCACCGCCCGGCTCAGCTCGACGAAGGTGCGGGTGTCCTTGGCGAACCCGGCGTCGTCCAGCGTGGCCATCGAGTCGTAGACGCGGTACATGGAGTCGATGACCTGGGTGATCGTCGCGGAGGCGCTGACGCGGTCGGTCTGACCGGCGTCGACCTGCTTGCGGAGGGGCCCGAGGATCTGCAGTTCCCTGTACGCCTCGTCGATCCGGCGGTTCAGCGCGTCACCGGCCGCCTGGCGCACGCCGCTGCCGGTGGCCTCGCGGCGGAAGTCGACGCTCGCCGCCTCGGTCCTGGAACGCTGGGCGGCCAGGGCCTCGCGCTGTCGGCTGGAGGTGGGGTCGCCCAGAAGGACCACGGTGAGCCGGCGCTCGCGCTGGAGCTCCACCCTCAGTCGCTCGCTCGGCTGGGCCACACCCGCGTCGAGGGTCTGCACCCACAGGACGTTGAGTCCCTCACGCAGGGTCACCCAGGCGGCGAACCCCCACAGGGCGACAAGCGACACGATCAGCGCCGTGACCTTGGTCCGAACACGCGAGTTGCGGTTGCGCATAACTCCATCCCTGGCGAAAGTCAGGAACCCACATCACGGTTCGGCTAATAACCCTATGTCGCTATATGGCGCCGTATCGCGTGGTAGGACGGTATTTCACCGGATCATACTCGGGAACCCTAGCATGATGCGAAATGGGATACCGACAGTTGCATGTCAATCATGTAAAGATATCCAGTCAGTGATTCTGCTTTATCATTCTCTCTCACGTTTGTCGGATATGCGAGGTCTCATGCTCCGGTGACATGGTTGCGGTCCGACGTCGGGTTACGCTGCGCGAGGTGCAGCGCCCCGAGGATGGCCGCCCTGACGATCGCCACCGGCAGGTAGAGGTCCTTGTCGTGCCACATCGGCGGGTGCTCTTCCGCCTGTTCCCACCCCGGCGCCCCGGGGTCGCCGGAACCGCCCGGCCAGGTCGAGCGCAGGAGGTACGCGTACCCCCTGGCGGCCTGCCGCTCCGCCTGCTCGTACGGCGGGCCCGTCATCAGCAGCAGGTGCATCGCGTACGCGGTCTCCTCCGCCGTGCCGCGCCACAGGCCCCATGACCCGTCCGCGCGCTGCGTCGACAGCACCCAGCGCACCGCTCGCCGTACGGCCTGCTCCGAGGCCGCGCCGCCGAACTCGCCGAGCGCCAGCGCGCAGCAGGCCGTCGCGTAGTACGGCGAGGCGTGCCAGCGGTCCGACCAGCTCCCGTCGGGATTCTGCCGCCCGCGCAGCCAGCCCGCGAGCCGGTCCATCGGCTCGCCGTACCGCGCCCGCGCGCCGGGGCGGGTGGCGACGTACTGGCCGAAGGCGTCGAGCACGTGGGCGTTGACCGTGGTGGAGAAGCCCTGCTCGCCCTGCCACGTGCAAAAGTGCGTGCCCGTGTGGTAGTTCAGCAGGCTGTCGGGCTCGCGCGGGGCGCCGAGCAGCGCCAGCGCGTACAGCGCCACCGAGGTGGTGTCCGCGTCCGCAGGCAGCCCAGGGCCCGCGGCCACGCCGCCGGGGCCGAGCCCCTCGCCCAGGCTCGCCATCAGCTCTTCCGGGACGGTGACGGGGATCCCGGCGCGCGCCAGCCAGCTCAGCACCCAGCCGCGCTCGAACACGGTGATGGGGACGGCGCACGACACGGGCCCGCCGTGCTGAGCCGCCGCCGTCTGGAGGTGCAGCCGCGCCGGGTGGCCGGGTTCGCGCGCTCCGAGGTCGCCGAGCCACGCGGCGGTGGCCGCCGGGGACGCTCCGACGGTCCCCGCCGCCGTCGGGCGGACGCCGGGAGCCTGGAACACCGCGTCGCCCGCCACCTCCAGGGCGTGCGTCAGCTTCTCGGGAAGCGGGGCGCCCGACCGCAGGCGCGCCCGGATCATCTCCAGCCTGGTCTGGTCCATGCCGGCCGGAAGGGGGAGGGGCGGCACCCCCGCCCACGTGCGCAGTCCGTCCAGCGGTGCGTCTTTGAGGTTGCGAAGATGGCGGTTGACCGACGCGATCAGCGACGGGACGATGAGCTCGATCGCCGGCATGTCGGGAAGCGGCGAGCCGTAGTCCCGCCGTGACCAGCGGTACAAGGCGTGCAGTCCCCGGCCCGCCGCCTCGGCCAGGCCGCCGGGGTCGCCGGAGCCCCGCGCCAGCTCCGCCAGCAGGGATTCGGTAGCGCTCAGCGTAGGGACCAGGGCGTAGTCGTTGTGCGGGCCCCAGGCGCCGCCCGGCCGCTGGGCCGCCACCAGGTACGCGAGCCGCTCACTGTGCCCGGCGAGCCAGGGGACCAGGGACACCAGCCGCCCGGTCTCGTACACCGACGGGGAGGCGTTCCCCCACGGCCGCGCCAGGAGCCCGGCCACCAGCGCGCGGGCCTCGGCCATCACCTCGACCGTGCCGGTGGAGGCGGTGTCCGCCGTCTGGAACCTGCTCGCCATGTGGAGCGTGAACGCACGGGCGGGCGCGGAGACGAAGTCGTGGACGCTCAAATCGTTCCCCAGTAGTCGGCGAGTCGGTAGAAGCCCGCGCAGAAGTCCATCTGGCGTTCCAGATAGCCGGCGATGTGCGGATGGCTCTCGTGCAGAGGGCCGATCAGCTTCCGGCTCCGCTCGGCCAGCAGGGAGACGTTCCGGTCGACCTCCTCGCGGGTCACGCCGAGCAGCAGGGCGTTGAGGTCGCCCCACTTCAGGTCCCTCTCGTACGTCCCGAGGTCGTTGAGCAGGCGGATCACCCGCTGCACCGCCCAACTGGCCTCGCGGACGCCCGGCAGGTCGTCCGGATCGGAGGGCCCGCCGGTGTGGATCAGATGGGACGCGAAGGCGAAGGAGAAGCCGAGGTTGTCGGCGTTGTCCAGGTACTCCTCCAGCGAGGGCGTGACGCCGGAGCTTCGCCACCCGCGCTCGCGGCTCATCGCGTCCAGCATGCGCTGGAGCTCATCGCGCCAGACCGGGCCGAGCACGGCGAACGCGGGCGCGGCCGCCAGCTCCGCGCGGATGTCGGCGAGGAAGCGGGTGAGCTCGTCCCCGGGCACCGGCTCGGCGCCGCCGGCGACCGCGAGGCACCGGCGGGCGATGGCCTCCACCTCCTCCGTCGAGGTGGCGACGTAGTCCACGAGCCAGTCGAGGGCGAAGGCCCACAGGCACACCTTGTTCGCCATCCGCAGCTGCTCGGCGGTGAACCACGGACCGCTGAACGCCATGGCCATCGACAGCGTGCTCGACAGCGCGGCGTCGAACGGCCGGGCAGGGAACAGCTCGGGATAGGCGGCCAGCCACCCCTGCATGTCCCGCTGCGACCGCCCGGCCACGGCGCAGATGGTTCCCGAGTCCGTCGCGCCCGGCCACCGGCCCTGGCCGGGGGTACGGCCGCTCGCGTCGTCGTCTGTCATAGGGAGTCTCGCGTCGTCGTCTGGCATCGGGAGTCCGGTGTCGCCGTCTGTCATCGGGGGTCTCGTGTCGTCGCCCGTCACCGCGGGCCTCGCGCGGCGTACTCGACGGGAAGGAGTCGCAGCTCGACCTTCCCCCGGGGGCGCAGCAACGCCGTGGGCGCGGGCGTGAACGGCCCACGGCCGAGCAGCGCCGGACGGAACCGGCTCACGATGGAGGCGACCATGAGCGGTGCGTCCATGTAGAAAAGGTGCTGGCCGAGGCACTGGTGCGCGCCGCCGCCGAAGGGGAAGTAGGCGTAACGGTGCCGCCGCCGCTGGTCGTCCGGCGAGAACCGCTCGGGGTCGAACTCCAGCGGCCGGTCCCAGAACTCCTCAAGCCGGTGCGTGGCGTACGGGCTGATCAGCACCATCGAGCCGGCCCTGACGCGCACGCCGCCGACGATCTCGTCCCGCACGGCCATGCGGGGGAACAGCCAGCCCGCCGGGTGCAGGCGCATCACTTCCTGGAGGACCATCTTGGTGTAGCGCAGCTCCGGCACGTGCGAGGGCAGCACGGGGCCCGTGCCGACCACGCGGTCGATCTCGGCGTACAGCCTGGCGGCGACCTCCGGGTGGGCGTCCAGCTCCGGCCACAGCCACGTCAGCGTGGTCGCCGTCGTCTCCGACGCCGCCGCGTACACGCTGACCAGGTCGTCGCGGATCTGCCGGTCGTCCCGTTCCTCCCCGCCGGGGCCGCGCGCGCGGCACAGCGCGGAGACGACGTCGAGGCCCTCGCCGGTCCCCGGCCGCTCCTTGGCCTGCCGGATCACCGGGAACACCACGTCGTCGACGGCGCCGACCGCGTCCATGAAGGCCCGGTCGCCCGGCATGCGGAGCGAGTACGGCATGAAAGGCATGAGCAGCCGGAACGTGACCGCCGCGTCGGCCGTGTGGTAGGCGGACATCAGCCGCTCGCTGTCCCGCCGGGAGATCCTGTCCCCGAACAGGACCCTGACGGTGCTCTGGTTGACGATGGCGGCCATCTCGTGCGCGGCGTCGACCGGGCTCCCCGACCGGGCGTGCTCCTCCAGCTCGGCGACCCGCTCGTCGACCGTCTTGGCGACCACGCCGGCCAGCGAGGCGATGTACTTGGCCGTGAACAGCGCCTGGAGGATCTTCCTGCTGGACTCCCAGGAGGGGCCGTCGCCGAGGATGCCGGCTCCGAGCAGGCGGTTCAACGGCCGCCAGAACATGCCCTGGCGGGTGTAGTTGGTCCAGTTGCCGCGCAGCACGTGCTGGACGTGGTCCGGGTGGGTCACCAGATACGGCCGGAACAGGCCGAGCTTCAGCCGTACGACCTCTCCGCCGGCCCGCATCCCGATCTCCGCGAGGCCGTTGACGGGATCTCGCGCGATCTTCGGCATCACCCGGGAGAGGGGGCCCCGTCTGGTCCGCCGGGCCTGCCCGGCGCCGATATCGACCGGCATCTCCACGATCTCCAACCTTGAGCCACCCGGAAGCACGCGGCGTGGCGGGACGCCCTTCGTTGGGGGCGCCGATCTGGAAACGCCGCGTGTCACAAGGGCCGCAAACGAGACAAGCGGCTACTGTCATGGCAAATGCCACGTGGTGAATGATCTACCACGATAATCTGACCAGGAGCAAGATTTTCGGTCAGACAAATCACCGGGACCCGGCTCAATGATCAGTTTCGGACACGGGTCCGCGCCGATGACAGGGGGCTGTGCGGCGGCGATGCCGGGCCGGGCCGACGACTTAAGTGGTCTTGGTCGCAAGAGGTTCCGGCCGCCAGGGGGCGACCTACCGCTACCAAGCGCTTGCTTTAGGGGTGGGGTTGGTTCGAAACTGGGGCAATGGCCACCAATGCTCCGGTCCGCGACGTGACCGATCATGAGGTCGAATCCTTCAAGGGGAACGGCTGGGTACGGCTGCCGCGGCTCGTCGATCCCGCCCTGGTGGACGGGCTGCGCGAGCGGGCGCTCGGTCACCTGCGCGCCCGCTCGCGCGAGCGCGCCACCCTGGTCGACCAGGCGTTCGGCCAGTCCAGGGACGTCGCCGAGTCCGACGAGGCCTTCCACGACCTGGCCTTCGACGCCGCGATGGGCCGGTGCGCCACCCGGCTGCTGCACGGCGTCAGGGGCGTGCGCGTCCAGGTGACGAACCTGCTGATCAAGGAACCTGGCGACGGCGGGCACGGCGCGACCGAGTTCCACCAGGACTTCCCCTGGATGCCGATGGACCGCTCGGCGATGCTGACCGTCTGGCTGGCGCTCGCCGACGTCCCCGCCGAGATGGGCAGCCTGCGGTTCTACAACGGCTCCCACCGGCACGGCGTCCTCGGACGGAGCTTCACCCGCGACGGCGACGACCAGCTCACCCAGCACCCGTGGCTCAAAGCGCTGGAGCTGTCGCCTCCCCTGGACCTGCGGGCCGGCGACGCGACCGTCCACCACGTTCAAGTGCGCATCCGACCACCAGGGCATGACGCCGGGCTGCGAGCGGGTCTTCCGGGCCGTCGCGCGGGCGCACCTGGAGACCGGGGCGCCGATCACCACCCACTCCCACAGCGCCTCGCGGGGCGGGCTGGAGCAGCAGCGGCTCCTGGCCTCCGAGGGCGTGGACCTGACGCGGGTCGTCATCGGCCACGCCGGCGACTCCACCGACCCCGCCTATCTCGAAGAGCTGGTCGCCGAGGGCAGCTTCCTCGGCATGGACCGGTTCGGCATCGAGACGATCAGCTCGTTCGAGGACCGGGTCGCCATCGTGGCGGAGATGTGCGCGCGCGGCCACGCCGGCCGCATGGTGCTGTCCCACGACTCCTACTGCTTCAACGACCGGTTCGACCCCCGGGTCGTACGGGAGCGCCACCCGAACTACCACCTGCTGCACATCTCCCGCGACGTCCTTCCCGAGCTGCGCAAGCGCGGCGTGACCGATGACCAGATCCACCAGATGCTCGTCGAGAACCCCCGCAGGATCCTCACCCCGAGGTCGTGATCATGCAGAACACCTCACCGGCCACCGCCACCGACTTCGACGTCACCTCCGACTGGCACGTCGCCGCGCCGTACGACTTCCTGCGCAGGCTCAGGCACGAACGGCCGGTGTTCCACAGCGAGCACCTGGACGCGTACGTCCTGACCCGCCACGAGGACGTGCGCGCGGCGTACGGGGACGCGCGGCGGTTCTCCTCCGAGGGGTCGCTCACGATCTCGCGGAGCCTCGCCGGCGAGACCAGGAAGGTGCTCGGCGACCACGGGTCCTTCCTGTCCAGCTTCGTGGCCAACGTCGACCCGCCCACGCACACGCGGCTGCGCCGTTCGGTGTCCCGGGCCTTCACCCCGCGCGCTGTCACCGCGATGGAGGAGCGGTTCCGGCGGCTCAACGAGGACCTCCTCGACCGGGTGGCGCCGCAGGGCGGGGGCGACTTCGTCGCGGAGCTCGGGCACGTGCCGTCGGCCAAGCTCAGCGCCCGGTTCATCGGCGTGCCCGAGGAGGACGAGGAGTTCGTCAAGGAGCACGTCAAGGACTGGTTCATGCTGTTCCTGTCGCCGCAGCCGCCCGACCGGCAGCTCGTGCTGGCGCGCAGCTTCCTCGAATACCTGGACTACGTCGACAAGCTGGTGGCCTCCCGCGCCGCCGAGCCGCGTGACGACTTCACCTCGCTGATGACCGGGCTCATCGGAACCGAGCTGTCCCACAGGGAGGTCGTCGAGCTGATCTCCACGATCCTGCTGGGCGGCAACGACACCGTGCCCAACCAGCTCGGCAACAGCGTGCTGAGGCTCCTGCGTGAGGACGCCTGGCCCCTGGCCCCCGAGCTGGTCCAGAACGCGGTCGAGGAGTGCATGCGCATCGACGGCTCCAGCCTCGGCTCCTTCCGGTACGCCCTCACCGACATCGAGCTGCACGGCGTGACCATCCCGGAGGGCTCGCTGGTGCCGCTCTCCACCGACTCGGCCGCGCACGACGAGACCGTCTTCCCCGCGCCGGAGGAGTTCGACCTCGGGCGAGGGAACTCCGACGCGCACATGACGTTCGGGTACGGCATCCACTTCTGCGTCGGGGCCGCGCTGGCGCGCCTCCAGCTCCGTACGGCCCTTGAGGTGCTGGGCCGCCGGCTGCCCGGCCTGCGGCTGGTGCCCGGCCAGCCGCTCGCGTACCGCAAGTCCATCGTCGGGCGGGGCCTGCCGTCGCTTCTGGTCGAATGGTGATCACCCCACGCGCTGCGTTCTGAGGCGCAGCTCGCCTGAGCCGCCGGTCTGGAGTGGTGAGGCTTTCCACCCGTCGTATCCCGTTGCGGCATTGGTTGATACCGTTCGTCTGACGCGCAGCGTGCAGCGAAGTCCGGTGTGAGTCCGGCGCTGTCCCGCAACTGTGAGACCCCTCGGGTCGAGCCAGGTCGCCTGCATGCCGCGCCGACGTCGTCAACCCTCGTGGAAAAGGGTGATCCGTCAGCACACGGGTCTCTCGATTTCCCGGCAACAGGAGGAACTCTCGTGAGGCCCGTACGCACGGCCTTGGCGGGCGCGTTGCTGGGTGCGCTGACACTGGCCGCATGCGGCCAGTCCACCGGCACCGAAAGCACCGCCACCGCCACCGCCACCCCCGCTCCCGCCGCCTCGCAGGATGGCGGCTTCCCCGTCACCGTCCAGGCGGGCAACGGCTCCGTCACCATCGGGCACAAGCCCGCCCAGATCATCTCGCTCTCGCCGAGCGCCACGGAGAGCCTGTTCGCGATCGGCGCGGGACCGCAGGTCATCGCCGTCGACGACCAGTCGACCTACCCCGCCGAGGCCCCGAAGTCGGACCTGTCCGGCTTCAAGCCCAACGCCGAGGCGATCATCGCCAAGAAGCCCGACCTGGTCGTGCTCGCCAACGACACGGGCGGCATCGTGGCCGCGCTGACCAAGGTCGGCATCCCGGTCCTGCTCGAACCGGCCGCCACCAAGCTCGACGAGACCTACGACGAGATCGCCGACCTCGGAGCCGCCACCGGCAACAAGGCCAAGGCCGACGAGCTCGCCGCGGGCATGAAGCGGCAGATCGACGAGATCGTCGCCGCGGCGCCCAAGGACAAGAAGCTCACTTACTTCCACGAGCTGGACAACACGCCGTACTCGGTGACGTCCAGCACGTTCATCGGCCAGATCTACGGGCTCTTCGGGCTCGCCAACATCGCGGACACGGCCCCCGAGGCCGCCGGGGGGTACCCCAAGCTCTCCAGCGAGTTCGTCGCCAAGGCCGACCCCGACCTGATCTTCCTGGCCGACACCAAGTGCTGCGGCCAGTCCAGGGAGGCCCTCGCCAAACGGCCGGGGTGGGGAGGCCTGTCGGCGATCGCGAAGGACCGCGTGATCACGCTCGACGACGACATCGCCTCACGCTGGGGCCCGCGCGTGGTCGACTTCGTCAAGATCGTTGACGAGGCGGTCACGAAGGCCGCCGCCTGAGACCCGATGGGACACCTGGAACGACACGCCCCGTGAACCGGCACGACCCTGGAACGACGCGCCCTGAGAAGCGGCGCGGCGCCGGTACGACGCGCCCTGTGAATCGGCGCGACGCCGGTAGGTCGCGCCCCGTGAGGCGGCGCGACGCCGGTACGACGCGCGCGGCGAGGCTGCGGCCGGCGGCGCTGGCCGCGGCCCTCGCCGTGCTCGTGATCTGCGTGATCGCGGGCCTGATGATCGGCGCGGCCGGCGTCTCGCTCAAGGGCATCGTGCTCGAACTGCTCGACCGGGTGCCGTTCGTCTCGGTGGACTCCGGGCTGTCGCCGGTCGAGCGGGGGCTGGTCTTCCAGCTCAGGTTGCCCCGCGTGGTGCTGGCGGCGGTGGTCGGCGGCCTGCTGGCCATCGCGGGCGCCGGGTACCAGGGCGTGTTCCGCAACCCGCTCGCCGATCCCTACCTTCTCGGCGCCGCCGCCGGTGCGGGCTTCACCGCGACCCTGATGATCGTGCTGATCCAGGTCGACGGGCTGGTGCCGCTCGCCGCCTTCGGCGGGGCGATCGGCGGCGTGCTGCTGGCGTACGCGCTCGGCAACACGGCGGGCCGGGGCGGCGGCACGGCCACCCTGGTGCTCGCCGGGGTGGCGGTGGCCTCCTTCCTGTCCGCGTTGCAGGCCTTCGTGCAGCAGCTCCGCGTCGAGCAGTTGCAGCGCATCTACTCGTGGATCCTCGGGGGCATCGGCGGCGACTGGGCGCAGGTGTGGCTCGTCGCCCCCTACGCCCTGGTGTCGACGGTCGTCCTGCTCGCCCACGGCCGGCTGCTGGACGTGCTGTCGGTCGGCGACGACGAGGCGGTCAGCCTCGGGGTCAACGCGGGGCGCGTCCGGCTCGTCGTCCTGTGCGCGGCGTCGCTGGCCACCGCGTCCGCGGTCGCGGTGAGCGGGCTCATCGGGTTCGTCGGCATCGTGGTGCCGCACGTCGTGCGGCGGCTGGCGGGCGGGTCGTACCGGGTGGTCCTCCCGCTGTCGCTTCTGGCGGGGGCGTCGTTCCTGGTGCTGGCCGACCTGGTCGCCCGTACGGTGCTCGCCCCCGCCGAGCTGCCGATCGGCGTGGTCACCGCGTTCATCGGCGCGCCCTTCTTCGTCGGGGTACTGCGCGCGACACGGTCGGTGGACGCGTGAGCGCCATCGAGGTGCGGGACCTCTCGGTCGCGCTGGACGGGCGGCCGGTCCTGTCCGAGATCGGCCTGTCGGTGGGCGGCGGCGAGTGGCTGGCGGTCATCGGGCCGAACGGCGCGGGCAAGTCCACCCTGCTCCGGGCCATGATGGGCCTGCTTGAGGCGCGCGGCGAGGTCCTGGTCGACGGCGTGCCCGCGCGCGACCTCAAGCCGAGGCAGCGGGCCCGGCTGATGGCGTACGCGCCGCAGAGTCCCATGCTTCCGGCGGGGCTGACCGTCTTCGAGTACGCCCTGCTCGGGCGCACGCCGTACATCTCCTACCTCGGCAGGGACACCCACGACGACCGGGACGTCACCCGCTCGGTCCTGGAGCGCCTGGACCTGTCGGCGTTCGCGACGCGGCCCCTCGGGCACCTGTCCGGCGGGGAACGGCAGCGGGTGGTGCTCGCCCGCGCGCTCGTCCAGCGGGCTCCCGTGCTGCTGCTCGACGAGCCGACGACCGCGCTCGACCTCGGCCACCAGCAGCAGGTGCTGGAGCTGGTCGACCGCCTGCGCCTCGCCGACGGGCTCACGGTGGTGACCACCATCCACGACCTCAGCCTGGCCGGGCAGTACGCCGACTCGATGCTCCTGATCGCGGACGGGCGCCACGTCGCCTCGGGGCCGGTCAAGGAGGTGCTCACCGAGCCGCTGCTCGCCCGGCACTTCGGCGCCCACGTCCGCGTCGACCAGGGGAGCGACGGCCGTCCTCTGGTCAATCTGATCCGCCCGGCGGACCCCGGCCCCGCGTGAGTCTGTACGCTTCCGGGACCGGTGTCTGAGGAGGTCCGCATGCTGTCCCTGAGCCATCGGCGCGAGGACGGCGCCCGTCTCGCGTCGCTCCTGTGGGAGCTCGGCCCCGGGTGGCGGATGATCTCCTCGGCCATGGTGGGCGGCGGCATCGGCCCCGGCGAGTGGGTGCTGAACGCGCAGGTCGTCGGCGCGTACTCGCGGATGGACCCGGTCGAGCACCTGCTGGAGCTCGCCCCCGCCGGGCGGCCGGGGGTGGGCATGATGACGGCGGCCTCCGTCGCCCACTACACCCAGGCCCATGACGGGGGAGTGGACTCGGTCGCCACGGTCGGCCTGCGGGTCCCCACCTGGGCGGCCTCCCCCGAAGGCGCCCCCGACCCCGAACTCCGTCCCGAGCGTTCGGACCCGATACCCGGCCTGGAGCCCCGTCCCGAGCGTTCGGACCCGATACCCGGCCTGGAGCCCCGTCCCGGGGGGCCGGACCCGATACCCGGCCTGGCACCCCCGCCCGGACGGGCCGGCCTGGTGCCCCGGCCGGCTTCCCCCGTCCGCTCGCGGACGGCCCCGGGGACGATCAACATCATCGTGGCCGTCCCCGTGGCGATGTGCGACGCGGCGCTGGTCAACGCGGTGATGACGGTGACCGAGGCCAAGTCCCAGGCGCTCGCCGAAGCCGGGTACGCGTGCACGGGCACCGCCTCGGACGCCGTCTGCGTGGCCGTGCGCTCCGACGGCCCCGAGGAGCTGTTCGGCGGCCCGCGATCGACCTGGGGCGCCCGCATCGCCCGCGCCGTCCACCTCTCCGTCCTCAACGGCGCCCACGCCTGGGCGAGGCACACCTAGCCGGCATGCGCCGGCGCACGCCAGATCGCGGCCTGCGGATCGACCACGTCACTGACTGCCAGAGGGTCGGCAAAGGACACTTGTGGCGTGACCGCAGCGCCCAATTACCAAGATCTGCACGCCTTGGTCGACCAGCTCAGGCCGGACCAGGCGCAAGAGTTGCGCGCGGTCGCGCTCCGGCTGGTCAAGTCCAACGAAGCCGCCGAAGAGCTGGAGTGCGAGCAGCGGTCCAGGCGCCGTCGGCTGTCCTTCATCGGCACGATGAACTCCGGTGCCGGGGATCTGGCCGAACGGCATGAAGAGATCATCCGGGAGGGGTTAGCCGAACGGCTGGGGCTGCGCGAGGTCGCGACCCTTGATCACCGGCATTTCCGCGTGGTCCGGCCACGTCATGTACCGGCCTTCGATCTTCTTCCCTGACCAGGAAGCAGGCCGTAGGTGGTTTGGGCGGTGGTGGCGGTTATCTTGCCGGTGTCGAGGTCGAGGAGGATGTCGGCGGGAGGCCGGTCGGCCGGGGAGCCGATGCCGCCGCCGCCCGTCGTTTCGACGATCAGGGCCTCGCCGGCGCCGATGCGGACGTTGTTGACCTTGGAGTTCAGGCGCTCGACGGTGCCGTCCAGGTGGCGCTTGAAGAAGCCGCCGAGCCGGCCGGGCAGGCCGCCCGCTCTGCCGGGCGGGGCGTAGCGCAGCCGGTCGCCGCGCGTGGTGACATGGGCGTCGGCGAGGAAGCGGAAGACCGTCCTCGATCCGAGACCGCCCCGCCAGCGCCCCGGCCCGCCCGAGTCGGGGATGGTCTCGACCGACTCCACGATCAGCGGGCAGCGGGTCTCCACCGGTTCGACCTGCGGCACCGAGTTCCGGCCGATGCCGAAGTGGACGCCGGTCGCGTCCGGCCCGTCCTTGCCCGCCCTGGCCCCCACCCCGCCGAAGTCGTAGGAGAGATGGATCCAGTACGGCGCGGCGCAGGCGGCGACGCTGAAGGGTTGCAGGATCCCCGAGGCGGCGATGGCCCGATCCGGCATCGCGTCCGACAGCGCCTGGAAGATCGCCTCCATGGCCGCATAGATCGGTACGAAACGCCCGCCGCACGGGTAGGGGGAGTGGGCGTTGAGCAGCGACCCCGGCGGCAGGCGCACGTCGATCGCGCGCAGGCAGCCCTCGTTCATCGGGATCGCCGGGTCCAGGAAGCACCGCACCGCGAACACGGCGGCGGCCAGCGACTGCGACGACGAGGAGTTGATCGCCGCGGGGACCTGCGGATCGGTTCCCTCGAAGTCCAGGACGATGCCGGGCGTCCGTGCCTCCCACGCGCCGGGGGGCGGCACGGTGACCGTGACGCGGACGGTGTGCGAGCGGGAGAGGTCGATCCCGTCGTCGTCGACGGCGTAGGAGGAGGCGTGGCTGCCCGGGGGCAGTTCGGCGAGAGCCGTACGGGTGCGGGCCTCGGTGTAGTCGAGGTAGGCGTCGATGCCCGAGGCCAGCCCGCCGGGGCCGTGCTCGGCCAGCAGCGCCGCAAGCCGCGTGGCCGCCACGGCGGTGCCCGCGACGAGCGCGCGGACGTCGCCCATGACCTTGTCCGGCGTGCGGCTGTTGGCCCGCAGGATCGCCTCGATCGCCGGTTCGACGCCGGAGGCCGTGGCCAGCCGTACGGGCGGGAGCTGCAGGCCTTCGAGGAAGATGTCGGTCGCGAGCGGCGCCATCCCGCCCGCCGACAGGCCCCCGAGGTCGGAGACGTGGATCATCGTGGCCGTGAAGTACGCAGGCCGCGCGTCGACGAACACCGGCCGGTAGACCAGCAGGTCGTTGGTGTGCACCCCGCCCCGGTAGGCGTCGTTCAGCACGTACACGTCGCCCGGCCGCATGGCCTGGGCGGGGATGTCGGCTAGCAGTTCGGGCAGGGCGACCTTCAGGGCCATGCTGTTCATCAGGGTGGTGGCCATCGACTGGGCGACGAGCCGGCCCCCGGCGTCCAGGATCGCGGCGGAGGCGTCCGACCCCTCCACGATGAACGTCGAATAGGCCGAGCGCACCACCACGATGCTGGCCTCCTCGGCGGCCACCACCAGCGCGTTCCTCAGCACCTCGGCCGTGAGCGACTCGGTCAACGGGCACGCTCCAGGATCACGGCCCCTTCGGGGGAGAGGGCGGCGGTCCAGCCGGGCGGTACGACGATCGTCGCCTCGGCGTCCTCGATGATCGCGGGCCCGTACGCCGCCGGGCCGTACGCCGCAGGGCCGTACGCCGCCGGGGCGGGAGTGGCCGGGCCCCGGGGGCCGCGCAGGTGGTCGCGGGTCAGTACGGGCGTGCTGGTGAAGCCGCCGCTCTCCGGGAACCACGCGAGCCTGGAACGCCGGCCGCCCCCGCCGGAGCCGTCCGTACCGTCGCCGGGTCCTGCGGTGGCGTCCTCCTTCGAGGGAAGCGGGGTGGCGGCCCGCTGGGTGAGGCGGACGCGGTAGCTCACGATCTCGATCGGCCCTCGCTGCGCGATGCCGTACACCTGCTGGTATCTCGCGAAGAATAGGTTGGCCAGCTCGTCGGGCGAGTCGCTCCACGGCACGGTCAGATCATGCGCCTGGCCGGCGAACCGTACGGCGGCCGAGCGCTCCACCGTCACGCCCGGGGCGCCGAGTTCGAGGCCGAGATCCGCCGCCGCCCCCGCGGCCATTTCGCCGAAGACGGCCGACGGGTCACCGGCTCCGAGCCGGGACAGCACCCGGTCGGTGGACAGGTCGCCCGCCAGCAGCCCGGCCGCCGACGCGACCCCGCAGTGCGGCGGCACGACCACCGTGTCGATGCCGAACCGTTCCGCGACCCGGGCCGCGTGCATCGGCCCCGCGCCGCCGAAGGCCACCATGACGAAGCCGCGCGGGTCGATGCCGCGCTGCACGGTCACGACGTGGACGGCGGAGCCCATCGCCGCGTTGGCGATCTCGTGTACGGCGTGCGCCGCCTCGGCGCGGGAGACCCCGAGCGGCCAGGCGAGCCTCTGGTCGACGGCCTTCTCGGCCGGTTCGTGGGAGATCGGCAGTGAGCCGAGGGACGACGGATCGAGGTACCCGAGCACCAGGTCGGCGTCGGTCACGGTGGGCTCGCCGCCGCCCAGGCCGTAGCAGGCCGGGCCGGGCGCGGAGCCCGCCGACCGGGGGCCGACCCTGAGCGCCCCGGCGGAGTCCACCCACGCGATGCTCCCGCCGCCCGCACCCACCTCGGCGAGGTCGATCGCGGGGGTCTTGATCGGCACGCCGGTCCCGGCGCGCCGGCCGCCGAAGCTGCCCTTGCCACCGACGTGGAACTCGTGGGTGATCTCCGGCCTGCCGTTCCTGATGACGCAGGTCTTGGCCGTGGTCCCGCCCATGTCGAACGAGATGATGTCGCGATACCCGGTGAGGGACGCGGCCAGCGCCCCGGCGGCCGGTCCTGACTCGATCGTGGCGACGGCCCTGCGCGCGGCGAGCTCGGCCGACATGACACCGCCGCCGGACTCCATCACGTGGACGGGCGCGGTGACGCCGGCGGCGTGGAGCCGCTCGCGCAGCCGCTGGAGGTAGCGGGCCATGACCGGCCCGACGTAGGCCGACATGATCGTGGTCGTGGCCCGCTCGTACTCGCGGATCTCCGGCCACACCTCCGAGGAGATGACCACGGTGGATCCGGGAGGCAGGGCCTCGCGCAGGATCGCGGCGACCCGGACCTCGTGGCGGGGGTCGGCGTAGGAGTGCAGCAGGCACACCGCGACCGACGTGATGCCGCGCCCGGCGATCTCGGCCGCCACCTCGCGCGCCGCGTCCTCGTCCAGCTCCTCCAGCGTCTCGCCGCGCGGGCCGACGCGCTCGGGGACCTCGAAGCAGTCCTCCGGCGCGACCGGAGGCGGGGGCGGGTCGAAGCGCAGGTCGTAGCGGTCCTCCTCGACCCGTGCGTAGCGGCCGAGGGGGACGGCGCTCCGGAACCCGCGCGTGGTCACGTACGCGACCCGTACCCCCTTGCGTTCGAGCACGGCGTTGGTGGCGAGGGTGGTCGCGTGGACCACCCGGGTGACCGACCCCGGATGGACGCCCGCGCGGCCGAGGGCGAGGGCGACGCCGGTGACGATCCCGTCGGCCGGGTCGTCGTGCGTGCTCAGGACCTTGGCCACGGTCACCGACCGCCCGCTGACGACGACGTCGGTGAAGGTGCCCCCGACGTCGACCCCGATGGCATAGCTCACGAGCCGCACACTATTACCCGAGCAAGCGCTTGTCTATGAAGCGTCGCGCCGCCGCTCAGGACGCTCAGGAGGTGAACTGGACGCTTCCGATGACGTGGTCGATCATCGTCTGGTCGCACTTCGCGGGCGGGCAGAAGAACGCGATCAGCGCCACGGGCTGCCCCTGGCCCCGGCCGACGATGTAGACGACCAGATCGAGGCGTCCCTGCTGGCCGGGGTCGTTCACCACGCCGGTCAGCTTGAACGCGGGCTTGCCCGCCACCGTCGCCGTGGTCGGCGCCGAGGCGAAGTCGGCCGGCCCGGGGAGCACGAAGCTGAGGCTGCGCTTCAGCGTCTCAGGCGTGTCCGATGTGGTGATGGCGTCGTTGACCTCGGTGAAGATGCCGGTCGCCTGCTCGGGACGGGTGGTGAGCAGGCCGTTGACGGCGGCCCAGTCGGAGGCGATGGGCACCGAGAACAGGGTGTCGAACTCGGCGGCCGCGGGGGAGACGACGACGTACTCGTCGGCGTGCGTACGGGCCTCCCAGCCGCCGGGATACTCGAACGAGAGCGGCGCGGCCGTGGTGCCGGGGTAGCGCTTGGATCCCACGGGGCTCGCCCCCTGGCCGACCAGCAGCGTGGCGGCGACCGCGAGGGAGACCAGCACGGCCCCCGCGCCGATGAGCACGCCCACCGGCCGGCGTCTCCTCTTGGCGGGCTGCCCCGCGCCCGGCCTGGTCAGCGGCCCCCCGGGCGCGGAGAGCCCGGCCGGCCCTCCGGTGTCCAGAGAGCGGAGCGACGTGGTCGGCCGCATGGACTCCATGTCGTCCATGGCCCGAAGGGACGGCGAGGAGGCTCCCGGAGGCGCCGACCAGGCCGGGCGGCCCTCCGGCGGGCTCGCGTGCCGGTCCTCGCCGCTGATCGCGTCGCGGAGGGCCGCCACGAACTGCCCGCAGGTGGAGAACCGATCGGCCGGCGCCTTGGCGAGGGCCCGGGACATCACCTGGTTGACGGCGTGCGGGAGATCGGGCCGGTACGGCGTGAGCGGCGGCGGCTCATGGGAGACGTGCGCGTAGAGCAGGGCCAGCTCGGTGTCCCGCTGGAACGGCGGCAGCCCGCTGAGAGCCTCGTACACCACGCAGGCGAACGCGTACAGGTCGCTCCGCCCGTCCACGGGCAGCCCGCGGATCTGCTCGGGGGCCACGTAACGCGGTGTGCCCATGAAGTGGCCGTGGCTGGTCAGCCCCGCCTCGGAGTAGGCGCTCTTGGTCAGCCCGAAGTCGGTCAGGTAGACGTGCTCGGGGGCCCGCGCGGATCCCTCCGCGACCAGGATGTTCGCCGGCTTCACGTCGCGGTGGACCAGGCCGTTCGAGTGGGCGGCGTCCAGCGCCGACGCGATCTGCGAGAACAGGCGGTAGGCGCGGGCAACCGGCATCGGCCCGCTCGCCTGGATGAGCTTGCGCAGGTCGGCGCCCTCGACGTACCGCATGGCGATGAACAGCAGGTCGCCGCTCTCGCCCGCCTCGTAGATGGGGATGATGTTGGGGTGGTCGACGCCGGCCACCAGGCGCGACTCGCGCACGAACCGGTCGCGAAAGCGCTGGTCCTGCGAGAGCTGCGGGGCCAGCACCTTGAGCGCGACCGAGCGGCCGAGGCGATGGTCGTGGGCGCGGTAGACCGTGGCCATGCCGCCGCGCCCCACGACCGCCTCGACGAGGTAGTCCGCCACCTGGGCGCCGATCAGTGGAGGCATCGAGAATCCCTGCTCGCTCATTGGTCCACCGGGTGCCCGCAGAAACCGCAGAAGCGGTGCGCCCTGCCGAGGCGCATGCCGCACTGCGTGCAGAACAGCACCTGACCGCCGCTGCCCGCGGGGACGCCGTGCCCGGCGACCGCGGCCCCGGCGGGCCCGGCCGGAGCGGAGCCTCCCGTACCCGCCCCGTCGGGACGGGCGCCCCCGGGCGACACGGCGACAGGGGAGGCGCCCGTGCCCTGAACCGGCCCGGACTGCCGGTGGTACGCGGGGAAGGAGCCCTCCGGAGGCCCGGCCTCCATCGTCTGGGTGCCGCCGGGCGGCCACGTGGAGACGGCGGCGAGCGGTTCGGACGGGCTCTCGCCCGCCTCCTGCCCCGCGCGCCGGCGCCGCCGCAGCGTCAGCGGCACGGCCACCGCGATCAGCACGCCCGCGGCCACCACCCCGATGGCGGTCAGCAGCAGCGGCGACAGGCCCGTTGCGCTCTTCGCCGGCGGGGCCTTCGCCTGGCCGGGGGAGGGGGCGGCGGCACGGTTGGCCCGGGCGAAGCGCAGGTGGTCCTGGGCGACGGCATGGTCGGGACGGACCCTCAGCACCTGTTCCAGCACGGGTATCGCGTTGGCGTAGAACTTGTTGTGGTAGGACCCGAGGGCGGTCTCGTACAGCACGTCGACGGGGCCCCTGCGGGCGGTGACGTTGGCCGCGACGAGCGCCTCGCGAATGTCCTCCACCGGAGTCAGGGTCTCCGGCGCGTCGCCGCCCCCGGTGACGAGCCCGATGACCTCGCTCTTGCCGTCGTCGATCACCGCCGCGCCGTCGCCGTCGTTCGAGAGGAACGTGCTGAGCTTGGCGCGCTCGGCGGGCTTGAACGTGCGCCCGCCCGGCGGGTCGAGGTGGGCGGTCTCCACCTTGGGCGGAGCCTTCGCGCTCGGCCGGGTGGGCAGCCCGACGAGGTCGGTGGACTCGATGCCGCTGCCGAGCGACGTGGCCAGGGGGACCGTCGGGAGCGTCGAGTCCTCGCCGCCCTTGCTGAGCTTCAGCACGGCGGGCGCCGAAGGCGAGGTGCCGGTGTGCACCAGGTCGGCCGGGTAGCCCTCGGGCACGGGCGGGTCGGCGTACGGGAAGACGGTGACCTTGGTGACGGGCGTGAAGATGCAGTTGGAGTTCTGCTGCCTCGGCGGGTAGCACGCCTGGAGGCGGCCGTTGAGCTCGGGGTTCTTCAGCTTGTGCCGGGAGAAGTCGGCCGGGATCTTGACCTTGAAGTATTCGGCGAAGACGCGGTTGGCCGCGTAGACGGCGGGGTCCTTGCTGGACTGGACCACGCCGGTGGCGGTCACGATGACGCCGTCGGGGGAGACGTTGAACCCGCTGCCGGTGCCCACCGGGATCTCGTACTCGCGGACCACCTGCTGGATCACGCCCCGGTCGTCGAGCAGGTTGACGGTGACGTGGGCCAGCGCCTCGACGCGGACCGTTCCAGGTGTGACCCGGTCGGTCGAGCCGCTCGGGTGGGGGTGCATTGTGAGGGTGAGCGATCCGAGGGCGCTTAACCCCGCGACGAGGTGGTGCAGGCGGGGCATCTCCGCCTCCTATTCCGGATCAGAATGAATCCAGACTCCCAGTGCGGGCACCGCCGTTCAAGGCGTACGCGGAGGCCGTCATGGACTTGCAATCGGTCCTTGAACGGCCTGCGACAGGCGTTATCGATCTTGATCGGACTTGGAGGTAACTTGGAGGCGACTTGGGGTCGGGCGATTGGCCGTGTCGCGGAGGCCGGTTAAACATTAACCTCCAGGCTATGGCGGTACTCACCTGGTTTTATCGGCACTTCGGGGGCCGACGCGGAGCTTTTCCCGTGGTGTGCTCCCTGGGCCGCGTACGCCTTCCGATCTGCCGAGGAGTCCTCTCATGACCATCCGCATCGTCGTCGCCGACGACCAGGCCATGGTGCGCGCCGGGCTCCGCCTGGTGGTGGACTCCGAGCCGGGCATGGAGGTCGTGGGCGAGGCCGCCGACGGGGCCGAGGCCGTCAGCGTGACCCGCCGCCTGCTGCCCGACGTCGTCCTGATGGACATCTCGATGCCGAGGATGGACGGCCTGACCGCCGCCCGGAAGCTCCTCGACACCCCGAACCCGCCGAAGATCGTCATGCTGACCACCTTCGACACCGACGAGAACCTCTACGCCGCGCTGCGGGCCGGCACCAGCGGGTTCCTGCTCAAGGTGTCGCCCCCCGAGCAGCTCGTCGAGGCGATCAGAGTGGTCGCCGCCGGGGACGCCCTGCTCGACCCCGCCGTCACCACCCGCGTGATCGCGTCTTTCGCGGGCCGGCACGAGCCGGTCAGGCCGCCGCAGCTCGCCGAGCTGACCCCGAGGGAGCTTGAGGTCCTGCGAAGCCTCGCCCGGGGCCTCACCAACGCCGAGATCGCCACCGAGCTCTTCGTGGGGGAGGCCACGGTCAAGACCCACGTGGCCCGCGTGCTGATGAAGCTGCAACTGCGCGACCGTGCTCAGGCGGTGGTGTTCGCGTACGAGTCGGGGGTCGTGCGGCCGGGTGTCGAAGCCGGGTAGTCCGAGGCCCAGCGCTCGTCGCCCATCGGTCTCACCATCTCGCATCCTCGGCCGGGGTGCTCCACCCGAGCCGGGGCGGAGGAGCTGTTCCGTGTCGTCGATGACGCTACCCGGTGACCCCGCGTTCATCATCCGTCCAGCGGGTGACCCATACTCCGCCGTCCGGAGGAACCCGTAAGCGGGACGGGCCCGGCCGCGCCGCGCCCGGCGGCCGACCCCGTACCGGATCCCCGGCGCGGGTCCCGTAGACCGGCGGCCCCCCGACCGGTACGCCGTGCCCCCCTACCCGGACGCGGGACGTCCCACGCGGTACGGGTTTCCCGCACGAGGGGGTCATGCATGTATATTTTCCGTACATAACCGGATGATCCTGGAGAAATTTCGCTATTGGAGGGATGGGGCGGTATGAGGGCTTTCCCGAGGGTGCTCTTCGACGAGGCGCACAACGAGTCGTGGACGATCCGCCGTGAGGTCGCCGAGGCGATCAACCCGGCGCACCCCGACGACAACAGCTACGCCGGCGCCGCCGAGGTCCTGCGGCACCTCGGGCACACCGTCGCCGCCCACACCGAGGGCCCGATCACGCCGGCCGTGCTCGCCGCGCACGACGTCTTCGTCATCGCCCATCCCTCCGCCGACCGCTGGGAGCGCACCGTCGGGCTCGGCAGCCCGATCCTGCCGGTCGAGGAGCTCGACGCCATCGAGGAGTACGTCGCGGACGGCGGCGGCCTGATCGTGCTCGCCGAGTGCGAGCAGGAGAAGTACGGCAACAACCTGGCCGACCTGCTGGCCCGGTTCGGCGTGGGCATCGAGCACGCCACCGTCCAGGACCCGGGCAACTCCTACAACGGCGTGGCGACCTGGGTGCTCGGCACCCCCGTACCGGCCGAGGGGGACGACCTGACGGCCGGGGCGCGCGAGGCGTGCTTCTACCGCGCGGGCGTGCTGAACCCGCCCGCCGGCGCGACCGTCCTGTTCGAGACCTCCCCCGCCGCCGACCTCCCGCGCCGCGCGCTGGCGGTCGCCCTGCGCCACGGCCGGGGACGGGTGGTCGTGTTCGCCGACTCCGACCTGTTCGGCGACGACTCCATCCACGACCTCCGGCACGCCCGGCTCTGGGGCAACGTCGTGACCTGGGCCGCCCGCGTCCCGGCAGGGGCCACGGGCGGGATCGAGGTCGACGGCGGCTTCGCCGAGCTCAAGCAGGCCGTCGAGGAGCTGCGCCCGCTCACGGCCAAGGACGGGTCCGTGGAGGACGCCGAGGCCGCCGCTCCCATCGTCGAGCGCGTCGTCGCGAGCATCGAGAAGCTCGCGCCGCGCTTCCCGCACGACGAGGAGTACCTCGCCACCGTCGTCGCCGACCTGCGCAAGTGGCAGGCCGCCGGATACGGGGTGCCCGACTTCCTCGACTCGCTGAACGCCTTCCACCCCGACACCCAGCGCGTCGACGGGCTGGAGCACCTGGTCGTCTTCCCGATGTACACCCAGAACGGCAACCCGAACCGCAACCTGGAGGCGGTCTGGATCCGCACGGTGTGGCCGGAGTGGCTCGCCCACCTGGAGAGCGTGCGCTACGACAACCCGATGTTCGTGCCGATCGCGTTCGTCGACTTCACGGCCGGTTATGACACCAACTCCGCGGTGCTGTTCCCCGAGACCGTCGCGGTGCGCGAGACCCCGCCGCGGTTCACCTGGGGCGGCATCTTCTGCGACCGCGAGGCCGCCCGCTTCCGCAGCGTCGGCCGCGCCGCCGCCGACACCCTCAAGCTGGCCCTCCCGGCGGACGTGGGGCGCCTGCTCGAAAGCCAGGAGCTCGCCCAGGACACCTACGTCCTGTGGGACCTCGTGCACGACCGCACCCACAGCCACGGCGACCTGCCGTTCGACCCCTTCATGATCAAGCAGCGCATGCCGTACTGGCTGTACTCCCTGGAGGAGCTGCGCTGCGACCTGACGGCGTTCGGCGAGGCGGTCAAGCTGGAGAAGGAAGGCGTGCCGCACGCACGGTACGTGCAGTTCGGGATCCTGTTCGACAGGCTGTTCCGGTTCCCGATCACCGGCGATCGGGTGCGCAACTACGACGGCCTCGGCGGCCAGCTCCTGTTCGCCTACCTGCACCGCAACGACGTCGTCCGCTGGACCGACAACCGGCTCAGCATCGACTGGGACCGGGTCGCCGGTTGCGTGGCGGACCTGCGCGGCGAGGTGGAGAAGCTCTACCGCGACGGCATCGACCGCTCCAAGCTGGCGCACTGGCTCGCCGCCCACCAGCTCGTCGCCGCCTACGTCGCCCCGCACCCCTCCTCGGTGTGGAACCGCGGCGCGGACGCTCTCCCCGTCGAGGGCTTCCCGAAGGCCGTGGTGGACGCGGTCCTGCCCGACGAGTTCCCCCTGAGCATGTTCTACGAGGCCCTGCGTCGTAAGCTTTCAGGCGTCATCGAGGCCACGAAGGGAATCCGCGCGTGAGCAACCCCAGCCATCGGCCCCGTACGGTCGTCGTCGCCGGGGCGGGCGGGCCCACCGGCCGCACCGTCGCGGCGCGCCTCGCCGCGCGCGGCGACATCGTGATCGGGGTCGGCAGGCACGAGGCCGACGGCGTGACCGCGGCCGACCTCACCGACCCGAAGGCCGTTCGCGAGCTGGCCCACCAGGTCCTCGCGGAGCACGGGCGGGTCGACGGGGTCGTCCACCTCGTCGGTGGCTGGCGGGGCTCGAAGACCTTCGCCGAGACCGACCTGGCCGACTGGGACGTCCTGCACGAGCAGCTCATCCGCACCCTGCAGAACGTCTCGCTGGCGTTCGAGCCGGCGCTGCGCGAGAGCGACGGCGGCCGGTTCGCCATCGTCTCGGCCAAGGCGGCCCAGGAGCCCACCCAGGGCAACGCGGCCTACGCGGCGGCCAAGGCCGCCGCCGAGGCGTGGACCCTGGCGCTCGCCGACGCGCTGCGCGGCACCCAGAGCGCCGCGACGATCCTGGTGATCAAGGCCCTGGTCAACGACGACATGCGCGCGGCGAGCCCGGAGCGCAAGTTCCCCGGCTTCACCGACGTGAACGACCTCGCCGAGGCCGTCGCCGGTCTGTGGGACCGCCCCGCCGGCGAGATCAACGGCACGCGATTGGACCTCACCACGTGACCCAGGCACGACGTCACCACGACCCCGCGGTGAAGGGGTTCGCCAGCGACAACTACGCGGGCGTCCACCCGGAGATCCTCCAGGCGCTGGCCCTCGCCAACGGCGGCCACCAGATCGCCTACGGCGAGGACGCCTACACCGAGGCGCTCCAGGAGGTCTTCAAGCGGCACTTCGGGCCGGCGGCCGAGGCGTGGCCGGTGTTCAACGGCACCGGCGCCAACGTCGTCGGCCTGCGGTCGATGACCGCGCCGTGGGAGGCGGTCGTCTGCGCCGAGACCGCGCACATCAACACCGACGAGGGCGGGGCCCCCGAGCAGAGCGCCGGGCTCAAGCTGATGAGCGTGGCCACGCCCGACGGCAAGCTCACCCCCGACCTGATCGACAGGCAGGCGTGGGGCTTCGGCGACGAGCACCGCGCCCAGCCCCGGGTGGTCTCGATCTCGCAGAGCACCGAGCTCGGCACGCTCTACAGGCCCGAGGAGATCACCGCGATCGCCGACCACTGCCGCGAGCTCGGGATGCTCCTGCACCTCGACGGGTCGCGCCTGATCAACGCCGCCGCGGCGCTGGACGTCCCCCTGCGCGCGCTGACCACCGACGCGGGCGTGGACGTGCTGTCCTTCGGCGGCACCAAGAGCGGGCTGATGTTCGGCGAGGCCATCGTCGTGCTCAACCCCGCGGCCGTGCGGGGCCTGATCTACCTCAGGAAGAGCGCGATGCAGCTCGCCTCGAAGATGCGGTTCGTGTCGGTCCAGTTCGAGGCGCTGCTCGGCGGCGACCTGTGGCTGCGCAACGCGACGAACGCCAACGCCATGGCCGCGCGCCTCGCGGCGGCCGTGCGCGACATCCCGGGTGTGACGCTGACCAGGGCCGTCGAGGCCAACGCGGTCTTCGCCGTGCTGCCCCCCGACGTGGCCGAGAGGGTGCGCAAGCGGTTCCGCTTCTACACCTGGAACGAGGCCACGGGGGAGGTCCGCTGGATGACGGCCTTCGACACCACCGAGGCCGACGTGGACGCCTTCGCCGCCGCGATCGCCGAGGAGATGGCCCAGGCCTGAGGGCCCAGGCCTACTTGAGGATCGAGGGGTAGGGCTGGGCGCCGCGCTCCTTCAGCAGGTCCGTCATGTACTGGATCTCGCTGTCCTGCGTGTCCACGATGCTCTGCGCCATGCCCCGCACCTCGGGGCGGTTCGACAGCTTCAGCAGCGCCTTCGCCATCTGGACCCCGCCCTCGTGGTGACGGATCATGAGCTGGAGGAAGAGGATCTCGGCGTCCTTGCCCTTGGCGGCCTGGAGGCGCTTCAGCTCGTCGGCCGAGGCCATGCCGGGCATCGCGGCCGGCCCAGCGGAGGGCGCAGCGGAGGGCACAGCGGAGGGTTCACCGGTCGCCGGGGCCGCGCCGTGGCCGTGACCCGCCATCCAGGCCATCGCGGGCCGGTCGGTCGCCTGGTTGAGGCCCCACTGCTGGAGCCATCCCATGAACACGCCACGCTGGGCCGTCTGGGTGGTGATGATGTCGTACGCGAGCGACCGGATGTGGGAGTCGTCGCTCGCGTCGCGCACGGCGAAGCCCATCTCGACCGCTTGGGCGTGGTGGACCGCCATGTCGCGCGAGAAGCCCGCCTCGGGCGAGGCGTCCCCCGGAGGGGCGGACCGCCCGGTGATCAGCAGCATTGCTACGGCGGTGGCCACGCAGGAGACCAGCGCGACGAGGACCAGGCGAGTTCGTGAGGTGATCATTGCCAGCCAGAAGAGTGATTGCCTTGGGCATTAGACGCAAACGTTATTACCTACCCACTATCCTCCACATAAGCACGGGAGCTTGACCATTCAGGGTCATGACCAGCCGTTGGAGGATTGATGGCCAAGGAGAGGACGCAGGCACGGCGGGAGCACCTCGCCCAACTGCGTGCCGCGCAGAAACGCAAAGAGCGGCGCACCGCCATGCTCATGTGGGGAGCGGGGGCCTTCGTCATCGTCCTGCTGGTCGGCCTGGTCGGTTTCTACGTCATCCAGGAGCGGTCGCAGTCGGCGCTGGACGGGGTCAAGACCTTCGCCTACAAGGGCTCGCAGCACACCCCGATCAAGGTCAACTACAAGGAGACCCCGCCGGCCGGCGGCGAGCACAACCCCACGTGGCAGCAGTGCGGGGTGTACGACCAGCCGATCAACAGCGAGAACGGCGTGCACTCCATGGAGCACGGCGCGGTGTGGATCACCTACAAGCCCGACCTCCCCAAGGCGGACGTCGACAAGCTGAAGGCGCTCGTCACCTCCGACTACCTCCTCCTCAGCCCGTTCCCCGGCCTCTCGGCGCCCGTCGTCGTCAGCTCCTGGAACCACCAGCTCCCGCTCAAGGGCGCCGACGACCCCCGCCTGGCCAGGTACATCACGAAGTACAAGCAGAATCCGCAGACCACCCCGGAGTACGGCGCGACCTGCTCCGGCCAGGGCAGCACCGACAAGCTCGCCTCCGACAACCCGCTGCCGACGACGATGCCCTCCCAGGCTCCGAGCGGTGCGGCGACGCCGGAGGCCGGCATGGCCCCGAGCGCCACGCCGTCTTCCTGACCCGCGCCTTCCCCCGCCGTACGGCCCCGCGACCCCGGTCGTGAGCGGCCGTACGGCGGATCCGCCGTCTCAGCGAAGGATCTCCTCCGGGCCCACCGCCGCGAGGCCGTGGGCCTCCCCGACGGGCGGGCTGGTGAGGGCGCCCCCGTGCGTGTTCAGCCCGAGCGCCAGCGCCGGGTCGTCCAGCAAGGCCTCACGCCATCCCTTGTCGGCGATCGCCAGGGCGTACGGCAGGGTCACGTTGGTCAGCGCGTACGTCGAGGTGTGCGGCACCGCCCCCGGCATGTTGGCCACGCAGTAGAACACCGAGTTGTGTACCCGGTAGGTCGGATGGGCGTGGGTGGTGGGACGGGAGTCCTCGAACGCGCCCCCCTGGTCGATCGAGATGTCCACCAGCACCGAGCCCTCCTTCATCCGGGAGACCAGCTCGTTGGAGACGAGCTTGGGCGCCTTGGCGCCGGGGATCAGCACGGCGCCGATCACGAGGTCGGCGCCGAGGACGGCGCGCTCGATCTCGTAGCTGTTGGACGCGACGGTCTGGAGATGCCCCCGGTAGATCATGTCGGCCTGGCGCAGCCTGTCGATGTTCCTGTCCAGGAGCAGGACCTCCGCCTGCATCCCGAGCGCGATCGTCGCGGCGTTCATGCCCGTCACCCCGGCCCCCAGCACCACCACCTTGGCCGGGTACACCCCAGGGACCCCGCCCATGAGCACGCCCCTGCCGCCGCCCTGCCGCATCAGGTGGTAGGCGCCCACCTGCGGGGCCAGGCGTCCCGCCACCTCCGACATGGGGGCCAGCAGCGGCAGCGCCCCGTTCCCCGTCTGCACGGTCTCGTAGGCGACGCCGGTGACCCCGGACTCCATCATCGCCAGGGTGAGCTTCCGCGAGGCGGCGAGGTGCAGGTAGGTGAAGAGGATCTGGCCCTCGCGCAGCAGGGGGTACTCGGAGGCGATCGGCTCCTTGACCTTGAGGATGAGGTCGCCCTCCCGCCACACCTCCTCCGCCGATTCGAGGATCGTCGCGCCCGCCGCGCGGAAGTCGTCGTCGGGGATGGACGACCCGGCGCCCGCCCCGCGCTCGACGAACACGTCGTGGCCGTGACGGGTCAGTTCGTTGGCTCCGGCGGGGGTGACGGCGACGCGGTGCTCGTGGTCCTTGACCTCTCGGGGTATTCCGACCTTCATGAAATCCTCCTTCGACCCCAGGGGTGGCCCTCTGGCATGTCTGTGGACTGCCCGCCACCCGCCCCGGTTCACTGTGCGAGCCGGGCTCTTGTGCGCTCCTGGCTCCCCGTTCGACCGTGCCGCCCGGCCCGCTTCCTGGAATCCCCGGCGCGGCGGGCGCTGTGGCGGGCCGTGACGGCCGGTCCGTGTTCACCCGGCGTTCCCCGGAAAGCTCCTGCCATGGAGCTGTTGGATGAATTGTCCTGTTGTGCGGCAAATTGTCAGGACATCTACAGCCTAGAACTCTCCGCCGAGAGGCCCATCTGCGGTTAGCTCGATGCCGCGAGCCTCGGTAGGCTCGCCCGAGCGATGTCAGTCAGGGGTGAGGATGCGTAACCATCCGGCGGTGGACGATCACAGTGATCGACCCAAGGCGCCGCCGGACGTTCCTGGCGCGTTCGGGGACGAGCCGACGCTCACCATGGAGCGTGTGCCGGCCCACCTGGAGGAGCCTCCGCACACCCCGGACCAGCCTCCGGACGCACCGGACCGGCCGCTCACGCCTTCCGACCGGCCCCCGTCCGGGAGCGGCGAGCCGCCGTCAGGGGCTGACAAGGTCGCGGCCGGCAGGTTCGGGGAGGCCGAGCCGCCGTTCGAGGCGGACAAGCCGCCGGCCGGTGCCGATGAGCCGCCGATGAGCCCGGCCGAGCCGCCGATCGGTCCGGCCGAGCCGCCCATGGGTCCGGCCGAGCCGCCGATCGGTCCCGGTCAGCCGCCGATCGGCCCCGAGGGGCCGCCTCCCGGACCCGGAGGCCCCGGCACGCCCGGCGGACCGGCCGGTCCGAGCGGGCCGCCGCGCGCCGCGCGCGCCACGACCGTCGCCCTGATCGTCGGGCTCTTCGTCGTGGTCCTCGTCACCGGAGTCCTCGGCACGATCGCCGTGCTGATGACGCGGGAGCCCGGCCTCCCGCTCGGCGCCTCGCCGCCTCGCCGCCTCGCCACCCCCATCCACTTCGCCCCCGTCATCGGCGTGCGGGCGGCTCCGTGCCCGGGGGCGGAGGCGGTGCTCGACGACGCGGGCACGACCTGCTACCAGGTCGACGCCGGGGTCACCGTCACCTCGGTCGTGAAGGTGACGACGGTCGCCGACAAGGACGGCACGTACTCCGTGCGCGTCGTGCTGGCCCCCGAAAGCCGCGAGAAACTGGCCAGCCTCACCAAGGACGCGCTCAACCAGCAGCTCGCCGTGGTGGTGGACGACAAGGTCGTCACCGCACCGAGGGTCGCGCAGCCGATCACCGACGACAGCCTCAGCATCGCGGGGCTCACCAAGGAGGCGGCCGACGCGCTGATGTCCCGCCTGCTGGGATCGGGGGGCGCGGTCACCGGCACGTCGGCTCCCGAGAACCCCGCCCAGACGTCCACCTGCCCGCCCGCCGACGGCGCCACCCAGCCCAACGGCGCCACGCAGCCTGACGGCACCAATGGCGTCAACGGCGGCAACGGCGTCACCCAGCCCAACGGGCCCATCGGCGCCAACGGCGCTACCGGCACCGACGGGAACCCAGGGACGACGGGGACGCCCCCGGCCAACGGCGCGCCCGACGGTGCCTCCACCTGCCCGCCCGGCACGGGAGCAGGCACGGGAGCAGACACGGGGGCAGGCACGGGAGCAGGTACGGGAGCAGACACGGGGGCAGGTACGGGGGGTCCCACGGGGACCAGCACCGGCGGCGCGCCCAGCACGTCCGCGTCCCAGCCGGGGTCCGCGCCGCTGGCGCCCCCGTCCGCGACGCACACGCCCGGCACCGGAGCCCAGACCTCGCCGGCCGCCCGCGACGGCGGGGCGCCGCAGACGCGGCCCACCGGTTCCTCGGCCATGAGCAAGCGCACCCCGGACCCCCGCTTCGCGAGCTGCAAGCAGGCCCACGCGGCGAACTACGGCCCGTACACCAAGGGCGTCCACGTGGAGTACGACTGGTACGTCGACGGCGACCACGACGGCGTCGCCTGCGAACGCGGCGACGTCACCTAGGGATCACACCAAGGCCGGGTGACGCCCGCGCCTACTCGGCCAGGGCGATGTCGTGGGGGCGGATGGGGACCCGGGTCAGGGGGAGTCCGGTGGCGGCGCGGACGGCGGCGGCCACGGCCGGGGTGGAGGACAGTGTGGGCGGCTCGCCCGCTCCCCGCAGGCCGTACGGCGCGTCGGGGTCGGGGTTCTCCAGGATCGACAGCCTCATGGGCGGCATGTCGAGGATCGTCGGGATCAGGTAGTCGGTGAACGACGGGTTCAGCACCCTGCCGTCGCGGACCTGGATCTCCTCCATGAGCGCGAGCCCGAGCCCCTGCGCCGAACCGCCGTGGATCTGCCCTTCGAGCGCCAGAGGGTTGAGGATCTTGCCCACGTCCTGCACGGCGGCGAGCTCGACGACCTTGACCAGGCCGAGCTCGACGTCCACGTCCACCACGGCGCGGTGGACGCAGAGCGCGAGCTGGGTGTGGGAGTCGCCCTGCCCGGTCACCGGGTCCATCGGGTAGGTCGGCCGGTGCCGGTACTCGCGGGTCTCCTCCACGGGCCCGAACGCCTCAAGCAGGTCTTCGAGCGGGACCCCCGGGTTCTCCTCCCGCAGCTTGTCCAGCCGCTCGCGCACGGCCTCGCACGCGGTCTTGACCGCGCCCCCGGTGACGTACGACTGCCGGGAGGCCGAACTGGAGCCCGCCGACCCTACGGAGGTGTCCGCCGGGGCGACGGTCACCCGCTGGATGCCGAGCTCGGTGCGGGCGATCTGCGTCTGGACCATGAGCAGGCCCTGCCCGACCTCGGCGGCGGCGGTGTGTACCAGCACGTGCGCCTCGCCGCCGAGCAGCTCGACCTTGACCCTGGCCGTCGAGTAGTCGTCGAAGCCCTCCGAGAAGCAGATGTTCTTGATGCCCACGCCGTACCCCACGCCCCGGCGCACGCCCTCGCCGTGGGTCGTCTGGGCCACCCCGCCCGGCAGGGAGCGCAGGTCGGGGGAGCAGTTGGAACCGGGCAGGGGCATGGCGGCCAGCTCACGCAGCATGCCGGCGAGCGGCGCCGGCGACTCGATCACCTGCCCGGTGGCCAGCCGCGACCCCTGCGAGACGGCGTTGAGCACCCGGATCTCGACCGGGTCGATCCCGCACGCCTCCGCCAGCCGGTCCATCTGGGACTCGTAGGCGTAGCACGCCTGGACGGCGCCGAAGCCGCGCATCGCCCCGCAGGGCGGGTTGTTGGTGTACGCGCCGTAGGCGTCGATCCAGACGGTGTCCACCTCGTACGGCCCGACGCCAAGGGAGGCCGCGTTGCCGACCACGGCGGGGGAGGACGAGCAGTACGCGCCCCCGTCCAGGATGATCTCGGCCCTGACATAGACGAGCTTGCCCTCGCGGGTGGCCCCGTGCTCGTAGCGCATCCGGGCGGGATGCCGGTGGACGTGGCCGAAGAACGACTCCTCGCGGCCGTAGACCATCTTGACCGGCCTGCCGGTGCGCAGGGCCAGCATGCTGGCGTGGATCTGCATCGACAGGTCCTCGCGGGCGCCGAACGCGCCGCCGACCCCGGCCAGCGTCAGCCGCACCTTGTCCTTGGGCAGGCCGAGGCAGGGGGCGAGCTGGTCCTGGTCGACGTGCAGCCACTGCGTCGCGATGTAGAGGTCGACGCCGCCGTCCTCCGAGGGCACGGCGAGGCCGGACTCGGGGCCGAGGAACGCCTGGTCCTGCATCCCGACCTCGTACTCCGCGGTGACCACGACCTCGGCCATGGCGGCGGAGGGCTCGCGGCCGACCCGCACCGGCTGGTGGCGTACGAGGTTGCCCCCCGGCTGCACCTTCGGGCACTCGGGGTCGAACAGGGCGCGTCGCGCGTCGCTGACCGCCTCGCGCGGCTCGTACTCGACCACGATCGCCGACGCCGCGCGCCGGGCGGTCTCGGGGTGGTCGGCGGCCACGATCGCGACGGCCTCCCCCTGGTAGCGGACCTGGTCGATGGCCAGCACGGGCTGGTCCTTGTGCTCCAGGCCGTAGAACCGCTCGCCGGGGACGTCCTCGTGGGTCAGCACGGCGTACACGCCCGGCATGGCCAGCGCGGCGCCCACGTCGATCGACCGGACCCAGGCGGACGGGTGGGGGCTGCGCAGCGTCGCGCCCCACAGCATGTCCGCCAGGTAGAGGTCGGAGGAGTAGGCGAACTCGCCCGTCACCTTCAGGTTGCCGTCAGGGCGGGTCACGCTGGCCCCGACCCCTTGCCCCTGGCTCTGGCTGCTCGCGGTATGGGTCACACGGGCAGTACATCAGCCCAGTTCAAGGCCGCCAATAGGCACACCCGTGAAACGCCGGGGCGGGCCACCGACGCTGCTTGTAGGTTCGTCCAAACGTGCGCGGTTAGCCTGGGTCTGTGCGCATACGTGATCTGCTGGCGATGGACCAGCTCCGGCTAGGCCTGCTGTCGGACCCCGGGCATCTGGACCGGCGCTTCACCGGCGTGCACATCACCGACCTGCCCGACCCCGGCCGCTACCTGTCCGGCGGAGAGCTGGTGCTGACGGGGATGATGTGGCGCAGGGAACCGGAGGACTCACGCCGGTTCGTCGAGATCCTCGCCACCGCGAAGGTGGCGGCGCTCGGCGCCGGCCGGGCCTGGCTCGGCGTCGTGCCCGACGACGTGGTCGAGGCGTGCCGCGAGCACGACCTGCCCCTGCTGGACGTGCCGACCGAGGTGTCCTTCCGCACGCTCAGCGAGCTGGTGGAGACGCGACTGGCGGGTGCGAGGGTCGTCGACCTGCGCGGCGCCCTCGGCCGGCACCGCCGGATCGTCGCCGCGGTGGCCGACGGCGCGGGCCTGGACGAGCTCTTCGCGCTGACCGCCGAGGAACTGGGCGTCACCGGCGCCGTGATCTCCTCGACGGGCACGGTCATCGCGGGACGGCTCGAAGGAGACCTTCCCGTACGGCTCGCGCGGGAGTACCTGTCGGCCACGCGGCTGCCCCATCTGGTGCGGACCCCCAAGGGGCCCTTCACGCTGTTCGGGGTCGACCGGGCGCACCGGGCGGCCGGGTGGGCTCTGGTCTGCGACGCCGACCTGCTCGCCGACGCCGACACCGGTTTCGAGCTCGCGGCCTGCGTGGCGCTGGAGCGCGGTCGCGCCGAGGAGGGCCGCAGGGTCGAGCGCCGCCTCGCGGAAGAGCTGATCGCGCTCGCCTGTTCCGGCGAGGCCGACCCCGCCGAGGTCGCCGCGCGGCTGCGCACCTGCGGGATCGACGCCGCGCAGCCGTACGCGGTGGTCACGGCGACCGTCACCCGGCCCGGCGCGACGGACGGGCCAGACCCCGCCGTGCTCGGCGGGCAGGTGATCGAGGAGCTGCTGGACCGCAGGGTGGTGGCCGCCGCGGGGGCGGACGGAGCCGTGGCGCTGGTGCCGTTGATCGACCCGGACACACCTGGTGGCCGTAAAGCGCATATGGGCGCGACCGGAAACGAGGCGGAGCGAGCGCCCGGGGCCGGGACCGGAAAGGAGTCCAGAACGGTGCCGGAAACCGGCACTGGTGCCGGGATCGTCCCCTGGACCGCGGTGCGCGTGCGGAGTAACGTGCAAGTGCAAGCCCGATCGCAAGTGCAGCGTAGTGTGCAAGCGCTTCTCGACCTGTTGGGGGGCAGGGTGGCGACACTTCAGGCGGCTCTGCCGAGGACGCGAGTGTCAATCGGCGTGAGCGCGGGCCTGATCGGCCCCGGAGCCATCCGCGGTGGCGCCGAGGAAGCGGGCCACGCGCGGCGCATGGCGGAGGCGCGCGGCGGAGGAGTGGTGACCAGCGATGAGATCTACACTCATGTCCTTCTGCTGGCCACCGTCCCCGACGACGTGCGGCGGTCCTTCGCTGATCGGATCCTCGCCCCGCTGTTCGCCTACGACCGAAGGCACCAGTCGGAGTTGGTCCGCACGCTTGGGACCTTCCTCGACTGTGCAGGTTCATGGAACGTTTGCGCGGAGCGTCTGCACGTGCATGTGAACACGGTGAGGTATCGCATCCGGCGGGTTGAGGAGTTGACCGGACGTGATCTGTCCTCGATGGCAGACAGGGTCGATCTTTTTCTCGCCCTGCGTGCCGGCTGAGTTACAAGTTAGCAGCAGGGATAGTCAGCAGCCCTGCTAAAGGCAGACGCGCTGGCTTCTGCTGTCATAGCATTGCACGTGAGGCCGGGTACGGTGATGACGAAGAATGCTAGTACGGACAAGGCGAGGCGGCGGCGCATGTTGACTCCCGTCGATGGCGGTCTAGCGGGTCTTAGATCTTTCAAGGGGTGCCAGTGACTAGTCAAGATCTCATAGGCCAGCGTATCAAGACGATGCGTCGGCAGCGTGGTCTCTCGCAAGCGCAACTGGCTCACCCTGAGCTCTCGGATAGTTATGTATCACTAATCGAGAGCGGCAAGCGAACGCCTACGGCGGCCGTTCTGGAATTGCTGGCGGCAAAGCTCGACTGTTCTCTAACTTATCTGATCAACGGCGTTACGGCCGAGCAGATGCAGGACCTGGAGCTCGGCCTCGGCTATGCCTCCCTGGCCCTGAACAACGGCGAGGTCGCCGAGGCCAGAAGCCGCTACGCCGACCTGCTGAGCGATGGCACCATCGCCGGCCTTTCCTCGCTGCGTCAGCAGGCGCAGTACGGTTACGCACTGGCGAGCGAGGCATGCGGCGACCTCGAAGAGGCGATCACCGTCCTGTGCCGGCTGCGCGAGCCCGGCGCTGATCCGCTGCCTCCGGAACGTGCCATCGCGGTCGCGATCGCGCTGTCGCGGTGCTACCGGGAGCGCGGCCAACTCGCCGAGGCGGTGCGCGTCGGCGAGGAGGCGATCATGGGCCCTGGCCGGCCCGTGTGGAGCGACGACCTGGTGGAGCTGGGCGCGACCCTGCTCGCCGCCTATGACGCTCGCGACGACATGCTCAGGGCACGCCAGTTCGCGGCGGAGTTGCTCGCCACGGCCGAGATGCTCGGCACCCCGCGCGCGACCGTCGCCGCCTGCTGGAACGCCGCCATCGTCGCCGAGCGCACCGGGCACGGGCAGGAGGCGCTGGCCCTCGCCGAACGCGCTCTGGCCATCCAGTCGGAGAACGGGGAGTCCCGCAATCTGGCGCGGCTCCGCATGCAGTACGCCGTGCTTCTGCTCCGGGTGCGTCCCGGGGACGCCACCGTGTGCCGTGACCTGATGCTTCGCGGCGAGCGCGGCATGGCCGAGTCTTCGGCCGGTACTCCCGACCTGGCGCGATGCGCCCTCGACCTTGCCCGGGTCGAGATCACCTTGGGCAACGCCGAGAAGGCCGTCGAGCACGCCCGCCGGGGCAGGGAGATGCTCGACCACCGCAATCCCGCGCTCCTCGCCGACGCCCACATAGTCCTCGGCAACGCGCTCCTCATGCTCGACGAGAACGCCGAGGCGGCCGAGGAGTTGGCGGCGGGTCAGGAGATCTTGGAGCACTCGGCCAACTCTCGAAGGGTGGCGGAAGGCTGGCTGAGCATGGCCAAGGCTCTTGAGCGCCTCGACGACGGCTCGGCGAGCCCGGAGGCCTACGAGCGGGCCCTCGTCTGCGCCGGCCTGTAGGCGGCCTGGCCCGGCTGTCCTCATGACCGGCACCGGTCGGATCGGCCTCGGCCCATCCGACCGGCCCGGCCGCGGGCGGGTGCCTCCCGGCAGGGCCTCGGCGGGCCCTGTTTTCCACAGGGGGTGCGTGCGGTGGGGGACCGGGCCCTCACCTGAGTAGCCTTAGGGTGCTATGAGGACTTCCCCGCTTGCCGCCGCGCTCGCGCTCGTCGTCGCCATCGTGCTGGGCACGGCCTTCGCGGCTCCAGCCCTGGCCCACACGGCGCTCAAGAGCAGTGACCCGAAAAAGGGCGCCACTGTCGAGAGCCTCGACGAGGTGACGCTGACGTTCAACGAGGCCGTGCGATTCCCCGTCGTGCTCGTGCGCGATGCGGGCGGCCACGCGTACCACGACGGTAAGCCCAAGATCGACGGGCCCAAGGTCATCCAGAAGGTGTCCGGCGCCCTGCCGTCCGGGAAGTACACCATCGCCTGGCGCGTGGTCTCCGACGACGGGCACCCCATCGAGGGGGAGATCCCCTTCACGGTGAAGGCCCCGGAGGCCTCGCCGTCGGCCTCGCCTGTCCCCTCCCCGCAGGAGAGCACCGCCGCGCCGAGCACGGCGGCCGCGACGACGCCCGCGCCGGTGGACGCGACTCCCGCCGCCCAGCAGGAGGAGCAGAAGAGCGGCGGCATCCCCGCCTGGGTGTGGATCGTGGTCTTCGGCATCGCCGGCATCGGCATCGGCATGGCCCTCAGCCTGCGGAAGAAGCCGTGAGCAAGCAGCCCGCGAGCAGGCAGCCGGGAAGCAAGCAGCCCGGAGGCAAGCAGCCCGCGAGCAAGCAGCCGGGAAGCAAGCAGCCGGGGAGCGAGCAGTCCGTCGGCGGCACGCTCGCCGGCGGCGGCGTGAGCAGGACCGTCCGCCTCGCGGTCGCGGGCGTGTGCGTGGCGCTCGGCGGCCTGGCCGTCGCCATGATCGTCGGGGGTGCGGCCACCCCGCGCATCATCCCCGGCCTGCCCGACGAGGGCACGCTGACCCGCTGGGCGCTGCCGGTGTCCAAGCTGACCATGGACGTCGCGGGCGTGCTCACCGTCGGCCTGCTGCTCCTCGCCACCACGCTGCTCCCGAGCGACAAGGGCCTGCTCGGGAAGTCCGCGCTCGGCTACGTCAGGGCCGCCTCGTGGACGGGCCTGGTCTGGGCCGTGGCGGCGGCCTCCACGCTGGTGTTCAGCCTGTCGGAGACGCTGGGCACACCGGTCACCGACGTCCTCGGCGGCGAGGAGCTGACCAGCTACGCCAGCCAGGTGCCCCAGGGCATCGCGCTGACCCTCGTCGTGCTCTTCGGCACCGCCATCGCGCTCTTCTCGCGCGGCGCGATCACCGCGGGCGCCTCCGGAGGGCTGCTGCTCCTCGCGCTGGCCACCCTCATGCCCCCGGCGCTGACCGGCCACTCCTCCTCCGCGCCGAACCACGGTCTCGCCACGACCAGCGTCGCGCTGCACCTGCTGGTGCTCTCGCTGTGGGTCGGTGGGCTCCTGCTGCTGTGCGCGCACGCCCTGCGCGGCGAGCCGCACCTCGACCTCGCCGCGCACCGGTTCTCCCGCATGGCGCTGTGGTGCTTCGCCGGCGTCGGCCTGTCCGGGGTGTTCAGCGCGATCGCCCGGCTGACGGCAGTTTCCGAGATCTTCACCACCTCCTACGGGCTGATCGTCCTGGCCAAGGTCGTCGCCTTCACCGGTCTCGGAGTGATCGGCTGGTGGCATCGCGGCCGCACCCTTCCCTCGCTGACGGCCGGGAACCCGGGAGCCTTCACGAGGCTCGCCGGCGTCGAGGGCCTGATCATGCTGGTGGCGGTCGGCCTCGCCGTCGCGCTCTCGCGCACCGCCCCGCCGCCCCTCGACCTTCCGGTCGACCGGGCGTTCGAGCTGCTGGGCTACCTGATCCCGCCGCCGGTCTCGATCGGGAATCTCCTGACCCTGTGGTGGTTCGACCTGTTCTTCGCGGTGCTGGCGGCCCTGCTGGCCGGGCTCTACGGCGCCGGAGTCGTACGGCTGGCGCGTCGCGGGGACCGCTGGCCGCGTGGACGCACGATCAGCTGGGCCGTCGGCGTACTCCTGCTCGTCCTCGTCACGCAGAGCGGCGTCGCGCGGTACGCCCCGGTGCTGTTCAGCGTCCACATGACCGAGCACATGATCCTTTCGATGCTCGTGCCGATCTTCCTGGTGCTGGGCGCCCCGGCGACCCTGGCCCTGCGGGCGCTGAAGCCCGCCGCGCGCCGGGGCGACCGCGGCCCGCGTGAGTGGATCGTCACGATCCTGCACAGCAGGGTCACCAAGGTCATCACCCACCCGGCGATCGCCACGGCCATCTTCATCGTCTCGACGTACGCCCTCTACTTCACCCCGCTCTTCGCCGCCGCCATGGAAGAGCACCTCGGGCACATCGCGATGACCCTCCACTTCCTGGTCAGCGGGTGCCTGTTCTTCTGGGTGATCATCGGAGTGGACCCGGCGCCGACCAGGCTGCCGTACTTCGGGCGGCTGCTGCTGCTCTTCGTCACCATGCCGTTCCACGCGTTCTTCGGGATCGCGCTGATGAACATGGGCACGGTCGTGGCCTCCGAGTGGTACGACCAGCTCGGCCGCACCTGGGGGGACCCCGCCCTCGCCGACCAGGGCACCGGAGGGGCCATCGCCTGGGCGTTCGGCGAGATCCCCACCCTGATCGTGCTGATCGCGCTCGCCTTCCAGTGGTACCGCGACGACGACCGTACGGCCAGGCGCGCCGACCGGCGCGCCGACGCCGTCGCCGCGAAGGAGGGCGGCACCGGGGACGCCGAGCTGGACGCTTACAACGCCTATCTCGCCAAGCTCGACAAGACCAACAGAGAGTGACCGGAGGGAGTCCCCTCTGGGGAGGAGGGGAACCTTCGCCCTCTCCTGAGCACGCCGGCACCTACCTGCGGGTAGCGTGGCATCAAGGAGTTCGGGCATAGACACCTTGGGTGGGCTTTCTCCGGAGAGCCCCACCGGGGTGGCTTCGCCTCTACCCCAAGCGAGTTCCAACCGCTCTTCAGCAACGCGTCGGTAGCGTCGCCGCCATCACACCAACAGGGCGACGCGGTGGGGCCGGGATCACGTAGCCCCGGAGCGGTGCGCCCAGGAGGGTTGGGGAGTTGTACGAAGAGTTGCGCATGCGCGGAAAGCGAAGTCTGGCGCCGGCGATCGAGGACTACCTGACGGAATGGTCCGAGCGTACCGGCATCACCGTCGAGGTCTGGGCGATGCCCAGGGAGCGGGTGACCGGGCCGGTCGCCGACGCCGTCTACGCCGTGGTGCTGGAAGCCCTGACCAATGTCGAGCGGCACAGTGGAGCCCACACCCTGTCCCTCGCCCTCACCACCGGACGCGGCGGGCTGAGGCTCACCGTGAGCGACAACGGCATAGGCTTCCCGCCGGGCCGCACGGGCCGGGGGATGGACACCATGAAGCGGCGCTTCAGCGAGGTCGGCGGGACGCTGACGATCAACAGCGTCGTCGGAGAGGGCACGACCGTGAGCGGCCAGATCTGACCCAAGGGGCCGCGCCGCGACAGCCGCGACCTAGGGCGCCACGATCGGCGCGCGGGGGCCGGGCGTTCGATCGGATGGCGGGGCCCTCAGTCACAGGTGGGGCTCGGGGGCTGCTGCGCGTAGAGGCGGCCGCACTGGCGGATCACGACCTGCTGCCCGGCCGGGTTCACGGTGACCAGCAGGATCGGACGGTCGAGGGCGTGCCGCCCGTCGGGGGCGCCGTGCAGCTTCACCAGCCCGCTGTCGCCGTCGATCTCCTCCAGCTTCTCCAGCGCCAGCAGCACGCCTCCCCGTTCGACCACGTCCGGCCGCCCGTCGGCCGTCGAGGGGCCTCCCTGGCCGGAGAACGCCACCTGGGCCGCCCGCATGAGCGCCTCCGCCGCGTCCTGCGCCTGCACCGCGTACTCCTTGGACGGCTGCTGGGTCCCGGCCAGCTTCTGCATGCCGAGCGAGGTGACCAGCGCGTCGAACTTCTGGAAGAAGTCGGTCCTGAACTGCCGGGGCACGGACGCCCAGGCGCTCGGCGACGCCAGCGCGACGTAGGTGACCCGCACGCGGTTGTTGCGGCCGAGTTGCGGCTCGTGGTCGTTGACGTACTGGGTGATGTCGTCGTTGGCCATGACCGTCAGCTGGTGGCACTGCGACTTGGCGATCGCGTCGACGAAGGCCCCGAACTGCGCGGTCCGCCCGGCGTAGTAGACCAGGTCGGGCTTCTCCGGCCGGGTGCACACCTCGGTGACCTTCTCCTCCAGACCGGCCGCGTTGGTGTACCCGACCGACGTCGCCCCCTTGCCGAAGGCGCGGACGAACCTGGCGCCGAGGTCCCTGCTGAACAGGTCGCTCAGCATGGTGTCGGTGAAGACCGCCGCCGTGCGGGCGGGCGGGATGCCCTGCGCGGGGAGGCCCTCGCGCGCCCAGCGCGCGGCCACGGTGGCCAGCAGGCTGTTCGGGGTGGCCAACGGGAAGAAGGAGGGGACGTAGGCGTCGCCGCTCTGGCGGCGTCCGAGATCGTCGAACGTCGCGGTGGTGCTGATCAGCGGGATGGCCTTGCGGGCGAGAAGCTGGATCGCGGTCTGCACCTGCTGCCTGCTCTCACCCAGCCCGACCACGCCGATGACGGTCGGATCGTCCTGGATCCTGCGCAGCGCCTCCTTGGCGACGTCCTCGGCGAAGCGGAAGTCGGCTCCCGCGTTCGCGATGAGGATCCGCATCTGCAGCTTGCTGCCGTCGCCGCTGTTGTCGATCAGCTTGCGCTGCTCCAGGGCGAGGCCGGCGAGCTCGCCGTGGATGTCGGTGATCGGATCGGCGGCGCCGGCCGACGACCTCCCCGTGGTGGTGAGCTTCCCGAAGTAGATCACCGTCGCGTACGGATGGCCGGAGGAGAGGATGGCGCGGTTCTGCTCGTCGATCACCCCGAGCATGCGGGAGAGGTGCGCGTCGAAGACGAAGTCGCCGTCGCCGATGCCGATGCACTCGCCGGTGGAGGCGCGCCAGATGCCGGGGCCGCAGTTGGTGGTGGCCGACGCCAGCACGCGGACGAACGACAGGGAGACCAGCGCCGTCACCACCAGCCACGGCAGGACCGGATGCGCCAGCGCGGGACGCCGCCGCCCGCGGACCGGAACGTTGATCTTCTCAAGGATCGGGGCGTCCTTGGCCTCCATCTCGATCCGCAGCACGCGGTGGGATCCCACGGCGCGGTCCCTGGCCAGCTCCGCGCCCCACCGCTGCCACAGCTCCTCGGTGAGCTCGGGGCGTCCCGCCATCACGGGAGCGCGGACGGCGGAGGGCGTCCCGGAGGACGGGCCCCCGGCGCCGCCCGGGCCGGTCACGACGACGAGCAGCGGGTCGGGCAGGCACGTGGCGGCCCGTACCTCCTCGATGCGCGTGACCAGGCGGGTGACGCCACCGTCCACCAGCAGGACGGGATAGGACGTGCGGGCCCACGCGACCCGCCGCCAGACCTTCCACAGCCGCCGCTCGTACCCCTGCCGGAGATCTTCGAGGAAGGCGTTCACCAGCAGGTGCTCGATGCCCTCGTTGGCCTGGACGGCCTCCTGCCTCTTGCGGTCCTCGGCGGACCCGGCCTCGTACAGGGGGACGGCCTCGGCGCGGCCCCGCGCCTGGAGCAGGCGCACGGCGAACCCCGTGATGTCGTGCGGCTGGTTCCTGCGCTGCCCCGGCATGAGGTAGGGCTGGCGGCGGAACCACATGTAGCGGCGGCGCCCGGCCCAGCTGCGGGACATCAGCAGCACGTGCAGCGACCCGATGACCGGTCCCGCGAGGATCGCGCACACCCCGAACAGGGTGGTGAGCTGGTCGGCCCACCCCGCGCCCAGCAGGGCGGTGGCGGCGGCCCACGCGGGCAGCGGGCCCTCGGAGTAGGCCCGCACGTTGGCCCAGAAGTTCCGCCGATCCTGGCCCGTGCCCGCCCGGATCTGCCTGCGGCGCTGCCGGACGGCCCTCTTCACCCCGTCGTGGAGCCGGTCGGGCTCGTCGTCGGTCACCTGGAGGTCGAGCAGCCACAGCACCTGCGCGAACAGGGGGAACCGCAGGTGCGCCTCACCGGGCGGGGCGACGGCGGCGAGGTCCCGCGTGGCCTGCCGCAGCTGCGTCACCAGCGCGGCGTACGGCGGCGTGTGGCGCTCCCGGACGGGCGGCGCGACCTCCTCCACGTCCAGCGTGGGGCCGAGGTGGGCGAACGGGGTGCCGTCGCACCGCGCTTCCAGGGCCTGGGTGACGGAGGTCGTCGCGGTGTACGGCCCGGTGACCCAGAGGACCGGCACCGGCAGGTCCCCGTTCCGCCAGGTGGGGCGGACGCGCATCTGGTCGAAGACGCGCAGGAACTCGCGGATGCCCTCGTGCCGCCGTCGGTAGCTCTCGTCGGGGTCGTGTTTCGAGATCACACCGATGTCGCCGGGGGGCGGGGAGATCGGCGCCGGGGCGACCGGGTCTCCCGGGAACGGGGAGGAAGGCACTGCTGAGGTCACTTCGGTCTGCTCCGGATCGACAGGGGCTTGTCGGGCTCGCTTTCCGGCGTTCTGAAAGAATGGATATGAGTGGTTTCCACTGGTTTTGGGGATGCCTGATTCCGTGTGGAGTGACCCCCCATGATCGGTCTTTGTGCATATGGGTGGATATGCAGGGCGTCGCTCTGTCCAGCATAGGTCGCAAGGCAAGCCGGCGGGGGTTCGGTCGCCTTATTCGCGGGTGGAACGCTCGCCTTTGATTTCGCGCGTCCGTTATTACCGCAATACCAATGCCGAAATGTCGGCGTATCAGAGGTCGCGGCGCATGCAGGCCCGGGGCCAGCGGTCCAGGCCGTGCGCGGCCTCCTTACGGCGCAGGGCGCGCAGCCCCGGTGTCAGCTCGGCGTCGTCGAGGTACCAGAACCCGCAGCGCTCGTAGTACGGGGCGTTCCACGGCACCCGCGTGAACGTGATCAGGGTGAGGGCGGGAATGCCCTCGTCCCTGGCGTAGGCCGCGGCGTGCTCGATGAGCGAGCGGCCCATGCCGTGACGCGCCGAGGCCGGATGCACGGAGACCTGTTCCAGGTGGAGGCTGCCGTCGATCACATCCGCGATGAGGTAGGCGACCGGCCGGTTGCCGGAGTCGGCCTTCACCCACGCCCGCCCGGCGCGCTGGTAGCCGGCCAGGACGTCGAGGGGGAGGGGCTCGTCGGCGGCGATCGCCGGCATGCCGATGTCGTCGAAGGCCAGCCCGGCCGCACGCTCGATGTCCTGGAGGAGGGAAAGCTCGTCGATGCCGGCCACACGGATGCTCATCGCGTCATTGTCGCCGGAGCGGAGCCCGGTGAACAGTCGTTATCCGTCTCGCGAGATGACCGGCCCTGGCGGGCGTCGCGGGCGGGCGGGCGTGACGGGGGCCTTGCCGAGGGGAAGCGCCGCCCTGTGGGCGGACATTTCCCTTTTTTCATGCTATTGATAAATAAAGACCATTGGGTGGGAGGGAAAATCAGGGCAGGGCCGCCGGGATCCTTGGAGTCGCGCACGGCGATCGAACCGGGAAGGTTGCTCGCCACCTCGACGCAGTGGCCGCCGTTGTCACCGCTGAAGGTTGATTTGCACCACTGCGCCATGCTTAAGTCCATTTGTCCGCTGCTTCCTTTATCACCTTGAGCGAGAGGGACTGTGGGTAGGCCTCGGACCTGATGGCGTCGTAGCGAGTGGTGAGCGATGCGATCACGTTTCGCTCATTCATCGTACGGCCATCCGGAATTGAATCCACATATACCGTATAAGGTGTGCCTCGCTGTTCGGCTATAACAAAACCGGCAAGCAGCCCGGGGATCGCCTCCGCGTCGAAGGGGACGATCTGGATGGTCACCTTCGGGTGCCGGGCGATTTCGAGAAGGTACTCCAGCTGCGCGCGCATCACCTCGGCGCCGCCGATGGGCCGGCGAAGGACTCCCTCGTCGATCAGGCTGAGGATCGCGGGCGGGCTCTCCTGGGACAGGATGTGCCTGCGCTGCATGCGGCCCCTGACCCGCTCCTCCACCTCCTCGGGCGGGCTGCCGGGGGCGCGCGAGAAGACCCGCCTGGCATACGGCTCGATCTGGAAGATGCCGGGGACCAGCAGTGGATCCCATGCCTGGAGCGCCGTCGCCCGGCGCTCCTCGACGGTCCAGTCGCGGAAGTGGTCGGGAACCGGGGGAGGGGGCGGCCAGCCTTCGAGGTGGAGGGTGGCGAGCACCCCGTCGAGGCCGAAGACGGCGTCGCAGCGCTTGGCGAAATCGTCGCTGGGAGTGCGCTTGAGGTTCTCGACGGCGCCGACGAGGCTGCCGGAGAAGCCGATGCGGTGGCCGAGCTGACCCTGGGTGAGCTTCGCGAGAAGGCGGTGGCGCTGGAGCTCGTACGCGAAACGGGCGCGCGCGGATTCCTCAGGGTTGATTTTCGTCATATGCGGCATTTCAAACTCCTCGCTCCGGCCTCCGGGGATGTCGCGGCAGGCGACGACCGTTCCATGTAGGAGACAACTCCTACATGTAGCTATTCGGCTACTCAAGGTAATGGACGTTGACGAATTCGGCCGCTCCTTGTGCGCGAAAGCGCGGGACGCGGCCGGCGGGGCCTTGACTCGCTCGAATCCTCGCGCCGTCAGGGTGTGCGGAGCGTCACCTTTCGAATCCATCGAGACCCCAAGGCCGTCGCGCCATAACAAGAGCGCATCGGCCCAGGTGAGCGGCGTGCGGGGGGCGGGTGCCCCATGTCGGATCTCTCCCCGCGGGGTGCGGAATGATCTCTTAATGACACCAGATCGGCAGAAATGATGACGAGACGGGCGTCAGTCAGTAAGGCTCACAGCTACGCCCCGCGTTCTTTGGGGATTCGGTCATCGGGACGCCAGGCATGGGAGGGCGAGTGTTGGTGCCTCGTTCGAGCCACGGGTTCTCACCGGCCGTGGCGGCGTCCCTGAGCCAGGCCGATCGAGGGCTTCGCGCGCGCATGGGGAACCATCACGCCCTGTTCGACTACTGGCGCTACGCCATGAGCGTGATCTGCGGCGTGGACGCGTTCTACGTGGGGTTCTACCGGGAAGGCCGGAAGATCGTCTACCCGTACACCTTCGACGACACCATCGCCTTCAAGAGGTACATCCCCCCTGAGGTCTTCGGGTACGGGCCGAAGGGGCAGGCCGCGTGGATCCTGGAACACCGCCGCCCGTACACCTTCGCCATGGACACCGGCCTGCTGCTGCATCGCGGCGTATCGTTCGGCGACGAGGAGCGGGTCTCGGCCGACGCCATCACGATCCCGCTGTTCGAGACCAGGACCGGCGTCCCGCAGGTGATCGGCCTCGCGTCCATCCAGACCTACAAGAGCAACGCCTACACCGACGAGCACGTGCGGGCGTTCGAGTGGACGGCGAGGTCCGTCATGACGGTGCTGGCGCGGGAGCGGGAGGACGACCTCAACCGCAGGGAACTGGCGGTTCCCGTGGACGGCGGGGCGGAGAACGACCAGCCCTCGGTCGCCGAGGTGGTCCAGGACGTCTCGGAGCTCCTCGCCGGCCTCCACGCCAGGATCTGCGTGCTCGAAGAGGCCGTCCCGATCGGCGAGCGCGGGCTGGCGCGCCTGGTCGCGGAACTAAGGCAGCAGTGCGAGCAGGGGCAGACCAAGACGATGGACATCATCTCGCGGCCGTCGGTCCACGCCGAGAACCTCCTCAACTCGCTGTCCTCCAAGGAAAGGGAGATCGCCTTTCTGATCGCCCGTGGAGGCATGACGAACAAGGAGATCGCCGCCCGCGTTTTCGTCACCGAATCCACCATCAAAGGACACGTCTCCCGGATATTGCGCAAACTCGGGGTCGAGCAGCGTTCGGGTATCGCGGCGAGGCTGGAGCATTTCTTCGACTAGCGGCACCACCGGCGGGCACGGGAGACGCCCCACCGGACGACCCGGGGATCGGGGCATCGGCCACGTACACGTTTGTTGCCTTCGGGATGCAATAAACGTGCAGCTGCACGTTCGAGGGACGTGCTTGCGGCTTTCCCCGGACCGTATTCGGCTATTCCGTCACCCACGGTTCACAGGAGTTCACCCGCTGAGCGCGGGTAGTACTAAGTACTGGCGCCCACCCGCAGAAAACCCCTCCTAGATGGGTGCGCTTTCGCAGATCCGTACAGATATTGTCCTTATGTCATGAGGGAGGGCATTGCCCGTACCTGGCGGCATTCCAGTGAGCGGCGGTCGCGCGAAGTCGTACGCGGTACGGGCGCAGGCAAGGAGCCGGCTTTGGAGGGGTTGACCATCGCCATCCTCGCGATCATGCTGTTTTCCGGAATCATGTTCTCCTGGAGGAACCGCCAGGAGAGCGACGCGCTGGAGTCCGTCGCCGGCGATTTCCCGCTCACTCCGGAAAGGGCAGCAGAGATCGTGGCGGGGGCCGGTCTGACGACGTGGGAAAGAATGGCGGGGAGAACCGCGAAGGTCGTACCGACCGTGGACGGGCTGCGGTTCGCGTTCGCGTGCAGGGCGGGAGTGATGGAATTCGAGGTGGGAGGCCTGCCGGGCTCGGAGGGCTGCCGGGTGACCGGCCGCGCCGAGCATGTAGCCGGCATCCGGCTTCCCGCGGTGGGAGGCCTCGGCGCGTCCTCCTCCACCAACGTTCTCTCCATGAAGATGGGAATGCCGTGTCACCCGGCGAAGCTGCTCCGGCGCCGCGAGCGGGTGTTCCGCGCTCTCTCGCGGGCGGCGCAGGGGCGGGCCGAGCGCGCCGACGCCGGCGAGGTGAGCCGGCGCTGAGCCTCCTTGAGGTCGTACGTCCGTTTCGTCGCCAGGCGGGGGGTGACGAAACGGACGTACGACGGGATTTCATGGCCGGAGGCCCGTGCGGGAGGTTCAGTCGCGGGTGATGCGGACGTCCACGACCGCGGACCGGCCCGACTCGACGGCGCTCAGCCCGCGTCGCAGGGCGGAGACCAGATCGGCGCGGTCGGTGACGGTCTCGCCGTGGGCGTGGCACGCGCGGGCCACCGCGGCGAGGTCGGGTGGCGCGCTGAAGCGCGTGCCCTCGGCGTCGCCCCGGGCGGCCGAGACCCCCTGCGGGAAGAGCTCGAAGACGGGCAGCCTGCTGGCCCGGTAGCCGTCGTTGTTCAGCACCACCGCCATGATCGGGGCGCTCGCCTCGGCGGCGAGGCACAGCGCCGCCGTCGGCACGCCGAACATGAAGCCGCCGTCGCCGAGCACGGTCACCACCCGGCTCCCCGGTGAGGCCATGCTCACCCCGACCGCCCCGCCGAGCCCCCAGCCGAGACCGGGCGACCCCGTGCCGTACATCGTGGCGGGCCTGCTGCGGTCCAGGACCTCGTGCAGGACGCGGGCGTTGGTCACGGCCTCCTCCACCACCAGGTCGTCCGCGCGCAGCACGTCGTTCAGCGCGCTGACCACCTCATGCGCCGTGATCGGCCCCTCCGCCGGGGCCGCGACCGCGGGGGGAGGGGCCGCCTCCGGCCGCCGGGCGGGGGGCATGGTGCGGCCCGTCTCCTCCAGTCGCTCGACGATCTGGCCGAGCGCGGTGGCGCCGTCGGCCGTCACGGCCACGTCGGCGGGGAACGTCCACATCGGCATGTCGGTCTTCAGCGGGTCGGCGTCGATGTGGACGATCGTGGCGTCGTCCCGTGGCCGGGTGAACCTCGGGATCCACGGCACGTCGGCGTCCACGACGAGGATCAGGTCCGCCTCCTCGACCGCCCGCTGCCCGCCGGCCGCAGTCAGGAGGTTCATCGGATGGGACGTCGAGATGTTGAGGCATCCGCTCTCCGCGAGGTCGACCACCCGGACCCCGGCCAGGTCGGCGAGGCGGGTGACCGACAGGAAGCCCTCGGGACGCCGCCCCGCCTTCGCCGTGATGAGCAGGGGCCGCTCGGCCTCCACCAGCCGCTCGGCGATCCATCGCACGGTGTCGGCGTCGGCCGCCGGAGGGCGCGGGACGGCGTACCCGGTGGTACGGCCGAGGTCGCGCGCGGGCGGGTCCATGAGGACGTCACGGGAGACCATGAGGTACGCCGGGCCCGGCAGGCCACCCGTCGCCACCTGCACGGCGCGGCCGACGGCGCGGGCGAGCATCGTGGGCCGGGTGACCTCCACGACCCACTTGGCGTAGCCGCGGACCGTGCCGGCCTGGTCGGGCACGTCCTGCTGCCAGTGGATCGTGTGCGAGCGCCCGCCGGGGGAGTCCGGCTCCTCGGCGTAGGGGGTCCTGCCCGCGATGACGATCACCCCGGCGCGGTCCCGCAGCGCGTTGTGCATCATGGCGCCGAGGTTCTGCGTGCCCACGTCCACGTGGACGAAGACGCACTGCGGGCGGCGGGTCACCTGCCAGTAGCCGTGCGCCGCCGCGAGGGCCACCGACTCGAAGGAGCAGGTGATGATCTTCGGGATGGCCACCTCCGCCTTGGCGAGCGTGGCGACCGCCTCCTGGAGCGGGGCGGAGTCCGTGCCGGGGTTGAGGAAGAGGTGCTCGACGCCGTGCTGGGCGAGCAGCCAGAGCAGGTGCTCAGCGGTGGTCGCCGGCTGGAACTCGTCCACGCGCGTTCTCCTCGTATATGACGTCATCCGGCCGTAGGTCACGGGAGCGTGAGGATCTCGCTGCCGGTGTCGGTGACGACGATCGTGTGCTCGAACTGGGCGGTGCGCTTGCGATCCTTGGTCACGGCGGTCCAGCCGTCGGCCCAGACGTCGTACTCGATGGTGCCGAGGGTCAGCATGGGCTCGATCGTGAAGGTCATGCCGGGCACCAGCGTCACCGACAGGGACGGGTCGTCGTAGTGCGGCACGATCAGGCCGGAGTGGAACGAGGTGGAGATGCCGTGGCCGGTGAAGTCGCGGACCACGCCATAGCCGAAACGCTTGGCGTACGCCGCGATGACGCGGCCGACGATGTTGAGCTGGCGGCCGGGGGCCACCGCCTTGATCGCGCGCATCATGGCCTCGCGGGTGCGCTCCACGAGCAGCCGCGACTCCTCGTCGACCTCTCCGACCAGGAAGGTCGCGTCGGTGTCGCCGTGGACCCCGCCGATGTAACCGGTGATGTCGATGTTGATGATGTCGCCGTCGTTGAGCACGGTGTCGTCGGGGATGCCGTGGCAGATCACCTCGTTGAGCGAGGTGCACAGCGACTTGGGATAACCCCGGTAGCCGAGCGTGGAGGGGTAGGCGCCGTGGTCGCACAGGAACTCGTGGCCGATGCGGTCGAGCTCGTCGGTCGTCACGCCGGGGGCGACGTGCCTGCCGACCTCCTCCAGCGCCTGGGCGGCGATGCGCCCGGCGACGCGCATGCGCTCGATCGTCTCGGGCGTCTGGACGTCGGACTCGCCCCTGCGGGGCTCCTTGCGGCCGACATACTCCGGGCGCTCGATGTGGGCGGGAACCTTGCGTGGGGGCGAGAGCCGTCCGGGCCGGAGCAGTGTCGTCATGCGCCAAGTCTAGTTCGGCTCCAAGGGGGCAGGATCTGCCCTGAGAGCGAGCACGGCGGGCGTTTCGGGCGTCATGCTGGAGGCCGCCGGGCGAGGAGGGCAAATGAGTGATGACCAGTGGTGGTTCTGCCTGAAGCACATGGCGGTCGAGCCCGACAAGGGCTGCCCCAACAAAGACCGTCTCGGGCCCTATCCCACGCGCGACGAGGCGGCGGCGGCGTTGCGGACGGCCGCCGCGCGCAACAAGGCCTGGCGGGAAGAGGACAAGGAGTGGGACGGCGACTAGCGTCCCGCCGACGAGCCGTCCGGGAACTGCCGGCGCCTCCACGGCCGCGTGGTGGCGAGCCGCCAGAGGGCCATCAGCCCGATGCCGCTCCAGATGAGGTTCAGCACCGCCGAAGGCCACGCGAAGTGGACGGCCGAGTTGACCATGAGCGCGACCGCGCCGCCCAGGTTGATGACCTGGTACGCCAGGCTGTCACCGGACATCTTGCGCATCGACAGCATGGCGTAGGCGTAAAGGAGCGCCCCGGCGCCGAGCATGCCCAGGATTTCGAGAACAAGAAACACGGCCTCAGGCCCTACTTAACAGGATTGATCGCCCTAAATTAGGACGCATGCGCCTAGGAGTGTACACATCTGCATAAGTCAGGCGTATGACCGTAAAGCGCAAGTTAAACCACCTTAATCTATGCGGAAGCTGGTCTGTACGGAGGGATGACGCACGCACGGCCCCGGCTCCGCGACGCCGGCGGTCGTCGCGTGGAGCCCCCGTGACCCCCTCGGTTCTCACGCTACGCCGATACTCGGGGCGGCCCCTGGGGCTCCGGAGCAGGCATGCGACGCGGGGGGTCAGGGTTCAGAAGCGAGCGGAAGCCCGTCCCATCCTGGTGAACGTATTGCCCACGATGATCCGGAAGATCGGCCTCAGTCGGCGACCTGGGGGCCGGTGATGCGCTCGGCGAGCCGGGCCAGCCGGTCGAGCAGCCTGGTGCGTGAGCGCGGGCTCTCGCCGGCGGCCATGCTCACCAGGTGCTGGGCGGCGTCGAAGGTGAACAGGCCGTCCCCGGCCGGGACCGCGAGCGCGTCGTGGGCCAGGCCCTCCAGCTCGGGGTCGCCGCCGTCGAGGGCGAGGATCGTCGCCCCCGTGCGCCGCGCGTCGTCGACGCGTTCGAGCAGCGGCACCGGGGCCTTGCGCTCGGAGACGACGAACAGGGTCTCGCCCCGCCGCGCCGCCTCGATGCGGTCGATGCCCACCGCGAGGTGCGGCGGGGCGCCGGGCGGCGGGGACCAGCGGACGAGCGTGGGCGCGAGCTGCGCGAGCCCGGAGACGCGGGCCTCGTCACCGAGGTGCGCGGCCAGATGCCACGGCTCCTCGTCGGGCGTGCCGACGACGAGCAGGCCTCCGGGGGTGCGGGTCGAGCGCAGGGAGAGCGCGAGCTCGCGGGTGCGCTCCACCCACCCGCTCGTGGAGAGCACCTCGCGGAGGAATGCCACCGACGCAGCGTCCATGGGTCCATGGTGCATCACCGCCCCCGCCGCCGTCCTGAGAAGAATCACCTGGCATGATCTGGAGAAATCAGGGGCGAGTAAGGAGACGAGCGAGATCATGAGCGATGAGCTCCGGGATGTCAGCGGCCTGTCGATCGGGATCCTCGGCGGCACAGGCGATCAGGGCAAGGGCCTGGCCCGCAGGTTCGCGCTGGCGGGGCACCCCGTGGTGATCGGGTCGCGGAGCGCCTCGCGCGCCCAGGAGGCGGCCGACAGCCTCGGGCCCGGCCTTCCCGTGCGCGGCGCCGACAACGCCGCGGCCGCCTCCGAGGCCGACCTCGTGATCGTGGCGGTGCCGTACGACGGGCACAAGCCCCTCCTTGAGGCGCTGCGCTCCGAGCTGACCGGCAAGATCGTTGTCGACTGCGTGAACCCCCTCGGCTTCGACAAGCAGGGCGCCTTCGCGCTGAAGGTGGAAGAGGGCAGCGCCGCCCAGCAGGCGGCGGCCGTCCTCCCCGGCAGCCGCGTCGTCGGCGCCTTCCACCACGTCTCCGCCGTCCTGCTGCTCGACCCCGATGTCGCCGAGGTCGACCTCGACGTGCTCGTGCTCGGCGACGACCGCGAGGCCACCGACACCGTACGGGCGCTGGCGGCGCGGATCCCCGGCGTGCGGGGCGTGTACGGCGGGAGGCTCCGCAACGCCCACCAGGTCGAGGCCTTCACCGCCAACCTCATCTCCATCAACCGCCGCTACAAGGCCCACGCCGGGCTCCGCGTCACCGACGTCTGAGCCCTGTCCCGGATGGAGGGGCCCGATGATCGGGTCCTTCCGGTGGCGTTCACCCGGGGGTCACGGGACGGACGCGCGAACGACGGGCAAGACGTCCCGCGTCGGCCGGATCCTGGCCGTCGACATCCGTACCGGCAGGCCCACTGCCGAGTACGCCTACCCCTTCGAGGACGTGGCCACCTTCGACCCGGAGGAGTCCACGGATCGAACAGATCTGACAAAGTGCCCTCATTGTGGTCATCCTTGACGACATGAGTTCCCTGCACCCGGACACGCGGGCCGTCCACCTGCCCAAGGCGCCTCTGAACGGCAGTACGCCGATGACGACCCCCCTGTACCAGACCTCCGGATTCGTCTTCGACGACCCGGCCGTCTTCGCCGACGGCATGGGCCGCCCCGACGGCGCCTTCGTCTACGGGCGCCACAGCAACCCCACGGTGCGCTCTCTGGAAGAGGCCGTCGCCGGCCTTGAGGGGGGAGTGGCCGCCGTCGCCACAGGCTCGGGCATGGGCGCGATCAACTGCGTGCTGCTCGGGCTGCTCAAGCCCGGCGACCACCTGATCGCCCAGACCGCGCTCTACGGGGGGACCGCCGCGACGATCGCCGACCTGGTCGGCCGGTTCGGGATCTCGGTGACCTACGTGCCCGAGGACGACCCCTCCGCGGTGCGTGAGGCCGTACGTCCGGAGACCAAGCTGCTCTACCTTGAGACCATCGCCAACCCGATGACCCAGGTGGCCGACCTTCCCGGCATGTGCGCCGCCGCCCGCGAGGCGGGCCTTCTCTCCGTGGTGGACAACACCTTCGCCTCGCCGGTCCTGTGCCGCCCGCTGGAACACGGCGCCGACATCGTGGTCCACTCCACGACGAAGTACCTGAGCGGTCACAGCGACGTGGTCGGCGGCATCGTGGTCTTCGCCGACGACGCCCTGTACCGCAAGGTCTGGTCGTTCTCCACGAAGCTCGGCGCCACTCCCGACCCCTTCGCCGCCTGGCTGACGCTGCGCGGCATGCAGACGCTCCCCCTGCGCATGGCGCGGCACTGCGACAACACCCGCCTGCTCGCCGGCCGCCTGGCCGAGCACCCCGCGGTCACCGCCGTCCACTGGCCGGGACTGCCCGGACACCCCTCCTACGAGCTCGCGGCCAAGCTCCTGCCCGACTTCGGGGGCGTCTTCTCCTTCGACCTGACCGGTGGTCGCGCGGCCGGCGAGAGGTTCATGAGCTCGGTACGGCTGGCGCTACTCGCCCCGTCGCTGGGCGGGGTCGAGACGCTGATCCTGCACCCGGCCACGACCTCGCATCGCACGCTGAGCGCCGAAGAGCTGAGCCGATCGGGGATCGGCGAGGGCACCGTACGCGTCTCGGTCGGCATCGAGCACCCCGAGGACCTGTGGGCCGACTTCGTCCAGGCCCTCGGCCAGTAGGAGCGACCAGATGACCGTGACACGCGAGGACATCGAGCGGGCCGCCGCCAGGATCGCCGGCCGCGTCCGCCGCACACCGGTGATGGAGGGGGAACCCGGGCTCCTGCTCAAGCTGGAAGGGCTCCAGCACGCGGGGTCGTTCAAGGTCAGAGGAGCCTTCAACCGCATCCTTTCCGCCGGCCGGCTGCCCGCGTCGGGCGTCACCGCGGCGAGCGGGGGCAACCACGGGGTGGCGGTCGCGTACGCGGCCCGCGTGCTCGGCGTCCGGGCGGAGATCTTCGTGCCCGAGATCTGCGCCCCGATCAAGGTCGCCGGCCTCCGGGCCCTCGGCGCCCATGTCACCCAGACCGGCGCGATCTTCGCCGAGGCGTACGAGGCGTCGGCCAAGCGGGCGGCCGACACCGGCGCCCTGGACATCCACGCCTACGACCAGGCCGAGGTGGTGGCGGGGCAGGGCACGGTCGGCCTGGAGATCCTCGAACAGGCCCGCGCGGCCGGGGGCGTCGACACCATTCTGGTCGCGGTGGGCGGCGGCGGGCTGGTCGGGGGCATCGTGGCGGCGGTGGCCGGCGCGGCCAGGGTCGTCGCCGTGGAGCCCGAGCGCATCCCGACGCTGCACGAGGCCCTCGCGCGGGGCGGCGGTCCGGTCCAGGTGGAGGTGAGCGGGGTCGCCGCCGACGCGCTGGGAGCCAGCAGGATCGGGCGCATCGGCCTCGACATCGTGAGGGAGGCGGGCGTGCGGGCGGTCCTGGTCGGCGACGACGCGATCGTCCGGGCACGCGAGGAGCTGTGGCGCGACCACCGCATCGCGGCCGAGCACGCGGGAGCCACCGCCCTCGCGGCCCTGCGGTCGGGCGCGTACGTCCCAGAACCGGGGGAGAGGGTCGCCGTCCTCGTCTGCGGCGCCAACACCGACCCGGCGACCCTCGTGGCAAGTCAAATGGTTGCCGCCCAGGTTGAGCCGTTTGAGGGCGGTGAGGTTTCCCAGCGACTTGGGTAGAGCGGTCAAATGGTTACGGTTCAGGTCGAGTCGTTTGAGGGCGGTGAGGTTTCCCAGTGACTCGGGTAGAGCGGTCAAATGGTTGCGCTTCAGGTCGAGTCGTTCGAGGGCGGTGAGGTTTCCCAGCGACTCGGGTAGAGCGGTCAAATGGTTACGGTTCAGGTCGAGTCGTTTGAGGGCGGTGAGGTTTCCCAGCGACTTGGGCAGGGCGGTCAAATGGTTGCGCTTCAGGTCGAGTCGTTCGAGGGCGGTGAGGTGTCCCAGCGACTCGGGCAGAGCGGTCAGTTGGTTGTCGCCCAGGGAGAGCTGTGCGAGGGCGGTGAGGTGTCCCAGCGACTCGGGCAGAGCGGTCAACTGGTTGTCCTCCAGGTCGAGTTCGGTGAGGGCGGTGAGGTTTCCCAGCGATTCCGGCAGGGTGGTCAGTTGGTCGCCGCTCAGGGAGAGCGATTTGAGGGCGGTGAGGTTTCCCAGTGACTCCGGCAGGGTGGTCAAATAGTTGCCGCCCAGGGAGAGCTGTTCGAGGGCGGTGAAGTTCCCCAGCGATTCCAGCGGGGCGGCCAGTTGGATGCCGCTCAGGGAGAGCGATCTGAGGGCGGTGAGGTTCCCCAGCGATTCCGGCAGGGCGGTCAAAAAGTTGCCGCCCAGGTCGAGCCGTTCGAGGGCGGTGAGGTTCCCCAGCGATTCCGGGAGAGCGGTCAAATGGTTGCCGCCCAGGTCGAGCCGTTCGAGGGCGGTGAGGTTTCCCAGCGACTCGGGCAGAGTGGTCACCTGGTTGCCACGAATGTCGAGCGAGATCAGGTGGGTGAGCTGGGCGAGTGACTCGGGCACTGTGCTCAGCCCGAGACCGGACAGGTCGAGGCTGATCGATCCGTTCTCCAGGCACTCGGTGATCCGTGTGAAGGCGATCGCCTGGCCTGCCTCGGGCTCCATCATGAGCTCTCTTCTCCTTGTCGCTCACGCGCCTGGGCTCGCCCCTGCGCCGTACCGGTCTCCGGCCCCCTCGGCCGCATCGGGGATGACGCTAGAGACCGGCACTGGAGAACGACTTGTAAGTCATGTCGGGTGGCCAGATCCGGACTCCGCTATCGTCAACGTGGTCACGGGTGTCCAGGAGATGGCCCGCTCGGCGACGTAGCGCCGTCCTCGGCGGTGACCTGTGCCTCACCCAGGCCGGGTCCTCTGGCGTGTGATGCGCACCCACCCTGCCGGAAGGACGAACTTGTCGTACCCCCGGCAGGTGGCTGGGACAGGGCTTTTGGGAGTGGAGGCGCTTCTTAGCCGAGCCGCCCGGTCTTCACGTCGCCGAGGAAGGTGGTCCATTCCCCAGGGGTGAAGACGAGCACCGGACCGGCCGGATTCTTGCTGTCACGGACGGCGACAAGCCCAGGGAGATTGCCGGCGACCTCAATACAGTTCCCGCCGCTATTGCCGCTGCGGGAGCTCTTCTTCCACGCAGCGCCAGGGAGGTCTGCCGAGGTCAGGTTCTTCGAGTCCATAGAGTCACTGCTTCCTTGATTCTTTCGAGCGAGTCACCTGGACGATATGCCTCTGCTCGTATCACGAGGGATCCTCCGGCGCGATCCCGCTGATTCCCGCACAGGTGGACCCGCTCAGCGAGAGCGGCCGGGGCCTGTGGCTGGTCCGGGAACTCTCGTCATCTTGGGGCTGGAAAGACGACGGGAGCGGCCGGCTCGTCTGGTTCGAGATGGCGTGAAAAGGGGGGCCTCGCGGTTCCCGTGATGCAGCTCGACGTTTTGAACGGGAGATACGGCGGGCATTGGCGGCCAGAGGACGCGGGCAGTGGCCTTTATATCGTCATTCCTCACCATGGCCCGCGGAAAGCGACTAGCGTTCAGGGTGATTTGTTCGTGAGGCGCTGGACAGGAGTCATTCGGTGGACGATTCCGATGCTCGTCGGAAACCGGTCGGGGGCGGATCGCGGTGGCAGGTTCTCACCGCGGTGCTCTTGCCGGTCGTCGGTGTTCTGTGGATCGCCGGCTTCTACGTCAGCCCGGAGGCCCCGGTTCTGGGTGCCCTGGGGAACTGGAACCTGCTGATCGGGTTCGCCCTCGTCATCACGGGCGTGGTGCTCGGGGTGGTCCTGCTGGTGAAGGCGGCGGTGGCGCCGCGCCGCCGGGCCTGACGGCGTCGAGGCCGTTCCGCGAAGGACGTCCGCGCCGGGGCGTGCCGCGATGGTGGGCCCTTGGGGAGATGGCTCCGGAGCCGGGGGTGCCGGCTCCGGAGTGGGCAGGTCAGCTGTAGCTGTGCTCCGCGGTGGGGAAGGCGCCGGAGGCCACCTCGTCGGCGAAGGCGCGGACCGCGTGGTCCATCTCCCCGGCCAGGTCGAAGTACTTCTTCACGAACTTCGCCGGATGCGGGGTGAGGCCCATGAGGTCCTGCCAGACGAGCACCTGCGCGTCGCACGAGGGGCCCGCGCCGATGCCGATGGTGGGCACCGACAGCGCGGAGGTGACCCGCGCGGCGAGGTCGGCGGGCACGCATTCGAGGACGACGGCGAAGGCTCCCGCGTGCTCCAGGGCCTTGGCGTCGGCCATGAGCTCGTCGCCGGACTGGCCGCGACCCTGCACGCGGTAGCCGCCGAAGGCGTTGACCGACTGCGGGGTCAGGCCGAGGTGGCCCATGACGGGGATGCCGGCCGAGACCAGCGTCTCGATCTGCGGGAGGACGCGGCGCCCGCCCTCCAGTTTGACCGCGTGGGCGCCCGCCTCCTTCATGAACCTGGCCGCCGACTCCAGCGCCTGCTGGGGTGACGACTGATAGGAGCCGAACGGGAGGTCGGCGACCACCAGCGCGCGCGACGAGCCGCGTACCACAGCGGCCGTCAGCGGGATGAGGTCGTCGACGGAGACGGGAAGGGTGGAGTCGTAGCCGTACACCACCATCGCCGCCGAATCGCCGACGAGCATGACCGGAATGCCGGCCTCGTCGAAGACTCTCGCCGTCATCGCGTCGTAGGCGGTGACCATCGGCCATCTCTCACCGCGCTCCTTGGCGGCTGAGATGTCGCGGACGGTCACTCTTCGCCCAGCTTTGCCGCCGTAGAGCGCGGTCGACGAGCTGGAAACTGACGTAGAGGACATCGTGGATCCCTCCAGGCCTCGAGGCGCCCTTGTGGCGTCCCCGGACGGTCAGATCATCGCACGTCTGACCCTTATAGCAACACCCGGGACGACTCCTGCCCATCCCCTCAGACCCGAGATCCGCGTCACTTCGCGGGCCTCGGCCAGCCCCCAGGAGGGTGCCGACCGTAACCCGGACGAAACCCCTCGTACACCCCCGATAAATATCGAAACGGTACGGTTGCGTATCGAATTAAGAAGCGCTACGGTAGCGTAGCGAAACACCGCCGTATCGAAATATCCGTGAAAACCGTGCTTTGGGGGCATAGTGGAACAACCGACAGGTCACCCACGCCGATGGCAGATCCTCGGCGTGATGGTGTTCAGCCTGCTGGCGATCGTTCTCGACAACACCATTCTCAACGTCGCGCTGAAGGTGATCTCCGACCCGGTGGCGGGGCTAGGGGCCACGCAGAGCCAGCTCGAATGGGCCATCAACTCCTACACCCTCGTCTTCGCCGGCCTGCTGTTCACCTTCGGGGTACTGGGTGACAGGTTCGGGCGCAAGCGCATGCTCCAGGTCGGCATGGTGCTGTTCGGCCTGGCATCCCTGGCCAGCGCCTACTCGACGGATCCGACCCAGCTGATCTTCGCGCGGGCCGCCATGGGCCTCGGCGGCGCGGCCGTCATGCCGGCCACGCTGGCGATCATCTCCAACGTCTTCGCTCCCGCGGAGCGCGGCAAGGCGATCGGCATCTGGGCGGGAGGCGTCGGCCTGGCCATCGCCATCGGCCCGATCACCGGCGGCGTGCTGCTTGAGCACTTCTGGTGGGGCTCGGTCTTCCTGGTCAACGTGCCCGTCGTGATCATCAGCTTCATCCTGATCGCGGCCCTGGTGCCCGAGTCGCGGAACCCCGACAAGGCCCAGCTCGACCCGTTGGGCGTGCTCCTGTCCATCATCGGACTGGTCGGCGTCGTCTACGGCATCATCAAGGGCGGCGAGCTCGGCACGGTCACCGACCCCGAGGTCTGGGCCCCCACCCTGGCGGGCGTCGCGGTGCTCGCGGCCTTCGTCTGGCACGAGCGCAGGACGGCCCACCCCGCATTCGACGTCCGGTACTTCGCCATCCCGAGGTTCTCCACGGCCGTCGCCAGCGTCGGGCTCGTGTTCTTCTCGATGATGGGCGTGATGTTCTTCCTGGCGTTCTACCTGCAGATCGTCAAGGGGTACTCCCCGTTGCAGGCCGGCGCGCTCGTGCTGCCGTTCGCGGCGGCGCAGCTCATCTTCTCGCCGCTGAGCGCCCAGATGGTCCGGCGGTTCGGCGCCAAGGTCGTCGCCACCACGAGCCTGGTGATCGTGGCCGCCGCGCTGGCGAGCTACTCGTTCCTCCAGGTGGAAACCTCGATCTGGGTCTTCGAGCTCATCGGCTTCGTCCAGGGCGCCGCGATGGCCAACATCAACCCGCCCGCGACCGAGGCCGTCATGTCCTCGCTGCCCCGCGAGAAGGCCGGCGTGGGCTCGGCCATGACCAACACCGTCCGCCAGGTCGGCGGCGCGCTCGGCGTCGCCATCCTCGGCTCGCTGCTGTCCGCCACCTACCGCGAGAACGTGGCGAGCTCGCTGACCGTGCTCCCGGAGAACCTCCGGCACGCGGCGGGTGAGTCGATCACGGCCACCATGGGCGCCGCGCAGGCGCTCGGGCCCAAGGGCGCCACGCTGATCGCCCCCGCCAAGCAGGCATTCATGGACGGCATGCACCTGACCGCCCTGGCCGGCGCGGTGGTGGCGCTGATCGGCGCCGCCGTGGTGGCGAAGTGGCTGCCCGGCAAGAACGCGCCCGAGACCCCGGTCGCGCGACCGGAAAGCAAGGAACCGGCAGTAGTGTGAGCTGATCATGGTGAATGAGCAGATGGGGACGGCCCGCACGCCGGGCCGTCCCCGCAGCGAGAAGGCGGAGAAGGCCATCGTCGACGCGACGATCGACCTGATCGCCGAAGGCAGCGGTGTGGCCGAGCTCTCCATCGAGGCGATCGCCGCGCGGGCGGGTGTCGGCAAGACGACGATCTACCGCCGATGGTCCAGCAAGGAGGACCTCGTGGTCGACGCGCTGGCCACCCTGAAGGCCCCGCTACCGGAGCTCGACGGTACGTCCGTGCGCGAGAACGTGGTCCGCTACCTGGCGGCCATGCAACACGAGTCGCACGACCGCCGCACCCGCTGCATCATGAACATCGCGCTGAGCGAGTCCGACCGCTTCCCGAACCTGGCGGAGCGCTTCCGCGAGATCGCGATCAAGCCCCGGCGGGAGGCACTCAGGGGGATCATCCAGCGAGGCGTCGACTCGGGGGAACTGCGCGCCGACGTCGACGTCGAGGTGGCGATGGCCGCACTGACCGGCGCGATGCTGTTCTTCACCAAGTGGGGCGACACCGACGGCGAGCTCCCCGCCGACCTGGCCGAACGCGTCACCGACCAGGTCCTCGGGGGTCTTCGCCCGTGAGCCGCCGCGCCACCTGAGCCGCCGGCATCAGGTGGCGGGGGTCTCCCGCCAGCGGTTGGTGATGGGCAGGCGCCGGTCGCGGCCGAAGTTCTTCGGGGTGATCTTCGGGCCCGGGGGATACTGCCGGCGCTTGTACTCCGCGAGGTCGACCAGGCGGATCACCCTCGCCACCAGCTCCGGGTCGTGCCCGGCCGCGACCAGCTCCCCCTTGCCCATGTCGTGCTCGACATAGTCGGCCAGCAGCCGGTCGAGCACGTCGTAGGGCGGCAGCGAGTCGGTGTCGCGCTGGCCGGGCCGCAGCTCTGCGCTGGGCTCCTTGGTGATGGAGTCCTCCGGGATGGGCGGCACGGCGAAGTGGTGCAGCAGGTCGCCCCCGCGCCCGGCCTGCGCGTTGCGCCAGGTCGAGAGCCGCCAGACCATGGTCTTCAGGACGTCCTTGATCGGGGCGAAGCCGCCGGCCGAGTCGCCGTAGAGCGTGGAGTAGCCGGTGGCCAGCTCGCTCTTGTTGCCCGTGGTCAGCACGAGGTGGCCGTGCTCGTTCGACAGCCCCATGAGCAGCATGCCGCGCACCCGCGCCTGGAGGTTCTCGGCGGCCAGGCCGTGCAGGTCGACCTCCTTCTCGAAGGCGTCGACGATGCCCTCGATGGGGACCAGCCGGGCGTGGAGCCCCTGCCGCTCGACCAGGTCGCGCGCGTCGCCCACCGAGTGGTCGGAGGAGTGGCGCGAAGGCATGAGCACGACGTGGACCCGGTCGGGGCCGACCGCGTCGGCGGCGATCGTGGCGGTCAGCGCCGAGTCGATGCCTCCCGACAGGCCGAGGATGACCGACCCGAAGCCGTTCTTCGTGAAGTAGTCGCGCACGCCGAGGACCAGCGCCGAGTAGACCTCTTCCAGGTCGTCGAGGCGCGGGGCGACGCTCGCGGGCTCGGGAGCGTAGGCGGGCAGCGGCTCGGCCGACAGCTCCAGCCGCTCGACGGTGATCGTGGTGCCGTCTCCGGCGTCCACGGGGAACGAACCGGGCCGGGCCCCGGGATCGGCGAGCGGCAGGTCGAGGTCGGCGACCAGGAGCTCCTCGCGGAACTGGCCCGCCCGCGCGACCAGCCCTCCCTCGGCGTCCACCACGATGGAGTCGCCGTCGAAGATGAGCTCGTCCTGGCCGCCGACCTGGTTGGCGTAGGCGAGCGCGCATCCGGCCTCACGGGCGCGGCCGGCGCACAGCTCCAGCCGTACGTCGTCCTTCTCGCGCTCGTACGGCGAGGCGTTGGGCACCACGAGCAGCCCCGCGCCCGCCTGGGCCACGGCCGACACCGGGCCGCCGTCCTGCCAGAGGTCCTCGCACACGGCGATGGCGACGTCGACGCCGTGGAGGCGGAAGATCGGGAGCCGGTCGCCGCGGACGAAGTAGCGGTACTCGTCGAACACCCCGTAGTTGGGCAGGTGGTGCTTGGCCGTGCGGGTGACGACGCGGCCGCGGTGCAGCAGCGCGGCGGCGTCCAGCGGCGCGCCCTTGGGCTGCCCGGTGCGCGGGGCGACCCCCGAGCGGTCGACGTACCCGACGACCACCGGGATGTCGCCGAGGCCCTCGCCGGCCAGCCGGGCGGCGGTGGCCTCCAGCGTCGCGATCGAGGCGTCGACGAACGACGTGCGGAGCACCAGGTCCTCCACGGGATACCCGGTGAGGAACATCTCGGTGAACACGACGAGGTGCGCGCCGCGGTCGGCTGCGCGGCGGGTCCACTCGACGAGCTTGGCGGCGTTGGCGGACAGGTCGCCCACCGCCGGGTTGGTCTGGGCCAGGGCTATACGCAGTTGTGGCACGGTCTCCACCTTACGTGTGGTCGGCCGCGAGGACCTCGCGGGTGAAAGGCACGAGGACCTTGCGGGTGGTGGGCACGAGGAGACCTTGCGGGTGGTCGGCCGCGAGGACCTCGCGGGTGACGGGCGCGCTACGTCGCGCCCGGGGCGTGGGGTGTCACGCCCCCGGGCTGATCAGGCCGGACTCGTAGGCCAGGATGACGAGCTGGGCGCGGTCGAACAGGCCGAGCCGGTCGAGGACGGAGGCGATCGCGGTGGCCACCGCGTCCTCCGGCACCGCCAGCGTCCCCGCGACCTGCTCGTTGGTCAGGCCGCGCGCCACCAGCTTCACGAGGTCCAGGTCGCTGTCGGACAGCCCCTTCAACCCGTGCGGGACGGCCGGGTCGCCCTGCCCGGCGAAGGTGGCGATGAGCCGGGTCGTCACGGCGGGGTCGATCAGCGCGTCCCCGGCCGCGGCGGCGCGGATGGCCGCGATGAGCTGCTCGGGCGCCGAGGTCTTCAGCACGAAACCGCTGACTCCCGCGCGCAGGGCCGCGTACAGGTTGTCGTCGGTGCCGAAGGTGGTCATCATGATCACCTTCGGCGGGGCGGCGTCGGCCAGGACGCGGCGGGCCGCCGCCAGGCCGTCCAGCCGGGGCATGGAGATGTCCATGAGCACCAGGTCGGGCTGGGTGCGGCGGATCAGCGCGATGGCCTGCTCGCCGTCAACGGCCTCGCCGACCAGCTCAAGGCCCGGCTCGCTCTCCATGATGACCCGCAGCCCGGTACGGACGAGGGCCTGGTCGTCGGCGATGACCACCCGCAGCGTCGAGGTCTCCAGCGCGCGTGCGCCGGACGGCGAAGAGTCCGGCGCCGGGGCGTCCAGGTGCGCCGCCTGGGCGAGGATGTCACGCTCTAGACGCTGGAGGGTCGTGCCGAGGTCGAGCCCGAGCTCCTCGCGGAGCAACGTGCGCGCCCGGCGCAGCGCTCCGAGGGCGTCGCCCTGCCGTCCCGCCCGGTACAGGGCGAGGGCGAGCAGCCGCCAGGCCTCCTCGCGCAGCGGGTGCGCCGAGGCGTGGGCCTCCAGGTCGGGGATCGCCGCGGCGGCCCTGCCGAGGCGCAGCGCCGCGTCGGAGCGGTGCTCGATCGCCATCAGCCGCAGCTCGTCCAGCCGCATCGCCTCGGCCGAGGCCCACTGCAGATCCGCGAACTCCGCCAGGGCGGGGCCCCGCCACAGGGAGAGCGCCTTGTCCATGCGCTCGAACACCGTGGCCGCGTCGTCACCCTGCTCGGCGCGTACGAGGCTCTCGAACAGCCAGGAGTCGACGCTCCCGGGATCGGTGCGCAGCGCGTAGCCGGGAGGGGCGGAGATCAGGACCTCGGCCTCCTCGCGGGGAGCCCGGTCGGGCTCCAGCGCGCGGCGCAGCCGGGAGACGTAGCCCTGGATCGTGGACAGCGCCTGCGCCGGGGGATCGCCGGGCCACAGCTCGTCGATCAGCACGCTCATGGGGACGGCGCGACCGTGGGCCACGAGGAGGCGGGCGAGAACGGCCTGCTGGCGCTGTCCGCCCAGATCCAGCACCGAGTCTTGGTGAAGCGCTTGAAACGGTCCGAGAGCATGAAATTTCAACATCGCAGCGCATAGCGTAGGGCCAAAAGCGCGGTTGTCCGTACGGCAACACCTGCTGACGTTCAGAGTGGTAAGAAAGCGTGACCAGCAGCCCGCCGCAGAGCGTGATCGCCTTCACCTCGGAGCGTGATCACCCCCGCTCCCGGGCGGAAGGGCACCTGAGCCGGCCAGGGTAGTACGGCCTGGCGGGTCAGAGCGGGAGCACGGCCTCCACCACCGTCCCGCCACCCGGCGCGGAGACGGCCCCGCAGCTGCCGCCCAGCTCGGCGGCCCTTTCCCGCATCGAGGTCAGGCCCACTCCCGCGCGCGGACGGTCCGGCAGCCCCTTGCCGTCGTCGCCGATCCGCAGCCGCAGGGTGTCCCTGCCGCGATCGAGGGTGATGTACGCGCTGGTGGCGTGGGCGTGCCTGCGGACGTTGGTGAGCGCCTCCTGGACGATCCGGTACACGGCGACCTCGACGGCGGCGGGCAGGTCGGACAGCTCGCCGGTGACCTCCACCGTGGTCTCGGGCGGACCCTCGGCGGCGAGGGCACGTACGGCCGAGGCGAGCCCGAGGTCGTCGAGCGCGGGCGGGCGCAGCCCGTACACCAGCTCCCTGATGTCCCCCGACACCGCGTCCATGCCGGTCCGCAGGTCGCGCAGCAGGGTGTCGGCCGAGTCGGGGGAGGACTTGAGGCTGCTGCGGGCCATGTTGATCGTCATCGCCATGGTCGAGAGCGTCTGCCCGAGGCCGTCGTGCAGGTCCCGGCGCAGGCGGCGGCGCTCCTCCTCCCGCGCGGTGAGGATCCGCTCGCGAGAGCGCTGGAGGTCGGCCGCCATGCGGACCGCGTGGGCGACGTCCGCGGCGTACGGCGCGAGGGTGCTGAGGACGCGCTCGTCGTGGGCGGCGGCGAAGCGGCGGGGGCCGGGGCGCCCGAGCAGCAGGCGGCCGACGGTCTCGCCGTGCCAGATCAGGGGGATCTGGCGGGGGGAGTCGCCCACGTCGCCGCTCTCGACGTACTGGGGCTTGCCGTCCTCCACCTCGACCGCCGCGCCTTCGACGGCGAGTCCGTCCTGCAGGACCGTGACCACCGACGAGAGCGCTCTGGCCGGGTCGGCGCTGCGCACCTCGTCGGTCAGGCGCTCGGCGAGCAGCCGGGGGTCGCCCACGCGGCCGTACATCATGCGGTCGACGAGCCGCTGGAACATCCGGCGCAGCGGCTGGAAGAAGGCCCCCGCGAAGAGCGCGGCGGCCAGGCCCGCGATCTGGTGCTGCTGCGACACCACCACGCTCGACAGGGCGCCGATGCCGAAGTAGACGCCGCTGACCACGGCGATCACCCCGGCGGCGACGAAGGCCCTGCTGACGATGGTGTCGATCCCGTACAGCCGGTAGCGCGTCACCGAGAAGGCTATGGCGATCGGCACGAGCGCCGCCCAGATCGTGGCGGGGGCCCACCAGTCATCACCGAGCACCATGAACGCGACGTACCCCGTGAAGGCCAGCAGGGGCCAGGCGATCTGCCGCCGCACCACCGGGCCCGAGTAGCGGAAACGGACGGCCAGGGAGAGCAGCGACAGCACCACCGAGCCGATGATGCACGTCCAGGCCACGTCGCTGACCATCGCGTTGTACGGTCTCAGCGCCTCGACGGCCAGCGGGTTCGGGATCACCACGGGAAGGGCGCTGGGGTTCGGCGCCGGCCTCACGATCTGCCGGGCCAGCTCGACCGAGATCGAGACGATGCCGAGGGCGGCGACCGGCCACCAGCGGCGGGAGGGCAACCTGCCGTCGGGTGAGAGGAGGGGCAGCAGGATCGCGAGCGACACGCCGCACACCGCCCAGCCGATCGAGGAGGCCCAGCGCAGGTAGGCGGCCGCGGTGAGCTCGCCGTCCGCCAGGAGGCGGAGCATCAGCCTGCCGCTGAACTCGCTGATCCCCCCGGCCAGGCCGCCGGCGCACATCAGCCACGCCATGGTCAGGCGGGGCCTGTGGAAGATCAGGAAGGCGCCCACGGCGGGAAAGGTGAGGCCGGCCGCCAGATCGGGGCTCGCGGGCGGGCCCAGCCGGTACTCGGGCGGCAGGCCGACGGAGATCATCAGTCCGACGACCACCAGGAGCGGGGACGCCACGCCAATGACGGCGGCCACCGTTCGCGGCGGCGTGATCCTTACCATCCCACCCACCCTTCCCGGCGATGGCCGGTTACTCGTGCTCTCCCCGCCATCCAGCGAATTATGGGGCCCTGTGATGCGACATTTCGTGCAAGGGAAGGTTGTAGGACTTGGTCGAGATGGTTCTTTGGTCCGAGGCCTCGTCCGCGGTCATCGGAAAGCTCACCTCGACGAGCGTGCCGCCCTCGGGCTCGGCCGTGATCGCGCACGTCCCGCCCAGCTCCGCGGCGCGCTCGCGCATGGACGCCAGCCCCACGCCCGCGCGGAACTCCGCGGGCAGGCCGGCGCCGTCGTCCCGCACGCGCAACCGCAGCTCGCCGGCCGAACGGCTCAGCGTGACCACGATGGACGAGGCATTCGCGTGGCGCCGGGCGTTGGTGAGCGCCTCCTGGGTGATGCGGTAGACGGCCACCTCGACGGCGGCCGGGAGCACGTCCAGCTCGCCCTCCACGGTAAGGCTCGCGTCCGGCTCGGCCAGCAGCCGTACGGCCCCTGCCAGGCCCAGGTCGTCCAGCGCGGGCGGGCGCAGGCCGTAAACCAGTTCGCGGATCTCCTGGGTCACCCGGTCCATGCCCGCGCGCAGGCGCACGAGCAGGCGTTCCGCCGACTCGGGGGAGTCGTGCAGCACCTTCCTCGCCATGGTCACCGACATGGCCATGTCGCCGAGTGCCTGCCCGAGGCCGTCGTGCAGGTCCCGGCGCAGGCGGCGGCGCTCCTCCTCCCGCGCGGTGAGGATCCGCTCGCGCGAGCGCTGCAGGTCGGCGGCCATGTTGGCGGCGTGGGCGACGTCGGCCACGAACGGGGTCAGCACCGCGATCATGCGCTCGTCGTGGGCGAGCGGAAAGCGCCTCTGGCCCGGCCGGCCGATGAGCATCCGTCCCACGCGCGCGCCGTGCCAGACCAGCGGCACCTCGCGGGGGGAGGGGCCGACCAGCCCCACCGCGACGCGACGCGGACGCCCGCCGGTCACCTCGACGGCCACGCCAGAGACGGTGAGGGACTCGCGGGCCGTCGCGACGACCGCCGCCAGCGCGCTCGCCGGCTCGGTGGAGTGGACCTCCATGGTCAGCCGTTGCGTCAGATGGCTCCCGTCGCCGCTGTGCCCGTAGAACAGCAGGTCGGCGAGCCGCCGCAGCGCTCTCCGCAGCGGCTGGAAGGCCACGCCCGCGAACAGCGCGGCGGCGAGCCCGGCGAACTGCCCGATCCCGACGGCCACCACGCCGAGGGTGCTGACCACGAAGTAGACGGCTCCGACCGCGCCCAGCAGGCCCGCCGCGATCAGCGTCCGGCTGACCAGGGTGTCGATGCCGTACAGGCGGTAGCGCGTCACCGCGATCACGATGGCGGCCGGCACGGCGGCCGTGGTCAGCAGGGCGGGCACCGAGTGCGGCATCCAGGTCTGGACGGCCCAGTCAACGGCCACCGTGTACAGCAGCCAGCCGATCTGCCGCCGCACGGTGGCGTCGGCGGTCCGGAACCGGTCCACCAGGGACAGCAGGCAGAGGCCCTCGGCGATCAGGTACCAGTCCAGGTCGAGGCCGCCGGCCCAGTCCCGTACGGGCGCCAGCGCCGCGATCTCGAAGGGGTTCGGCCCCGCGGGCGAGCCGGGCACCGCGGGCCGTACGACCTGAAGGAACGCCAGGAACAGCACCGTGCCCACGGCGAACGCCGCCACCGGCCGCCACCGGCGGGCGGGAAGCCTGCCGTCGGGGAAGAGCAGGGGCAGCAGGAGGTGCACCGAGACGATGGCCAGCGCGCCCATGAGCACGTTGTAGTCGCCGAGGAGTGAGGCTGTGGGGAGGTCGCCCGCGACGCGCGAGCGTTCCCAGAAGGCCTGAGACAGGCCGAGGGTCGCGGTGGCGAAGCCTCCGGCCAGCATCAGCCAGGCCACCGGCAGCCGGGGCTGCCGGAGGGCGAGCACCAGTCCGAGCGCGGGGTAGACGACCCCCACCACGTCATTCCCGCTCATCACGTGGTCGGAGCCGCCGACCTGTAACCGCAGTGACATCCCCACCGCGACGAGCCCGGCGGATGCCACCGCCAGCGATCCCGCCGCCAAGCCCAGCCTGCGCATTCCCCCTGCCCCCCCCTCTGCGCTCCCATGAAGCAGGAGGCATCCGGAAAAGTATCGGACGGCGGATAACGGGTAATCAACGATCTCTGGCTATCGCATTTCAACTGATATACAGCTCAAAAGTGCTGACTCCGGTCAAATAGGTCTTACAGGACGCGGCGGCTCACCGGCCGACGCTGGGAGCCGCAGGTCAGACGGCGGAACGGCGGCGGATCGCCGGGTGGTCACGTAGACGACCATCAGGCGGTCCTTCAGCACCTCCCGGAAACCGCCCGCCTCGTGGGACTTCTCCGGCCTGGTCTCGGGCACCGCCCTCCACACCAGGAAGCCGAAGACCAGCGAGGTCACGGCGTCGATCCAGAACAGCCACAGGAACCCGGACTGGGCGAGCCAGCCGCCCGCGACCATGGCGACCGCGAAACCGAGGTTGATCGCCCAGAAGAGCATCCCGAACGCGCGAGGACGGTCGTGCGGCGGGATCAGGTCGGCCACCAGGGCCTGGGAGGCCGGCCGGTAGGCGTCCACGACCATGCCGAGCACCGTCATCGCGGCGATGATCGCCGGCAGCGACGTGCTGTACCCGAGAGCGATCATGGTGACGGCCGTGGCGACCATCCCTCCGGTGAGGGTCGCCCGCCGGCCCAGGTGGTCGGACAGCCGGCCCGCGACGATCTGTGACATCAGCGAGTCACGCCGAACACCGCCATGACCGCGCCGGCCGTCGCCAGGGACATGCCACGGGCCTGGGTCAGGTAGATCCCGATGAAGGGCTCCACCATCGTGCCGAGCCGGCAGGCGTGTGAATGGGCTTCAGCAGAAGAACGGGCGGCTGGAGGGCAGGGCGGTGAGCGGGGCCCGGTCGGGATCGGGGGGCAGGGTGCCGTCGGAGGGCGTGTCGAGGGTGCCCGTGGCCGTGTGCTCCTCGGAGCCGGAGACCCCGGCGCCCGCCCCGGCGCCCATGCTCCCGCCCCCCGAGCCTCCGCCGAACCCTCCAGCCCCTGGGACTCCGACGCTTCCGAGCCCTCCAGCCCCTGGGCCTCCGCCGCTTCCGAGCCCTCCAGCCCCTGGGCCTCCGCCGCTTCCGAGCCCTCCGGTCCCGGGGAGCCCCCCGCTTCCGAGTCCTCCAGTCCCGGGGACTCCGCCGCTCCCGAACCCCCCGGCCCCCGCGACCCCGTCGCTTCCGAGCCCGTCGGATCCGCGGACCCCGTCGCCCCGGGTTCCGGGGTCGCCCTGGGTTCCCGGGACCCCGTCGCTCGGGGCTCCGGTGCCTTGGGCGGGTCGCCCGGCGCCGGTCGCCTTGTCGCCCTGGCTCCCGGGGGCCGCCGGTCCGTGCCCCGGGGCTCCGGGCGCCGTGCCGCCTGGTGACGTCCTGCCGGAGTCCCCGCCTGACGGGAGCGTGCCGCCGGGCCCGCCGTCACGGTCTCCCGCGCCGGCCCTCGGCCCGACCCCGCCGGTCGTGCCGTGCGCGGGGCGGTCGCGTGGCACGGGGGACGACTTCGCCGGGCCGTACAGGCGGCGCGTCGTGCGCTGGACCCCCCTCGGCACGAGGCGGATGCCGGTCGCGGTGACCCGCTGGCCGTACACGTCGGTGATGCGCACGGTGTACGGCCCGGTGCCGATGCCGTGGTCGGCCACCCAGTAGTTGTCGAAGTCACGGGTCAGGGCCTGCCACCGGCCGTCCCGCAGGACCTCCAGCCGCTGGAGGGGGTTGCCGTGGTCGATCGCCTGGATCGCCAGCCACCGGGACGACGAGCCCTGCTTCAGCCGGAACGCCACCGGTCGTGGGACCTCGGGGTTGTGCACCGTGTGGTAGCTGACCCGTGTCACGCCGAGCTCGGTGCCCGCCACGCGGGCGAAGGCCGGCCGGCTCAGGTCGAGCTCGCCCGGGGCGCATGACACGCACTCGTCGACCACCTGGACGCGGACCGTGCCGCCCGGTCCCGTCACGTCGAGATACGCCCCGCAGGCGGCCGACCCGGCGTACTGCTCGGCGGACACGGCCGCCACCAGGTCGCCGAGCAGGGCGCCGCCGAGAGAGCAGTCGCCGCCGAGCCACCTCGCGTTCTCGGCGGCCACGCCGCCCCGTCCGGTGACGACCCAGGACCGCCCAGTGACGAACCCGGACCGGCCAGTGACGAACCCGGACCGCCCGGTGACGAGGCCGGACCGGTCGTTGACGAGCCCGGACCGGCCCGGGGAGTCCCCACGGCCGGTCATGCCTTCCGCGCAGGCGCCGTTCCTGCCGGCCTGGGCCCCGAGCGCCACCAGCGTGAGCGCCGCCGCCATCGACAAGGCCCACGCCAGCCGCTGCCACACGACGGGCTGCCTGGCCGCCCCCGGGCGACCCAGCGCCGGGCGGCCGCGCCGAATTCTCAGCAGCGACGGCGGCACCGTGACCCGGGGCCACGGTCGCGACCACACGACCGGTGGCCGGCCTCGCCGCCGGAGGGACGGACGCCACAGTCGCCGCCGGAGGGGCGGATGCCACAGTCGCCGCCGCGGGGCCGGGTGCCCGGCGCGCCGCCGATCCGCGTTCATGTGCTCTCCCTCGCCGGACCTCACCCTTGACGAATGCAGAACGGCACCATGCTGTCACATTAAGCGACGACGTACCGCCCTCGACCGTCTACTGATCTCCGGCACGGCCACCGGGGGCTCCCGGTGGGTTAACGGGGTGTTTCCGTGACCTGCGGCGACGGGCGCGGCAGGCGATCTGGGAACCCCGTCCGGCCGCCATGGGATCCGAGTTCCGGGATATGGGTCACGCGGCCGGCTTGGTCGTGTCCTCACTACGGACCCGCGTAACGTGTGCGAAACACCAAGCGGGCAGACTGGTAGATGACCAGACAAGTCTTCCGCCGACTCAGAGACGGGTTCAGCGCGACGACGATGGTGTCCGACACCGTCCGGCAGAAGGGGATGCCTTGGACCGCCAGCAGGAGTTCGTGCTCCGTACGCTCGAAGAACGCGACATCCGGTTCATCCGGTTGTGGTTCACCGACGTGCTCGGCTTCCTCAAATCGGTGGCGATAGCCCCGGCGGAGCTTGAGGGGGCGTTCGCCGAGGGCATCGGCTTCGACGGTTCGGCGATCGAGGGTTTCGCCCGCGTTTACGAGTCCGACATGCTCGCCAAGCCCGATCCCTCGACCTTCCAGATCCTCCCTTGGCGCAGCGAGACGCCGGGCGCGGCCCGCATGTTCTGCGACATCCTCATGCCCGACGGCTCGCCCTCGCACGCCGACCCCCGCTGGGTGCTCAAGCGGACGCTCGCCAAGGCCGCCGACATGGGCTTCACGTTCTACACCCACCCTGAGGTGGAGTTCTTCCTCCTCAAGGGGCGGCCAGGGGACGGCCAGAAGCCGGTGCCGAACGACTCCGGCGGCTACTTCGACCACACTCCGCACAGCTCCGGCCACGACTTCCGCCGCAATGCGATCATGATGCTGGAGGCGATGGGCATCTCGGTGGAGTTCAGCCACCACGAGGGCGCCCCCGGTCAGCAGGAGATCGACCTGCGGTACGCCGACGCGCTCACCACGGCCGACAACATCATGACGTTCCGGCTGGTCATGAAGGAGGTCGCGCTGGAGCAGGGCATCTGGGCGTCGTTCATGCCCAAGCCCTTCACCGAGTTCCCTGGCTCGGGCATGCACACCCACATGTCCCTGTTCGAGGGTGACCGCAACGCGTTCTACGAGCCCGGGGCCGACTACCAGCTCTCCAAGATCGGCCGCTCGTTCATCGGCGGCCTGCTCAAGCACGCCGCCGAGATCACCGCCGTCTGTAACCAGTGGGTGAACTCCTACAAGCGGCTGTGGGGCGGCGCCGAGGCCATCGCCGGGCTGGGAGGCGAGGCGCCGAGCTACATCAGCTGGGGCCACAACAACCGGTCCGCGCTCGTCCGCGTCCCCATGTACAAGCCGCACAAGGGGAACTCCACCCGCGTGGAGTTCCGGTCGCTCGACTCCGCCTGCAACCCCTACCTGGCGTTCGCGGTGATCCTCGCCGCCGGCCTGAAGGGCATCGAGGGAGGGTACGAGATGCCGCCGGGAGCCGAGGACGACGTGTGGGCGCTGACCAGCGCCGAGCGCCGGGCCCTCGGCATCGAGCCGCTACCGCAGAGCCTCGACGAGGCGATCACGACCATGGAGCGCAGCGAGCTGGTCGCCGAGACCCTGGGCGAGCACGTCTTCGACTACTTCCTGCGCAACAAGCGCGCCGAGTGGCACGACTACCGCCGCCAGGTCACCGAGTTCGAGCTCGGCCGCTATCTCCCGGTGCTGTGAGCGCGGGCCGGCGGCGGATTTCCTGAGTATGCGGGCGTGGGGCCGGCGGCGGTGAGCCGCCGGCCCCACGCCGTCTCGCGAGCCCCGGGCCGCCCGCGGGCCGCCGGGCCGGCATTCGGCGGCGACGCGGCACGTCGCCGACCGGCGATCCCCTTCCCGCCGGGCCGCGGTACGCGATCATGTCCGGGCCGCCGCGGGTCAACCGCCGGACAACCGCCGGTCGAGCGCCTGCCGCTCGGACCGTCGCGGACGGTTTCCTTGAGGGGCCTCACCGGTCCTGTTGGGCCGGGCCATCAAAAGTGGGGCTCACACCTGGAAGGGAACCGAACATGCGCGTACTCGGCTCGAAACTCGGAATGATCGCGGTGGCCACCACCCTTGCCTCCGGGGCGCTTCTCACGGGCGCCACCGCGTCGCAGGCGGATGCCCTCGGCTGCAACGGAAACGTCTGCATGTACCTCTCCACCCCCAAGAACGGCACGGTGTACGTCGAGGCGTACCCCCAGCACGGCTCCTTCTACGGAAACTTCGATCTCACCGGCCCCAACGGGCTGTACCGGCACGGCTCTACCCAGACGTGGACCAACGGCGCGTTCGAGCCCAACCAGGTGTGGACTGGCATCCCCGCCGTCGTCGGGAAGTACTGCGTCTCGGGTTGGGACCACGGCCAGCGCATCGGGCTACCGTGCGAGAGCATCAAGTAAGCGTCGGCGATCTCAGCGGGGCGACGGAGCGCGCTCGTGCGGCCGGGTGGCCCCGGCAGGAGCCCTGCTGACCATACGAGATGCCCGTGAGCCAGGCGGGCCGTGGTCGTCGGGTCCGGCGTACCGAACTCCTGGGTGGCGACCTGGGGAATGGTGCGCCGGGCTCGGCGGTTGGGAGGTTCGTGCCGCCCTCGCCGAGGATCCGCTGTGCCTTGTCCAGCGGTGGGTCGGGCGGTGGGGGGCGTACTCGTCACGCCGCCGTTACCCCTGGCTAACGGGTCCGACACCGGGGCCTGATGCCATGACAGTGGAGCGTGCGGATAAAATGTGACGGTATCTCACAAAATTTACTAAGTGTCGCTCCTTGATGTGGAGCAGCATGGGGGGTGCTTCAGCATGACGACTTCGGCTGGCCTGCGTACCGTGCTCACCGTTCCGGCTCGCTTTCGCGGGCCCGAGGGCACCGCCAACGGAGGCTGGATCGCGGGCGCGCTCGCCGGCACCCTCTCGGGCACGCTTGAGGGGTCGCATGCGCTGGAGGTGACCCTGCGCCGGCCGGTTCCCCTGGAGACCGAGCTGGCCGTCGGTAATGTCGCGAACTCCGCCTCGCTCTCGCACGGCGGGCAGGCGCTGGCCGAGGCGATCCCCGTCGCCGAGGACGTGACGGCGCCGCCGTTCGTCCCGTTCAACGAGGCCGCCCGCGCGGAGGCCGGGTTCGCCGGTCTGACCGGGCCGCACCCCGTGCCCGGATGCTTCGCCTGCGGCCTCCGCAACCCGGGTGACGGACTGCGGATCTTCCCGGGTCCCGTCGAGGGCACAGATCTGATCGCGGCCGGCTGGAGGGTCCCGATGACCATCACCGACGAGGACGGTGTCGTCCCTGACGCCCTCGTCTGGGCCGCGCTCGACTGCCCCACGGGCTGGGCCCACGCGGGCTCCGGCGGGCCGGGCCTGCTGGGACGCATAACGGCGCAGGTCTTCCGGCGCGTGTACCCCAACGGTACGTACTCGGTCGTGGCGCGCGCCACGGGACGTGAAGGCCGCAAGCTCTTCGGCCAGAGCGCCGTGTACGAGACCGACGGCACCCTGGTCGCCGCCGCGAAGGCCACCTGGATCGTGCCCGCCTGAGACGGGCGCCGGGCCGTCCGCGAGCGCGTGGGCGGCCTTCGGCTGGTAGCGTAGCCAGGCGGTAATGGCGAAACGGAGCATGACATGGCAGGCGACGACGACATCTCCGGGTGATCCCGGATCCCATGGCCATCGGTGACGCGCCCCTCGCGCGGCCGCCGGTTGGCGATGTCCTCGTGTCCTGACCATGTCGCCGGGCGGGCTGCGCCGTGCCGGCCGAACGCGGAAGCGATTCGATGTCCGACGCCCAGATCGTTGTTTCCAACCTGTCCTTTTCCTGGCCCGACGACACCCCGGTGTTCCAGGACCTCTCGTTCACCGTCACGGCGGGACACACCGGCCTGGTGGCGCCCAACGGCGCCGGCAAGAGCACACTGCTCAGGCTGATCGCCGGCGCGCTTCGCCCGGCCTCGGGCTCGGTCACGGCCGAGGGGGTGGTGGGTTACCTGCCCCAGACACTGCCGCTGGCCGGTGACCTGACCGTGGCCGAGGTCCTGGGGATCGCTCCGGTGATCAGGGCACTGGACGCCATCGAGTCCGGAGACGCGAGCGCGGAGCACTTCACCACGATCGGCAACGACTGGGACATCGAGGAGCGCACCCGTGCCCAGTTGGACCGGCTCGGGCTCGGGGACGTCTCCCTCACCCGGCGCCTGCGCACCCTCAGCGGCGGCCAGGTCGTCTCCCTCGGCCTGGCGGGACAGCTGCTGAGGCGGCCCGACGTCCTGCTGCTCGACGAGCCGACCAACAACCTCGACCTCGACGCACGCCACAAGCTCTACGGCGTGCTCCAGGACTGGAACGGCTGCCTGCTTCTCGTCAGCCACGACCGGGCACTGCTCGACCGCATGGACCGCATCGCCGAGCTCGACCGGGGCGAGGTCAGGTCCTACGGCGGGAACTTCGCCGCCTACGAGGAGGCCGTGCGCGCCGCGCGGGAGGTCGCCGAGAAGAACGTCCGCGACGCCGAGCAGGAGGTCAAGCGGGAGAAGCGGGAGATGCGGCAGGCCCGGGAGCGGGCCGAGCGCCGGGCGGGAAACGCCGCCCGCAACCTCAAGAGCGCCGGCCTGCCGAAGATCTTCGCCGGGACGATGAAGCGGCGCGCGCAGGAGTCGGCGGGAAGGTCGGACGAGACGCACGCCGCGCGGCTCAGCGAGGCCAGGTCCCGGCTCGACGAGGCGGGCCGCACCCTGCGCGACGAGCAGAAGATCGCGCTCGAACTGCCCGATACCAGCGTGCCGGCCGGGCGCACGGTCTTCCTCGGCGAGCGGATACAGGTGCGCTACGGCGAGCGTGCCCTGTTCGCGGGGGAGGGCGCCGACCTGACCATCCGCGGGCCCGAGCGCATCGCCCTGACCGGCCCGAACGGTGTCGGCAAGTCCACCCTGCTGCGCGTGATCAGCGGCGATCTGGAGCCGGAGGCCGGTGAGACCAGGCGGGCCGACGGCCGGGTCGCCTACCTGTCCCAACGGCTGGACCTGCTGGACCTCGACCGCACCGTCGTGGAGAATCTGGCGGCGTTCGCGCCCGGGATGCCGGAGTCGCGGCGGATGCATCTGCTCGCCCGCTTCCTGTTCCGGGGAGCCCGCGTCCACCTCCCGGTCCGGGTGCTGTCCGGCGGAGAGCGGCTGCGCGCCACCCTGGCCTGCGTCCTTTCCGCGGAACCGGCGCCGCAGCTGCTTCTGCTGGACGAGCCGACGAACAATCTCGATCTGGTCAGCGTGGCCCAGCTTGAAGGCGCACTGCGGTCATACCAGGGCGCGTTCGTGGTGGTCAGCCACGACGAGCGGTTCCTCGCCGAGATCGGGATCGGCCGCCGGCTCCGGCTGTCAGAGGGCCGCCTGCTCGAAACCGGCGTTCCCGGCGCGTGAGGAGACCCCCGGCCCCTGAGTACCAGGGCCGGGGGTCTCCTCCTGGCCGAACGCGATCACGATGTACCTGCCGTTGGCGTAGCTGACCACGGGCCGCTGGAGCATGTCACCCACCCGGCGGGCGACCGCCTGGAACAGGTCCACCATCTCCTGGGTGTCGGCACTCACCCTGAACCGCCCCTTCTCAAGGAGCGTCTGGGCGACGTACGGGGCGAAGTTCGCCTCGCTCCGGACCTTTTCCTCCGCGCTGAGAGGGGTGTGCCGGGGCGCGGGCTGTGTGCTGAAGGGGTGGGTCATCGCTGCTCTCCTCGTGATCGCCGTCGGTCCAGCATTCCATCCGCGCCTCGCCTTTGGACTCATTACCGACCATGTGGGAGTCGCCAAACTGGACGAACGGGAAGAATGCGCTAAACGGTTACGTAGCCCTTGAGCAGGGAGACCGCACGCAGGGTGAGCAGGGCCAGGGCGGCGGCGGCGAGCAGGGCCGAGGTGCCGAAGATCACCCAGCGGAAGAGCCGGTAGGTGATAGGCGCCCTTCCTTCGCCGCCCCTGCCGGGCGTCCACGGGGGGCGCAGGTCGGCCATGCCGAGATCGGTGTCGTCGCCCGGGCCGGGAGCGCCGTCCCGGCTCGCGCTGTCGTCTCCGTCCGCGCCTCGGGGGCCGTCCCGGCTCGTGTCGCCGTCCCGGCCCGCGTCAGTGCGCCCGCTCTGCGGTACGCCGTCCGGCGACGGCCCGTTCGCCACGGGCAGGCCGGTGAGCCAGGCCAGCAGGCGGCCGATGGCGGCGTCGTCCGCCGGGAGGCCGGAGGCGAGGTACCGCACCTCGCCTGCCGTCCTGGCCAGGTCGCGGATCATGTTGCCGAGGCCGACGCCGTCGAACCAGGCGGGCAGCCGGTCGGCGTCGCGGCCGACGTCGGTCCCGCGGAGCAGGTCGGCCTTGGTGACCACCACGGCGACCCGCTTCTGCCGCCCGCCGTCCGCGCGCGCGGCGAGCTCGTTCCTGACCCGCTGGAAGGTGTCGGAGGGATCCTCGGCGGACAGCACGACACCGGCGGCTTCGAGGGACTGCCGTTCGGCGGCCGACAGGCTCTCCTGCACCAGCGGGAGGGCGAACGGGTCGACCACGATGAGCATCGCCTCGCCGTGCGCCAGGTAGCTCATCGCCTCGACCCGCGTCGCCCCGGTGAAGCCCTCGCCGGAGGGGTCGAAGAGGTACAGGATGCGGTTCCCGCTGCGGGTCCTCGCGCCGGGCAGCGTGATGTCCACCATCGTCGCGGACGGCGCCGCGGTCGTGGTCTTGGACACCTTGCCCAGCCGCAGCTCCCGGCGGAACCGGGCGAAGGCCATCTCGTCGCCCTGGACCACGAAGCCGGCGCGGCCCCGCGCGTCCTTCACCACGCCGTGGAGGGCGTTGATCGCGAGCACCATGAACGTCGTCTTGCCCGCGTCGGGCCCGCCGACGAACGGCAGGGGCTCGATCCTGGCGCGGCCGATCCGGTGGGGCAGCGCGCGTTCGCAGTTCGGGCAGTACGCCTGGAGGCGGAAGCGGCCGAGCACGATGGCGGTGGGCAGCCGCGTGCCGCACCGGCACACGTGCCGGAACGCCCCGTCGCGGTTCGGGGTCAGGCGCCTGTGCCGCTCGCCGCAGGTGGGGCAGGCGTACTCGGGCAGGGCGATCCGGGCGTAGCACCCGGGGTGCGGGCAGGTCTGCAGGATCCGCCGTGCCCGCATGAAGATCTGCTCAAGGCCGAGCAGCAGCAGCGCGCAGATGACCCACGCCAGCGTCCCGGCCGCGACCACCAGCGCGTACGCGGAGGTGAACGCCAGCCCGACGGCCCCGAGCGGGATCACGGCCAGCGCGACCCCGGCCACGACGGCGAGCCAGACGGGGAGCAGGAAGAAGCCCTGGACGTTCGTCATGAGCCGCCGCGTCACCGTGCTCAGGACCGTCCTGGCGGCCTCGCCGATGGCGGGGACGGCGGACCGGAGGATCTGCCACCAGTCCAGCGAAACCTGGCTGAAGAGGTAATGCCGGTAGGCGGGGTCCCGCTCGCCCCCTGCCGCTCCGGGGACCGCCGGAGACGCCCCGCCCGCCGTCGCGGGCAGCAGTACCCGCCCGGCACGCAGGAAGTACTGGCCGGCTCCCACCAGCGTGGCCGCCACCAAGGTCAGCACGCCCACGATCGGGAACACGTAGAGGAACCCGAAGTACATGCACGCGACCCACAACGCGATCAGGAACACCACAGCGATCGGCATCAGCGGGGCTCGCGTTTCCAGGGGGGGCCGCGTCGTCCCTTGGCCATGTCCCTCAGCCCGGCCGCCAGCTCGCCGTCGTGCTTGAAGTGCGACTCCACCGAGCCGAACAGCGACCAGCTGCTGAGCCGCGACCGCGCCCAGGCGTCCAGGTCGGGTACGGTCTCCGCCGCCAGGTGGAGCCGGACCGCCACCTCCAGCAGGGCCACCTGCTCGTCGCGGCCCCTGCGGCCGTCCAGCCAGGCGCGCGACAGCCCGGCGCGCCCGGCCGGGGGCGACTCCTTGATGACCTCGGCCCTGAACCTCGGGTCCCGCCGGGTCAGGGCACGCGCGGCGAAGGCCGTCGCCTCGCGGAGCAGTTCCTCGTCGGCCTCAGGGCCGAGGCCCTCCAGCCGCTGGAGCAACGCCGCCGCGTCCTTGGGGCGGGCCGCCTCGCCGACCCCGGCCGACAGGAGCACCACCTCGGCGTCCGTGGCGGGATAGCCGGGCACCGTGTCGCGCACCAGCTCGGCGAGCCGGACGAGGCCGGGGTCCTCCAGCCCCGCCGCCAGGAACGTACGGATGGGCAGGTCGCTGAGGTGGGGGGAGGCGCTCATGGCGGTGCCGAGCCGGCCGACCAGGGCCGCGCACTCGGCGGTGCCGGGCGGCGTCTCCCAGACGGTCAGCAGGGCCGCGTCGCGTTCCTCCGTCATGTCGTCCCGCACGCCGGAGCCCAGCCTGATCAGCTTCACGGTGGCGTCGATCCGCGAGATCCGCTCGCGCCGGAGCTGGGAGAGCACGACCGCCGTCCCGGTGCGCGGCGCGTGCGGCAGGTCGCGCGACTCCAGATGCCCGCACACCGCGTCCGACAGCATGCTGTGGCGGATGGCGGCCTGCGACTCCTCGATCCCGTGGACCGCCCCGTCGAGCGCCGCCTCGCGAAGGTCCGCCGGCAACCGTTCGAGCAGCACCCCAAGATCGCCCCTGCCGTCGCGGACCAGCGCGCGCGTGGCGCTCGCGAGGTCGGACGCGGCGACGGGCGCGCCGACCGCGTAGGCGGTGCTCGCGGCGTGCGCGAGCTCGTCCAGGTCACGGGCGGCGGCGAGCGCGCGTACGGCCTCGCGGCGGAGCGCGTCCCGCGTGTCCTGTCGCTTCGCGGGCCGGGGCGGGGGCAGGCCGGGGTCGCGCAGGGCCAGTACGGCGCACCGCGCGGCACAGCGTTCGGAGGTGTCGATCGGCGCGAGGTCGCGTACGGCCGAGGCGAGCGCGAAGCCCATCTGGCCGGACATCCGCCCGAGATCGTGCCACAGCCACTCGGGCATGTCCGCGGACAGGATCCGGGCGATCGCCGCCTGTTCCTCGGCGGTCACGCTCGGATCCCCCCGGCAGAACGCCAGCAGCGCCGCGCCCGTCTCCGGATCGAACCCCTTCGCGCCGTCGCGTCCAGGTTCCAGCTCGCTGATCGCGTCGATTCCCGCCAGGTCCGACCGTCGCCAGCAGCCGGTCACCGTACGGGCGAATCGGCCGAGAGAGGGATGCGCGTCCGAGCGCGTGTCCAGCCGTACGACGGCGGCGTCGAGGTCGGACGGCATCCAGACGTCCGGGGTCGTGCCCACGATCACGTACGGGGCGCTCGCGGGATCGGCGCTGTAGGTCAGGAACGGCAGGCGGGCCGCCACCGGCCAGGGCAGCGAGTAGGAGATGACGGCGATCCACCGCACGATCTCCTCGACGTCGGCGGACACCAGCACCAGGCGGCCGTGCCCCTGCGAGAGAGCCCTCCCGACGGTCTCCAGCAGGACGCCCAGCCGCGCGTAGGCGGCCTCGCCCGCCGACGCCAGCCAGGCGGCGAGCGACTCGGGATCGACGCGGTCGCCCGGCAGCGGGTCGGCGAGCTCGGGCAGGGCAGTGCCGGGGGAAGCGGGGACGTCCGACCACAGGGACGCCTGCCAGAACTCCACCGGCCGCAGCCCCGTGAGCTCCTCTGGGACGGTGACCACCGCGTGGCCGAGGAAGTTGCCGTACCGCCCGGAGTAGTCCTGCCCGAGGTAGACGCAGCGGGTGAGCACGCTCAGCCCGCCCACCGTGTCGTACGCCAGGGCGACGGGAAGCTCGGCGACCTGCGCGGGGGTCGGGGCGAGCGGGGCGTCCGGCGGAGGCCTGTAGGCGAGGTGCGCGGCGACCTTGGCCGCGAGGCCCGGAGGGAGCCCAGGAGACTCGGCGACGAACTGGAACCCGGCACGCCCGGACGGCCCGGCCTCCGCCGAGGTGTAGTGCAACTGCCACGCCACCACCCCTCACCTCCGCCGGCCGGTGAGCATGCCGAATCTGTACAGCAGCCACAGCAGGGGGTCTTCGACGCGGTAGGGGCGGATGCCTCCGGGACCCACCGCGTCGCGTCCGGGGACGCCGCCCAGGGCCGAGAGGCCGAACAGTGCGAAGTCGGTGAAGTGCTGACGCAGGTAGCGGTCGACCATCCCGGCCTGCCACTCGTCCAGCAGGGCTCTGACCTGCTCGTGGACCGCCTCCCTGTCGTCCAGGTCGAGCGTGCCCGAGGGAGTGCGCGCCCGGTGCAGCGCCGACTGCGTGTCCATGCCCTCCTGCAGCGCGTCGATCTTGCTCAGCGCCACCGCGACGGGCACCTTCAGCCGCCCGGACCCCGAACGGTCCCGCAGCAGCTCGGTCACCCGGCTGATCACGTTGATCGGGTCGCTGTCGGGGTCGCCCGCGTTGACGCCGCCCCCGGATCGGGCGGCCCCGCTCAGCGACGCCTTGGCCCCCGGCAGCTCCACCGGGTCGACCAGGAAGATGATCGCGTCGGCCGCGTTGAGGTAGCGCAGGTGCGTCTCGGTGGACTCCCGGCTCCTGAGATCCTCGCCGGCGGTGTCGAAGAGCACCAGGGTCAGCGACATCGTCCGGGCGCGCAGGCGACCCGGCACCGTACGGGTGAGCAGGTACACCAGCGGGTCACGCGGCTCGGTCGCGGCGGGCCGCGTGGTGCTGAGCAGCCGCTGCTCGCCGTAGAGCGGGCGGGCGAAGTCCTGCTTGTAGCGGGCGATCGTGCGGTCGTCGCAGGCGACCAGCGAGGCGTCCAGCTCAGCGCCGACCCGGTTGGTCAGCTCGTGCAGCAGCACGGCGATGTAGGTGCTCTTGCCCGACCCCTTGGCCCCGACCAGCGCGACGATGCGGCCCGGGTTCGCGCAGTACTCGGCGGGCAGCCGGTTGTGGCACTCCGGGCACGCCCGCCACCCGGTGGACCGCCCGCAGCCGGGGCAGTCGGCGCGGCGTCCTGGCCTGCGCACCGAGAAGACCGGGGGCAGGGACGCGGCTGCGGGGGAGCCGAGGTACTCGGCCAGGGTCTCGTCCAGCCGCGCCTCGCAACCGCCGCCGCGCCCGGCCCTGCCCGCGCAGCGGAACGCGATGCGGTTGCGGTCGAGCCGTGCGAAGCAGAACGGGCAGGTGATCTGCAAGGGCTCATCCCACCTTCATCCGCCGTACCGGCGGGTCGATCAGGGCCACGTCGCCCCCCGTCGCCCGGCCCCCGCCGGACGTGCCGAGGTCGCCCTCCGGTCCGCCGTCGAAGGCGAAGCAGCGCAGCCAGTACGGCTTCGCCCGCCGGGGCGCGGGGACGGTCAGGCGGGCGGGCACGTCCAGGTCGGTCCATTCGTCCAGCAGCACGCCGTCGTCGGCGGACTTGGGCTGCACGAGCCCCGGCTTGAGCACCAGGACGAGGCGGCGCAGGCGTACGGGCCGGTCGGCGGTCACCTCGACCACCACCGAGCGCCGCCACGCCGGGCCCTGCTGGCTCAGGTCGTAGTGGACAGGGACGTGCCCGGCCAGCCGGAGGCTCACGGCGGGGCCGCGCAGGCGCTCGCCGTGGATCAGGGACGTCGGCGCGACCTCGACGGTCACGGGTTCCCCCTCGGGGACCTCCAGCCGGACCCCGCCCTGCGCGCGGTAGGCGGCCGAGTTGACGATCATGCTGTGCCCGCTCCAGCGCACCTCCACCTCGGGCACGTCCGGCGGCCAGTCGAAGCCGACGTAGACCGTGACGCCGCGTCGCTGCGCGGTGAGGCGGGTCGGGGGCGCGAGGTCCACGTGGTCGGCGTGCGCGCCGATCGTGGCCAGCTCGCCGGCCACCGTGACCGCGAGGAGCACGCCGGGGCCGCCTCCCGGACGTATGGCCTGGCCCTCCCGGGTGGGAATGGACGGGATCGCACGGCTCGCGGCGCGCAGCTCGGCCAGCGACACCGTGGTGCCCACGGGCCACGGCGGCGCCGCGTCCAGCGCCACGATCTCCAGGACCCCGTCCGGGGGCTCCTCGTACCGCACGAGCAGCGTGCCGGGGGCCGTGGGGTCGCGGCGGAGGGTGAACTCGCCGACCGGCCGGGGGCGGCCCCGCGGGGTCACGGTGTGCCGCACGCCGGGGGTGACCACCTCGCCGTCCTGGCCCGGGTAGGCGGCCGAGACGACGTAGGTGTGGCTCGTGCCGTTGACCACCTCCCGGTCGCGGAACCCGGCGCCGTCGGCGGCCAGCGTCCGCCCGTCGCGGGTCACCACCGCCCGCGTGGCCTCGGGGGGCAGCGACCACCGGCCCGACACCACGCCGTCGCCCGCCGTCACCCGGACCTCGCGCGGCTCGGGCCGTACGATGACCGGGGCCGCCGCCGCGGGCATGGACACCGCCTCGTCCCTGCGCGCCACCACCGAATAGGTGACCGGCGTGTTGACCGGAGGCCGCTCGTCGCGCGCGGACGGCCGATCGGTCGTCTCCAGCGGCACGCCGTTCCTGAGCACGTCGTACACGACGCGGCCCGCCCGGGAGGGCGAGGGCTGCCACACCAGGCTCACGCCCTCGCCATGGAGGTCGGCCCGCACGGCCCGCGCCGGGTGGGGCGCCAGCCGTACGAGCAGCTCGGCCGCGCCGGGCAGGTCGGGCACCCGCTGGAGCGCGTCCCGCAGCGCGAGCCACGCGTCGTCGGGGTCGAGGGCGGCCCGCGCGCGGTCCCTGAGCTGTAAGGCCCGCGCCAGCCTGGCCCTGACCTCGGTTGCGAGCTCCGCCGCCTCGCCGGTGAGCCCGCCGGGGCCGAGCGCGTCGGCGAAGTCGGCCGCCGCGTGGATCTCCCCTGCGTCGACCAGCTCGCGCAGCCGCGCCGAGGACCCGCTGGCCACGCCGCCCTCCCCGCGGACGGCGAAGATCAGCCTGCGGGCGTCATCCGCGGCCAGATCGAGCTCGGTGGTCGCGTGCCGCAGCAGCGTGTCGTCGTACGGATGCTCGCGGACGCGTTCGCGCAGGCGGGAGACGATGTCGTACCGGATCAGGACGGCCGGGTCGGGGGAGTTGCGCAGGGCGGCCAGCACGGTGTCCGCGCTGATCGTCCACGGCCCCCGGCTGCGGGAGGCCCAGCGCCGCTCGACCTCCGCGAGCGCGTCCCGCACCGGTCCCGCGCCCGGCACCGCGAAGCCGTCGAGCACCCTCATGCCCGCGCAGCGCTCGCCGAAGACGAAACGGGCCAGATGGCTCAGCCCCAGGGTGTCGAGCGCCTCGCGCGCCTTGCCGTACCCGGGGTAGGGGGCGGCCTCGGGGAGCGCGTCGGGCTCGCGTACCTCGATCGACCGTTCGGCGGCCAGCCGCAGGGCCTCCTCCTGGCCGACGCCGCTCGAACGGGCGATCGTCGCCAGGAGCGCGGGGGAGAGCATGCGCAGCCGTCCCGCCGCGTCGTCGAGCCGGCCGCGGGCCTCGGAGAGCCTGCGCGCCGCCCTGTGCTCCGACTCGCCCAGCGCCGCGCGGAGCGGCCCGAGGTCGCCCTCCGCGGCGGCCGAGAAGATCGGGGCGAACCGGGCGTGGTCGGCCTCCAGCCGGTCGGCCAGCCGCTTGTACTTCAGCATGCCCCGCGCACGCCGCCAGCACTGGCGCACCAGCTTGACGGTCTCCGCCACCTCGGTCGCGGTCATCGCCTCGCCCAGCTGGTAGCGGACCCGCAGGTCCTCGGGCGGGAGCCCGCCCGCCTCGCGCGCGGGCTCCAGCACCTCGCGGGTGTACCGCTGCTCGTCGAAGGCCACGCGGCCGCCCGGCTAGCTGACCTGGACGCGGGACAGGGCGGCCCGGGACTCGGCCACCTCCTCCTCGGACATGCCTCCGATCTGGATGCGCAGCTCCAGCTCCTCGCCGGTCTCCCGCTCGCGGGAGGTCACCTGCAGCAGGCCGGAGGTGTCGAGCGCGAACGTCACCTCGATCGGCCATCCGGAAGGCTTGCCCGGCGGGATCTTCAGGACCCCCTCGGCGATCAGGCCGTTGTCGTCGGGCTCGTCGGACTCCGCCTGCCCCGCCTGCTCCATGACCTCGACGTTGACGCCGGTCTGGCCCTTGTCGATGGTGTAGAACTCCTGCGTCACCGCGGCGGGGAGCGGGTCGTTGGCGTGGACGAGGTGCTCGACGCTGCGCCGGCGGGACTCCTTGTCGGTGACGATGATCCCGAAGGCGCGGGAGGCGACCGTCTTGATGGTCCGCGCGGCGATCCGCTCCTGCTGGTCGGCCGACAGGCCCGCCCGCGCGGCCATGTCCTCCGCCTGCTCGCGCTCACCCGACAGCAGCAGCCGCCGGTAGGTCTCCTCGAAGGCGTACAGCGCCGCGCCCTTGGCCACCGCGAGGTCGGGGTCCTGGAGGCGGGGGGTGAGCTGGAACTCCTTCTGAAGGATCTCGGTCACCGCCGGCATCTTGGTGGAGCCGCCGACCAGCACCAGATGGTCGTACGCCTGCACGCCCTTGACCGCCGCCGTCTCCATCGTCCGCCGGGTGATCTCCATCGTGCGGTCGAGCAGGTCGCGGGTCAGCTCCGTGAGCGCCTCGCGGGTCAGCTCGACCTTGGCCACCCTGCCCTCGTGCACCACGCGGACGGTGTGCTGGGTGCGCGTGGAGAGCGTCTTCTTCAGGTCCTCGGCGTCGCGGCGCAGTTGCTGCTCGGACTGCTTGTCGAGCAGGGGGCTCCCCACGTCGGGGTGCTCGGCCTCGAACCGCTCGGCCAGGTACTCCACCAGCCGGTCGTCCCAGTCGGCGCCGCCCAGCTCGTGGTCGCCGTCGGTGCAGACCACCTCGATGTTCCCGCTGCGCAGCGTGATCACCGTGGTGTCGAAGGTGCCGCCGCCAAGGTCGTACACCAGGATCGTGTGGTCCTCATCGGGGTTGAGCACGCCGTAGGTGATCGCCGCCGCGATGGGCTCGGAGACGATGTCGATGACGTTGAGCCCGGCGATCTGGCCGGCCTTCCGCGTCGCGTCGCGCTCGGCCGCGCCGAAATAGGCGGGCACCGTGACGACCACGTCCTCGACCGGCTCGCCGGTCGCGGTCTGGGCGTCGTCGGCCAGCTTGCGCAGGATGAAGGCGGAGACCTCCTCCGGCGTGTACGGCCTGCCGTGCCTGACCCGCGGCACATCGTGCCCCATATCTCGTTTAATGCGGCTTACGACGAGGTCGGGTTCGAGCACGGCGCTGTCCTTGGCCGTGGCGCCCACCACGACGTTGTCGGGGGACTCGAAGAACACCACCGATGGAGTGGTGTCGGTGCCTTCGAGATTGCGCAGCACCGTCGGCCGTCCGACGTCGTCGACAGAGGCGATGCAGGAATACGTCGTGCCGAGGTCGATCCCATAAACAGCCATCGCCTAATCGCTCTCCTTTTTCGTGCCGTCGGCCGTGCCGCCGCTCGTACCGCCCTCGTCGCCCCCGGTGCCGGTCCCCTCTTCGGAGCCGGCCCGCCCGACCGCCACCGACGCCTTGCGCAGCACCCGGTCGCCCATCGCGAAGCCCTGAACCAGCACCTCCACGACCATCCCCTCCCCGCTCGCGCCCGCCTCGGCCGTACGGGCCGGGCGGTGGACGGCCGGGTCGTAGGCGTCGCCGGGCTCCACGGTGAGGAGCTCCGCGCCCGTACGGCCGAGCACCTCGGCCACCTCGTCGGCCAGCGCCGACAGTAGCGGGCCCACCAGCTCGGGGGAGGGGGGATCCGATTCCTGCCAGCGGGCGCCCTCGCGCACGAGCGTGTCGTAGAGCCGGTAGAGGCCGGCCCTCACCGGGGTCAGCGCCTCCTGGAGGAGCCCGTACCGCAGCTGCTGGTTCTCGGCGTGCAGCCGGTCGATGACCTGCTCCCGGTGAGCCGCCCGCTCGTGCTCGCGCCTGACCGTCTCGGTGAGCGCCGCCAGTTGCCGGGTGAGCTCCTCGGCCTGTCGCGCGAAATCCTTGGCGGCGTCGGGCTGAGCTGAGGGGGTGGCCTCACGAGGGGGAGGTCCTTCGGGGGGAGACGCCATCTATCTCCTTGTGGCGGCGATAAACGAATTCCTGACGCCTGTAACTCTATCCATCAAATGACCGCGCCCGGTAGAGATAAATCTGTCCACCAATGAGTCATATGTCGGACTTGCGGAGTCGCTTTTCGGCCTTCTTACGGCGACCGGATATACGCCATCGTGCGGTGGGTGGAGGGAATTGCTATAAACCTGGTAAACCTCAGGCGTCGCCTTAGCCGCACGGGCTCTCCAGCGGATTCCGCGCGGCACCTGGACCGCCCCAGGGTTTCTTGACGCGCCGCTTCTCGCAGGGCGCTCAGGACTATGTGAACGCCGTGCGATCGCGGGTCGTCCTTATCGGCGGGCCGGAATTCCCCCTCTGGCGTCAGGCGCCGTCGGCGGAGAGCCGGTGGGCCGCTCGTTCGATGGCGGACTCCACCGCGCCGACCCGGTCGGCGAGGAGGCCGACGGCGCCGACGGCCCTGCTCATCGGGTCGTCGTCCCGGCCCCCGAGCGCCCGCGCCCGCAGGTACCCTGCCTTCACCTCGGCCCACCGCCGCGCCTGGCCGGCGGTCATGGTGCCGCGAAGCTCGGCCAGCTTGAGCAGGTTGGCCTCGGCTCCGCCGGTGAGGGTCTGCGCCTCGCCCGCGTAGTGGTCGTCGATCAGCGCCTCCAGCTCCCCGTCGTTGGTCACCGGCAGGACGCGCTCGGCCAGCTTGTTCATGTTGCGGTAGGAGCCCTGCAGCTGGAACGGAGGTTCGGTCCGCGACTCGTCCGCCTGCGCGGCGGAGGCGATGTAGGCCTGGTTGACCGCCAGCACGACCTCCTGGACGCGCAGCAGCCTGCGCAGCACGGCCAGGATCTGGTCGAGCTCCACGGGTGAGTACGGGTGGGCGAGCCGGTCGGGCCGTACGGACTGGTCGCCCCTGGCCAGGCGCACCAGCAGCTCCACGTCACCGCTTTCCCTGGCCGACAGCGGCGCGAGCACGGGGTTCGACGTCAGCGCGTTCTCGATGTAGCTCAGCGCGAACAGTTCTTCCCTGCCCGACAGGACGTCGCCCAGGTTCCACACGTCCGCGCGGTTGGCGAGCATGTCGGGGACGCGGAACCGCCTGCCCGACTCGGTGTACGGGTTGCCCGCCATGCACACCGCGAACCGTTTGCCGCGCAGGTCGTACGTGCGGGTGCCCCCGTCCCAGACGCCCTCCATCCGCCGCTGGGCGTCGCACAGGGAGATGAACCTCTGGAGCAGCTCGGGGGAGGTGTGCTGGATGTCGTCGAGGTAGAGCAGCACGTTGCTGCCCATCTCCAGCGCGAAGGAGATCTTCTCCACCTCCTGCCTGGCGGTCGCGTCCGGCGCCTCGGCCGGGTCGAGCGAGGTGACGGCGTGCCCGAGCGACGGCCCGTTGACCTTCACGAAGACCATTCCGAGCCTGCTCGCCACATACTCCATGAGAGTCGTCTTGCCGTAGCCGGGCGGCGAGATCAGCAGCAGGAGTCCCATCTGGTCGGTACGCCGCGCGTCGCCGACCGTGCCGAGCTGCTTCGCCAGGTTGCCGCCGATCAGCGGAAGGTAGACCTCGTCCAGCAGCCGGTTGCGCACGAACGCGCTCATCACCTTGGGCTTGTACTCCTCAAGCCGCAGCCGGCGCCGCTCCCCGGAGACCAGCGCGTCGCGCTGCCGCTGGTAGGCACGGAAGGCGGGGACGCGCTCGGCCCTGAAGCGCCGGGTACGGGCCGTCAGCTCGTCGAGGCGCAGCCGCAGGCGACGCTCCACGATGCGCGGATGGGCGCCGAGCAGGCCCTCGACCGTGGCGGACAGGGCGGCGGAGGAGTCGTGGCGGGGGAGCGCGGTGCCGCACAGCTCGACGGCCACCGCCTCCGGCAGGTCGTCCGCCGTCCCTTCCGCGCCGTCCGTGGTGCCGCCGGCGGTCGTCGTGAGGAGCGAGCCCAGCCACGCCGCGACCAGCTGGTGCCGAGCGGCCAGGTCGTCGCCGAGCGCGCGGAGGTCATCCTCGAACCCCTTGTACGACGCGGACCCCGGACCGCCGAGAGCCTCGCGGAACCTCGCGAGCAGGGCCCGGGCCCCGGCGCCCGTGACGAAGCCGGCCGGCGTCCCTGACAGCTCCTCGAAGAGGTACTCGGCGGCCAGATCGATGGCGGCGCCGGCGGCGACGTGGCCCGCGCCGTCCAAGAATCCGGCCATGGCGGCCGACAGCTCCGCGCACAACTCCCCGATCGCCCCGGAACATCCCCCGGTGTCCGAGGTCTCCTGGCGGCCGAAGGTCGCGCGTGCCCGTGCCAGGGAGGAGGCCCGGGTCGACCACTTGGCCCTTGCGGGCCCGCCGGCGCCGAACGCCCAGAACAGCTGGGCCGCCGCGCGCTCCGCGGGCGGGTAGCGCAGCAGGGCGCCGCCCGCGTGCAGGCGCAGCAGGGCGTCCAGGATCGCCGTGGCGTCGTGATCGTGCACCCCGCGCTCGTAGCCCTCGTCGTAACGGGCCTCGGCCACCCGGCGCACCACCCCGAGCAGGGCGCCGTCGGTGACCGCCGCCGCGCGCAGCGCTTCGAGCGACAGCCCCTCGCGGCCCCCCTCGGCCGCCGCGAGGACCCACGCGGCCAGGTGCTCGCCCCGGTAGACCTCGGGCGACTCCGAGACCAGCGCCTGCTCCCAGAACGGCCTGGTCGCGGCGAACGCCTCGTCCCGTACGGGCGAGCGGTAGTCGGTCCCCGTCACGGTGAACGCCATCCGGCCGTCGTGGGGGACGAGCGTGAGGTCGAACGGCTGGGTGCTGACGGCGAAGCGGTGCGCTCCCAGCCGTATGGTGTCGCCACCGTCGCCGTAGAGGTCCTTCTGGTCGCGCAGCGTACGTCCCGCCTCCTGCCGGGCGGCCTTGATCTGCCCCGCCAGCTCCTCGGCGCGCACCTGGTCGCCGAGCGAGCGCAGCTCGTCCGACACGCCGCGCAGCTTCGCCACCATCGGATCGGAGGCGAAGTAGGCGTTGACGTCGTCGAGCGACTTCAGGCTCCCCACCCGGCGCCGCACCCCCGAAAGGATGCGCTCCGCCGAGTCGGCCAGGCGGTCGGTCCTGCGTGCCCGCTCGTCCAGCAGCGCCTGCTTGCGCGAGGAGAACGCCTCGTAGACGTCCTCCCGCTTGGAGGTCAGCCGGGCCAGGAAGTCGTCGAACTCGCCGAACCGGGACTCCAGGTTCTCCAGCTGGAGCAGCAGCCGCCCGAGCTGCTCGTCGCACCGCCCGGGGCTGTCCGCCATGGCGAGGGCGCCGGTGACGGCCTGCCCGAGCAGCGAGAACTCGGCCGCGAACTGGGCGCGGCCCTCGACGGACAGCAGCTCGCCCCGGCGGGCGGCGAGGATGGCCCTCGCGCGGTTCGCCCCGCCCAGCACCTCGCCGATCCGCTCCAGGATCGCCGTGCGGACGGTGGCGTCGGCGATGTCCAGGCTCCCGACGACCTCGGTGACGATCTCCAGCGCCTCGGCCTGCTCGGTGAGCCGCGCGCCGACCGGCTCGGCCTCGGCCACGGTGGACACGGCCGCGGCGTCCTCGGCCAGCCGGTCCACCTGTTCGTGGAAGCCGCTGAAGGCGTCGTCGCCTTCCAGGAACGCGACCGCCCGCCGCGCGGCCCCGCTGAGCTCGGTCTCCAGCCCGGCCGCCAGCTCGTCGATCCGGGTCACGTCGGCGAAACGCTGCTCCCGTATGGTCATGAGGCCGCCCTGGGCCCTGCGCAGCTCGGCCAGCCGGGTCACCCACTCGCCGGCCGTGGAGGGCGCCTCGCCGTGCAGGCGCCGCACCATCGAGGCGATGCGCGCAGCGGCCTCGTCGAGCGTGGCGGTCGCCTGCCCGGTGAGCGCCTGGACCTTCTCCAGCTCGTCGAGCACCTGCTCGCCCGCCGCCCGTACGGCCGCCAGCGGGGTGCTCAGGTCGCCGAGCCGGTCGTCGCCGAGCCAGTGGTAGTGGTCGGACATCCGCTCGCAGGCGGCGATGATGGCCTCGAACACCGCCGTGGACGGGCTCATCTCGTCGACCATCCGGCTGATCGACAGCGAGTCCGAGATGCCGCGTACGAGGTCGCCGTTGCCGACGCGCTCCAGCGGACCGGTGCCGGTGGGCCGCCTGGCGGCGTAGGTGTCGGACAGGTACGGAGTCTGCCAGACCTGCATCGGATGGACCCGGGCCGGCTCCTTGGACAGCTCGCGGAACACCACCAGCGTGCCATCCTCGAACAGCGAGTACCCGTGGCAGGTGATCGGGCCGGCCACCTGCTTGCGGATCACGTTGTACGGCAGCAGCAGCGTCCGGCCCTCGGTGCGGGCGTGGAAGACGTACAGCACGTCCTCGCCGTTGGTCGAGCGCACCACCCGCTCGTACTCCAGGTCCTCCACGTCGGTGTCGAAGGTCTTGGTGACGCCCGTGGCCAGGTGGTACCCGCCGGGGAAGATGATCCCCTGGTCCTCCGGGAGGCGGCGGCAGGCCTGCCCGATGCCGTCGAGGCGTACGACGGTCCTGGTCCTGGTGTTGAACACCAGATGCCGGGCCTCGGTCTCCTTGTACGGCCTGACGCGCAGAAGGATCAGCGGCCCGATCCTGGCGTGGTGAACCTCGGCGTCGGCCAGGCTCTGCAGCGGCTCGTCGACCGGCTCGCGGTAGATGCCCTCGCCGGTCTCGGTGTTGTTCTCGATCTTGATCGTCAGGTCGCCGCCGACGGTCTCGACGAACACCTCGTCACCGATGGAGATGTGCGGGTGCCGGCCGAGCACGTGGTCGTCGCGCGTCGTCTCGATCCATTCGAAGTCGTGCGACGAGGGGAACACGTGGTCGCGCTCGCCCCGGTTGTCCACGTACGCGATGGTGCCGTCGGCGGCGACGTTCCACCGCAGCACTCGCACGTCCTGCGTTCGCGGGCCGGTCTGGAAGACCGCGAGCAGCTTGTCGTCGACCTGCCGGAGCTGGAGCAGCCGGGTCTCCCGGTAGTACCGGTACAGCTCGGCGAAGTCCCGCTGGAACCGCTCGTCGCGCAGCAGCCCGGGGAGCTCGCCGCCGCGCGCGTCCTCGAAGCGGAACGACTCGCCCTCGCGCACGAACCGGTGGAGGGAGAAGACGTCGTCGACGGCCGTCTCCGGTTTCAGCCCGATGAAGACGTTGTAGCCGAACAGCATGAGCCCGCCCGCCGACACGATGTCGCGGGGCACGCAGTTGTTCTCCGTGCGGATCCGCTCGGTGCCGATGAGGCGCAGCTCGGCGCTGCCGAAGACCGCGAGGCGCTCGGCGTTGAGCGCCTCGGCCCGTCTGGCGAGCTCGGCGGCCTGCTCGGACAGCCGCGCCCGCAGCACGTCGTAGGTGCCCGCGTCCAGGGCCGCCGGTCCCGCCGGGGCGGGGGCGGCGGCCCCCGTCCCGGCAGCGCGCGGAGAGCCGTCGCCCGGTCCGGGCTCGTGTCCTGATCCGGTTCCGGCGTCCGCGCCGGTGAGAAGGTCGGTCATGGGGCGTCAGTGCTGGGCGCCGGCGGAGCCGGTGAGGATCGGGGCGGAGCCGTTGCCGGCGGTGAGGGCGCCGAGGGCCGAGACGGGCACGTCCGCGACGCCGAGGTGCCGCGCCGTGTCCAGCAGCTTGGTCAGCTGCCCGGAGTCGGGGCCTCCGGCCTTGATCAGCTGCAGGAGCAGTGCCGAGATCGACAGGTTCTTCACGTCGGACGAGCTGAGCGAGCCGAGCAGCCGGGTGACGTCCTCGGGGAAGCTCGACGACCCGTCCAGCCACGGCCCGGCCAGCTTCTTGGCCACCTCGGAGTGCTCGACGAAGCCGTCCACGCTCTTGCCGAGCGCGATGGAGCCCATGAGCCGGTCGAAGAACACCCCGTCGCCACCCACGATGCTGATGTCGGCCTTCTCCAGCCCGGCCGCAAGCACGACGGCCTGCGACTCGGCGATGGAGCGCTGGGCGTCGAAGCCGGCGAGCCGCAGGTCCTTCTCGGCCTCCAGCCGCAGGCGGTACTCCTCGTGGGTGCGGCTGGCGTCGTCCAGCGCGGCCATGGCCGCGGCCTTCTCCGTGAGACCCTCGGCCTCGGCCTTGAGCTTCTCGCCCACCGCGGTGGCGGCCACGAGGGTCTTCTCCCGCTCCACGGCGGCCTCGGCGCGGCCGACCTTCTCGATGGCCTCGGCGCCCCGCTCGCGCACCTGCACCTCGGCCAGTCCCGTCGCGGCCGCCTCCGCCTGGATCCCCTCGGCCAGGCGGATCTTCGCCCGCGCGTCGAACTCGGCGGCCTGCTGGCGCGCTTCGGCCAGCACCAGCTGCTCGCGCGCCTTGTGCTTGGCCGCCGTCTCGGCCGCCTCCGCGGCCTTGATGTCCTTGACCAGGCTTTCCTGGGCCTCGGCCTCGGCCTGGATCACCACGGTCTGGCGTACCCGCTCCGCCTCCTCGACGGCGCGCAGGCGCTTGATGATCTCCTCCTGCTCGGCCACGGTCTTCTCGACCGCGATGCGCTCGCGGATGACCTCGGCCATCGCCCGCTTCTCGACCTCCAGCTCCTTGTCCTTGGAGATCGAGGACAGCTGTGTCTCGCGCTCGCGGGCGACGACTTCCAGTTGGCGGTCCTTCTCGATCCGCTCGGTCTCGATGGCGATGACGCGTTCCCGGTTCTTCTCCGCGACCGCGATCTCCCTGGCCCTGTTCTCCTGCTGGACGCCGAGCTGCTCGTCCGTACGGATGTGGGCGGACTGGGCCCTGAGCCGCTCCTCGGCCTGAACCCGGGCGATCTCGGCCTCCTCGCGGGCGCGCATGGTCTCGACCTCGCGCTTCTGCTTGATCTCCGCGTCGGTCTGCCGCCGCTCCAGCTCCAGGATCGCCTCCCGCGCGTCGACGTTCTGGCGGGTGATCTCCTTCTCCTCGTGGCGCTGGAACTCGTTCGTGCGGACGTGCTCGATCGAGGTCAGCTCGGTGATCTTGCGGATGCCCTGGGCGTCGAGGATGTTCGCCGGGTCGAGCTTGGCCATGGGCGTCTGCTCAAGGAAGTCGATCGCGGCGTCCTCAAGGCTGTAGCCGTTCAGGTCGGTGCCGATGACCTGGATGATCTGGTCACGGAATTCGTCGCGCTTGGTGTAGAGGTCGACGAAGTCGAGCTGCTTGCCCACGGTCTTCAGCGCCTCGGAGAACTTCGCGCTGAACAGCGCCTGGAGCGTCGTCTCGTCGCTCGCGCGGGCGGTGCCGATGGCCTGGGCCACCTTCACCACGTCCTCGACGGTCTTGTTGACGCGGACGAAGAACGTGATGCGGATGTCGGCGCGGATGTTGTCCCGGCAGATCAGGCCCTCCTGGCCGGACCGTTCGATCTCGATGGTCTTCACCGAGATGTCCATGATCTCGGCCTTGTGGAGGACGGGCAGCACCACCGCTCCGGTGAAGGTGACGTCCACCGACTTGACCTTGGAGATGATCAGCGCCTTGCCCTGCTCGATCTTGCGGAACAGGCGTGTGATCACCAGCAGCGTGGTGAGCGCGATGACGAGCAGGACGGCGAGGAGCACGCCGAAACCCGTGGAGATGACGTCCAATGATGGTCCCTTACTTGGTCGGTGCGTCGGGGTCGAGTTCGGCGTCGTAGGGCGTGACCCAGAAGAACTCGCCGTCCGCGTCGTAGTCGAAGATCAGAGCGGTGTCGCCCGCGCGCAGCGCTTCCTCGTGCTTCCCGTCGCCCTCGCCGGGGCGGAGACGCGCGTCGCGTGCGGCCGAAGGCTCGGGCCCGTGTCCGCCACGGGAGGCGGGCTCGACGCCGAGCCCGTCCCGCAGCGCGTGGCCCGGCCACTGCAGTTGTCTGACCTGGATGACGGCGGACGAGCCGTCGGACGCCCTGACCTCGGCCTGGCCGAAGTCGGCGCCCACGCGTCCCGTACGGATGACGCACGTCCTGCCCACGAAGTCCTGGCGGGAGGGTGCCCGGTGACCGGCGAACACGCGGCGCAGGGGCAGCACCAGCCAGCGGGTGACCACCCATGCCGAGGCGAGCGCCACGAAGAGCAGGGCGGCGCGCGTGCCCCCTGACGGGGAGCCGGCCAGGGCCGTACCGGCCAGGCTCACGAACCACGCGAGGACGATGAGCAGCGAGACCGCGAGGGTCGCGGGCACCCCGCCCAGCCCGAGGACGCCCAGTGGCCCGGTGCCGTGGCCCGCGTCCGTGGAGTCGTCCGCGTCCAGGACGTCGAGGTCGGCCCCACCCAGCAACACGAGCGCCCAGTATCCGACGACCACTACCAGCAAGAAACTGAAGAGAACGGCCGGAAAACTCAACGCCGTATCGACGAACTCCCCCATCGGTGTGCTAATCCCCCTAGCGACCGGTTCCCCCGAACCGATAAACGAATTTATAGCGGGAAAGTTCCTAGTTTTCACACCAGAGTGGAAGTTGGGTGGAGCCGGGGGTTTCGGACACCCATAATCGAGGCATGGGACACCGCATTCTGATCATCGAGCATGAGGCCGAGGCCGGCCTCGGGTTCCTCGCCGGATGGCTGGCCGGCGCCGGGGTGACCTGTGAGATCGCCCGGCCGTACGCGGACGGGAAGGTCCCCGGCCTCGCGGCGGACGGCCTGATCGTGCTCGGTGGCGCGGCGTCGGCCTGGGACGACGAGGGATACGCCTGGCTGCCCGCCACGCGCGGGCTCATCAGGCGCTCGGTGGACGCGGGGCTGCCGACCCTCGGGATCTGCCTCGGCGCGCAGCTGATGACCCTGGCCTGCGGGGGAGCGGTCGAGCGGGGCGCGGACGGCCTGGAGGTCGGCCTGGGGTCGGTGTCGCTCCTGCCCGCCGCGGCCGGCGACCCCCTGTTCGCGCGGCTCGCGCCCACCGTCCGGTCGGTGCAGTACCACCAGGACGCCATGACGGCCCTCCCGCCGGGCGCGGTGCCGCTGGCGACGGGGGAGCGGTACCCGAACCAGGCCTACCGCCTCGGCTCCTCGGCATGGGCGGTGCAGTTCCACCCGGAGGCGACTCCCGAGATCTTCCTGTCCTGGACCGGGCCGAACGCCGGGGAACTGGCCGCGGGCGGGTTCGACGTTCAGGACCTGGACGCCACGGTGGTCGCCGCGCGTGACGAGCTGGAACGGACCTGGCGCCCGCTCGCCGAGGCCTTCGCCGCGGTCGTCACCGGCGGCCGCGTACAGGCCGACTCTCCGTTGCCTGATTTGTCCTGAATTGCCGCAATATTCGGGCCGGGCACCCCTTTCCATTCCCGGTGACCGGGCGATTACGGCGCGGAACCGCTAACGACGGACCAGTGAGTGACCGGCTACTTTGGGCATTGTGAACGCCGAGTCCCGTATGCAGACGACGGCCGGGCGCCTGGCACGGCTGGGCTTCGCCGACGGAGCCCAGGCCGAGCGGCTTCTCGACGAGCTGGGCCCCGAGGCCGTGGGAGATCTCGACCTGCTCGCGGCGCTGGTCGGCGCCGCCGACCCCGACCTCGCGCTCACCTCGCTCGCCCGTCTGGCCGAGCGCGACCCGAGCGTCCTCGGCGCCCTCCGCGCCGACCCCGGGCTCAGGGCACGGCTGCTCGGGGTCTTCGGCCTGTCGGCCGCGCTCGGCGAGCACGTCGTACGGCACCCCGGGCACTGGAAGCTCCTTGAGGGCGAGCAGGCGGTCCAGCGCATGCCCGAGCGCGACATGCGGGCCGAGTTGCTCGAGGCCGTCGGCGCCGACCCGTCCGAGGCCGAGCCCCAGGCTCCGCACGGCGGCACGGACACGATGTCGGCCCTGCGCGTCGCCTACCGGGGCCGGTTGCTGCACCTCGCCGCGCGCGACATCACCGGCCAGGCCTCGCTCTCCCAGGTCACCGCCGAGCTCTCCGACCTCGCCGCCGCCGCGCTGGAGGCGGGCCTCGCCATCGCCCGCTCCGACCATCCCGAGAGCGCCGACGTACGGCTCGCGGTGATCGGCATGGGCAAGTGCGGCGCGCGCGAGCTGAACTACATCAGCGACGTCGATGTGATCTTCGTGGCCGAGCCGCGTGACGGGGTCGACGAGACCAAGGCGCTCCGGGCGGCGACGCGGCTCGCACAGGGCATGATGAGGGCCTGCTCCACGAGCACCCCCGAGGGCGCCCTGTGGGAGGTCGACGCGGCCCTGCGGCCCGAGGGCAAGGCGGGCCCGCTCGTCCGCAGCCTGGCGAGCCACCTCACCTACTACCGCCGGTGGGCCAAGACCTGGGAGTTCCAGGCGCTGCTCAAGGCTCGTCCCGTCGCCGGCGACATGGAGCTCGGCGAGGAGTACGTCGCCGCGGTCAACGAGCTCGTCTGGCAGGCCGCCGCCCGGGACCACTTCGTCGAGGACGTCCAGGCGATGCGGCGCAAGGTCGAGGCGAACGTCCGCGCGAGCGAGGCCGACCGCCAGATCAAGCTCGGCCCGGGCGGCCTGCGCGACATCGAGTTCGCCGTCCAGTTGCTCCAGCTCGTGCACGGCCGCTCCGACGGCCTCCTGCGCCGCCGCGCCACGCTGCCCGCACTCGCCGCCCTGTCGCGGGGCGGCTACGTCGGCAGGGACGACGCGAAGGCCCTCGCCGAGGCCTACAGCTTCCTGCGGCAGGTCGAGCACCAGCTCCAGCTCCACCGCCTGCGCCGCACCCATGTCGTGCCCGAGAGCGTCACCGACCTGCGCCGCATCGGCAGGGGCCTCGGCATGGTCGTCGACCCGGTGGGCGAGTTCACCACCCGCTGGAGGCGGCACGCCATGGAGGCACGGCGGCTGCACGAGAAGCTGTTCTACCGCCCGTTGCTCCAGGCCGTCGCCCGGCTGCCCGGAGAGGAGGCCCGGCTGTCCACGGCCGCCGCCTCCGCGCGGCTGTCGGCACTCGGGTACGCCGACCCCGACGGGGCGCTCCGGCACATCGCCGCGCTGACCAGCGGAGTCTCGCGGAGGGCGGCGATCCAGCGGACCCTGCTGCCTGTCATGCTCGGCTGGTTCGCCGACGCGCCCGACCCGGACGCGGGCCTGCTGGGGTTCCGCCAGGTCAGCGACAAGCTCGGCGCGACCCCCTGGTACCTGCGCCTGCTCCGCGACGAGACCGCGGTCGCCGAGCGCATGGCCCGGCTCCTCGGCACCAGCCGCTACGCCACCGGGCTGCTGCTGAACGCCCCCGACGCCGTGGCCATGCTCGGCTCCGACGGTGAGCTCGCGGTCCGTCCGAAGGCGTCGCTCTCGGCCGAGGCCCACGCGTCCGTGGAGCGCCACTCCCACGACGCCGAGACCGCCGTCGCCTCCGTCCGCGCCCTGCGCCGCCGCGAGCTGTTCCGTACGGCCGTGGCGGGGCTCGTCGGCCGCATCGACATCGAGGAGGTCGGCCAGGCCCTCTCGGAGCTCAACGACGTCACCATCCAGGCCGCCCTGGACGCCGCGATCCACAAGATCTCACTGGAGCGGCGCGGCGACTTCCCGACCCGCTTCGCGGTGATCGCCATGGGGCGCCTCGGCGGGTACGAGTCGTCGTACGGCAGCGACGCCGACGTCATGTTCGTCCACTCGCCGCTTCCGGGAGTGGACGAGAAGGTCGCGACCGACGCGGCGCACGCGGTCGCCAACGAGCTGCGCCGCCTGCTCGCCCGGGCCGCCCCGGACCCGCCGCTGCAGATCGACCCCGACCTGCGCCCGGAGGGCCGTCAGGGAGCCCTGGTCCGCTCGTTGTCGTCGTACGAGGCGTACTACCGGCGATGGTCGTCTCCGTGGGAGTCCCAGGCGCTGCTCCGCGCCCGCTTCTCGGCGGGCGATCCCGGGCTGGGAGCCGAGTTCACGGCCCTCATCGAACCGCTCCGGTACCCGGTGGACGGCATCAGCGACTCCGCCGTGCGTGAGATCCGCAGGCTGAAGGCGCGCATGGAGGCCGAGCGGCTGCCCAGGGGCGCCGACCCCCTGCTGCACACCAAGCTCGGCAGGGGCGGGCTTTCCGACGTCGAGTGGCTGGCGCAGCTGATCCAGCTCAGGCACGCGTTCGACGTGCCCGAACTGCGCACCACCCGCACGCTGGAGGCCCTGCGCGCCGCCGTCGGGGCCGGGCTGCTGGCCGCGACCGACGAGGAGGTGCTCGCCGACGCGTGGCGGTTCGCATCCCAGATCCGAGACGCCATCATGCTGGTGCGCGGCAGGGCCGGCGACAGCGTCCCCGCCGACGTGCGCGAGCGCATGCTGATCTCGCGTGCCCTCGGCTACCCGCCCGACGGCTCGGAGGACTTCGTCGACGACTACCTCAGGACCACCCGCCGCGCCCGCGCGGTGGCCGAGCGCGTCTTCTACGGAGGCTGACCCGGCGCTTGACCCGAGTGGGTACTGTTGTTGGCGTCTGATTGACTCAAGGCCCGCAGGGGGAATGGTCGTGCCCATATCGGAGTTCCTCGCCGGGGTGCGGGCCAAGGTCGGCAACGACCTGCTCATCCTGCCCTCGGCGACCGCCTGCGTCTTCGACGATCAGGGCCGCATGCTCGTGGCCCTGCACAAGGAGCAGGGCGACCTCTGGGCTCCTCCGGGCGGCATCATCGAGCCCGACGAGTCACCCGACGACGCCGTCGTCCGCGAGGTGCGCGAGGAGATCGGCCTCGACATCCGGGTCCGCGGCCTGATCGGGGCGTACGGAGGCCCCCTCTACCGCGCCTCCTACGCCAACGGCGACCAGGTCTCCTTCGTCATGTCGGTCTACGGCTGCGCCGTGGCGGGCGGGGCGCTGAGCCCCGACGGCGTCGAGATCGACGAGGCGCGCTGGCTGTCCGAGCCGGAGACCGTGGGGCTGACCATGCCCGGCTGGGCCCCCGCGGTCATCATCGACGGCTTCGCCTGGTGGCGCGCCTCCCGGGACGCCCGCAGCCCGGTCGCCTGAGGCCGCGGCCACGCGGCCCGTGACAACCGATTGATCCCGTTCGACGTGAGTCGATTGCGGCCACCGTCGCGAAGGGTGTATCTAAAGTCGCGGGTGATCTCTTTTGAACTCTGTTTACATCGACCTCGCCATCGGGCTGGTCCTGGCGTTCCTGCTGTTCTCGCTGCTGGTGAGCGGCGTGAACGAGGGTCTCGTACGGCTGCTCGGCATCCGGAGCAAGTTCCTGTGGGCCTACCTCACCGACACGCTCGACGGGCCGAAGGGCAAGAGGTCGTGGATCCCGAGCACGGTCGGCGAGGTCTTCGCGCGGCTTCCCTTCAGCAAGGACGCGCGGCCGGAGTTCAGCCCGCTTCCGGCTCCGGTGCAGAGCACGGCCACCACGTGGTCCGGGCGGCTGTACGAGCGGCTCCGCGAGATCGACCACAGCAAGGACGGCAAGACGAGCATCGCCTCGATCCCGCCCGGGCGGTTCGCGGTGGCCATGATGGAGATCGCCACCAGCGAGGGCGGCGCGCCCGTCCTGCTGGCGAGGCTCGAACAGGACGGCAGCCCTCTGTACGGGCCGCTGAAGAGCGCGTGGGAGACCGCCCACGACGACCTGGACGCGTTCCGCAAGGGCGTCGAGGACTGGTTCGACGGCGAGATGCAGCGCCTCACCATGCTGTACCGCCGTTACGTCCGGTGGGTCATCGCCGCCCTCGGCCTGGTGCTCACGCTGGTGTTCAGCATGGACTCGCTGGAGTACGGCAGGGCGATCCTCACCGACAACGCCATCCGGGCGCAGGTGGCCGCCACGGCCGACGGGGGAGCGCAGTCGCTGTCGGGCCTTCGGGACAAATGCCCCGACCATCCCGCCGACCCGTACGCCTGCGTGACCGAGGTGCTGTCGGCTCCGGCCTTCGTCCAGATCGTGGGGAACGTCCCGGTGTCGGTGAGGATCCCCGACAGCGGCAGCCCCAAGTGGATGTGGAACGGCGGGGAGTGGCTTCACCGCCTGGTGAGTCCCGGCCACTGGCCCGGGTTCCTCATCACGTTCTTCGCCCTGCTGTTCGGCGCCCCCTTCTGGTGGGACATCTTCCGCCGCCTCACCGGGATCCGGGTACGCGCCGGCGAGACCACGAAGTGACTCGCAAAACCCCCTAAACGCGGACAAATGACTACATATGGCGACATATGTAGAGTTGCCGATAAATGCGGAATAAGGTGCCAGGCTTGGCGTTCGCACGTCGTGGAAGTCCCAGGTCAGTGGGGTAGGAGACCCGTATCTCATTCCTCAGGATGGTTGGGGGGCCATGGCCATGGGGGGCTTCGGGATACGTGGTATCGGAGTTCTGTCACTCAGCGTGATCGCGCTCGCGGGGTGCGCGGAGGGGAAGACCAAGGTCGTGGCGCAGCCGGCCGCGTTGGGCAAGTCCGCCAAGCCGGCGAACGCCCAAGACGCGCGCAAGGCGGCGATGGCGAAGGCCGCCAAGGTCAAGGCGAACGAGCTCGGCCAGATACCCGTGCTCATGTACCACCGCATCGTCGCCAAGCCCGCCGGTACCGACGACCGGACTCCCGAGCAGTTCCGCGCCGAACTGGAGCGGCTGGCGAAGGACGGCTACGTCCCCATCACGGCCAAGGAGTACACCACCGGCAGGATCGGCATCCCCGCGGGGACCCACCCGGTCGTGCTCACGTTCGACGACTCCTCGCCGTCGCAGCTCACGCTGGACGGCTCGGGGGCGCCCAAGCCGGACACCGCCGTCGGCATCCTCCGGGACGTCGCGCGCAAGCACCCGGGTTTCCGGCCGGTCGCCACCTTCTACGTCATCAAGGACATGTTCGGGACCTTCGGGCAGGAGGCCCAGGCGCAGGTCCTCGGATGGCTGCGGGACAACGGCTACGACATCGGCAACCACACCCGCGACCACCTCAACCTGCGCGGCCGCTCCAAGGAGCAGGTCACCGAGCAGATCACGGCGGGACACAAGCTGATCACCTCGCTGATCAAGGACGCGCCGAGCACGCTGGCCCTGCCGTACGGCAACCAGCCGAGCACAAAGGACTGGGCGCTCCGCGGCTCGGCCGGGGACGTCCGCTACAACTACACCGGGGTCTTCCTGGCGGGCTACACCCCGGCGGCGTCGCCCTTCAGCAAGGACTTCGACCCGCTCGGGATACCGCGCATCAGGGCCATGGACAAGGTCGGCGACTGCGCCCGTTTCTGCTCCACGGCGTGGCTCGACTGGCTGAACGCCCATCCCGAGGACCGCTACACCTCCGACGGCGACGTCGGCACCGTGGCCTACCCGAAGTTCAAGAACCCGTACGCGGCGCCGCGCTACACCCGCTACTCGCTGCCCTACTGACGGCCGCCGGCCGTCAGTGCAGGTCGAGCGCCATGAGGACGACCAGCCCGATGAGGTGGGCCACCACGACGAACACGATCAGGAAGACGAACACGAACTTGGCCGGCCCATGCTCGAAGTGCTCCCCCTCCTTGAGGGGAGGCAACTGGGCGCGGCGCTCGGCCAGGCGCTCCTCGATGGGCTTGCGACCAAACATGAACTGCCTCTCGCTCGGGGCAATCGCTACCTTCGCCTGCCCACTGGAACCACAACGTCGGGGACCCCGTGGAGGCTTCCTGAACCAGAGCCCCCGATCCGCCGGGCACGCTATGAGCGTATATCCCGCCATGTCCGCCCCCCCACCCGCCCAGCGGCGGGCGCATGGACGCGGGCCGGCGGGTTCGGGGGGCTCGGTGGACGGGCCCGTCGTTCACGACATATCGTGAGAATAATGATACGTAGCACGATGACGTCCGCCCCCAAGGAGAATGCACCATGACCCCCAAGAGCAAAAGGTCGCTCGTGCAGGAGCTCATCCAGGCGTTGACCAAGGTGACCTCGGGCGTCGTCGGCAACCCCATAAACCCGGGCCCGGTCGTCGACCCGAAAACCCACCGGCCCACCACCCCGCCCCGCCGCCGCTGACGCCGGATACTGCCGCCTCGTCTCCGCCGACCGGGGCTCACCGCCACCATCGTGAGCGCCTGATAATCACGGCAGGCAAACGGTTGCCATCCCTGCCATGCCGTGTTTTCGTCCGTGCATGGACAATCGCGACAGCGTACAGCGACGTGTCACGATAAATGACATCGCGGAGGCTACGGGCTTCGCCGCGTCCACCGTGTCTCGCGCGCTGTCGCGGCCCGGCCGGGTGAACGCGGCCACCCGCGATCGCATCGTGGCGGTGGCCCGCGAACTGTCCTATGTGCCCAACACCCACGCCCGCGCGTTGACCTCGGGACGTACGGAAACCGTCGCGGTCCTGGTGTCCGACGTGACCAACCCGTTCTACTTCGGGCTGATCCGGGGCACACAGCACCAGCTCAAAGCCGCAGGCTACGCCCACCTGCTCATCGACACCGAGAATTCCGGCGAACTGGAGTCGCACGTGCTGTCGAAGATGCGGCAGTCGATCGACGGGGCGATCATGGCCACCTCGCGGCTGTCCCGTCGTCTGCTCGCGGAGCTGGCCACCGAGCTGCCGTTGGTGGCGGTCAACCGCATGGTGCGCGGTGTCGAAAGCGTGGTGCTCGACTCCCCATCCGGTGTGGCGCAGGCGGCCGAGCACCTGATCTCGCTCGGGCACAGCGAGATCGTCTACATGTCCGGCCCGGAGAACTCCTGGGCCAACGAGGCCCGATGGCGCTCGCTGATCGCGGCGGGGGCCCGGCATGGGCTGCCGGTACGCCGCCTCGGTCCCTTCCCGGCCGGTCGGATGTCCGGATCGGCCGCCGCCGACGCGCTGATCAACACCCGTGCCACGGCGTGTATCGCCTTCAACGACCTCCTTGCCATCGGGATGCTCACCCGGCTGCGTGAGCGCGGGCTCGGCGTGCCCGGTGAGATCAGCGTCGTCGGCTGTGACGACATGTTCGGGGCGGATTTCTGCCACCCCACCCTCACCACGCTCGCCGCTCCGATCGAGCAGGCCGGGCGGGTGGCGGTGTCGATGCTGCTGGCACGCCTCAACGACAGTGCGCCGGCGACACGGCAATCGGCCGTGTTGCCGACGCACCTGATCGTGCGTGAGTCGACGGGTCCCGCCCCGCGCTAGGGGTGGCAACAGCTATCACTTCAGTATGTGTTAGTATGCATGGGTGAACTTGAAAGAGTGGGCTAAGGCACAGGGTGTCCACCCGATCACCGCTTACCGGTGGTATCGGGAGGGCACCCTGCCCGTGCCCGCTCGCAAAGTCGGGCGGCTGATCCTGGTCGGAGACATCGATCCCGCCACCCCGGGCGGCGCGACCACCGTGGTCTACGCCTGTGTCTGGTCGGCCGATCAGAAGGCCGACCTGGACGGCCAGGTCGCCCGGGTGGCGGCGTGGGCGACCGGGCGCGGCATGAGCGTGGACCGGGTCGTGACCGAGGTCGGTTCCGCCCTCAACGGGCGCCGCGAGAAGCTCCTGGCGCTTCTCGCCGATCCCGAAGTGGCCACGATCGTGGTGGAGCATCGAGACCGCTTCGCCCGCTTCGGCGCCGAGTACGTCGAGGCCGCGCTATCGGCCCAAGGTCGCCGCCTGCTGGTCGCCGATCCTGCTGAGGTCGACGATGACCTGGTGCGAGACGTCACGGAGATCCTCACCTCGCTGTGCGTCCGCCGGTACGGCCGCCGCGCTGCGGCGAACCGGGTGCGGCGCGCGGTGGCCGCCGCCACCGGAGGCGGGACGACCGGATGAAGGTGACGCAGGCCTACCGCTACGCCCTTGATCCCACCCCCGGGCAGGCCGCCGCCCTCGCCTCGCACTGCGGCGCGGCCAGGTTCGCGTTCAACTGGGGCCTGGGTGTGGTCAAGGTCGCCTTGTCCCAGCGGGAAGCGGAGAAGTCCTACGGGGTGCCCGAGGAGCACCTGACCGATGTGGCGTGGTCGCTGTACGGTCTGCGCCGGGCATGGAACGCCACCAAGGGCGTCGTTGCCCCGTGGTGGGCCGACAACTCCAAAGAGGCCTACAACAGCGGCCTGGACAACCTGGCGCGGGCGCTGAAGAACTGGTCGGCGTCTCGTAACGGCACCCGTCAAGGCCGCAAGATCGGCTTCCCTCGCTTCAAATCCAAGCATCGCGCCGCCCTGTCATGCCGGTTCACCACCGGCGCCATCCGCCTGGAGGCTGATCGCCGCCAGGTTACGCTGCCCCGGCTGGGGACGATCCGCACCGCTGAGTCGACGCGGAAACTGGCCCGCCATCTGGAGCGCGGCACCGGCCGGATCCTGTCGGCCACCGTCCGGCGGGAGGGGGGCCGCTGGCTGGTGGCGTTCACCTGCGAGATCGACCGCACCGACCGCATCCCCGTGAAGCCGGACGGCGTGGTCGGGGTGGATCTCGGCGTCAAAGAACTCGCGGTGCTGTCCACCGGCGAGGTCGTCGCCAACCCCAAGCATCACCGCTCGGCGCTCAGGCGGCTGCGCCGATTGAACAAGCGGCTCTCCCGCCGCGTCGGCCCGCACAACTCCGGCGGAGCCAGGCGTGAGCCCTCCGCCCGCTGGGCCGCGACCACAGCCGCCCTCGGCAAGGCGCACGCCCGCGTGGCCAACCAGCGGCGCGACGGCCTGCACAAGCTCACCAGCCGTCTGGCGCAAACCTATGGCACGGTCGTGGTCGAAGACCTCAACGTGTCCGGGATGCTCGCCAACCGGCGTCTCGCCCGAGTGGTCGCCGACGCCGGCATGGCCGAAGCGCGACGCCAGCTCGCCTACAAGACCATCTGGAGCGGCGGCAGGCTCATCGTCGCCGACCGGTGGTTTCCCTCCAGCAAGACCTGTTCGGGTTGCGGCGCGGTGAAAGCCAAGCTCGCCCTGTCCGAACGCACCTACGCATGCGCCGAGTGCGGCCTGGTCGCCGACCGCGACCACAACGCCGCGCTCAACCTGGCCGCACTCGCGGCCGACGTCGCCCAGAGTCGCGGGGAGACGCTAAACGCCCGCCGAGGAGCGGTAAGACCCAGCACCCGTGCCGGGCGCGCACCGGTGAAACGGGAACCCCGGAAACGGGGAACGCTCCGGTGCAAGCCGGAAGCTGTCTGAGGGAGTGCTTACCAAAGCGCACTCACAGGCAACGGTAGCTGACGATGTTCACTTGACGACGGTACTGGTCGACGCGCCGGTGTCGTTGATGATGACCGGGGTGGTCGGCAGGGTCGTGTACGGCGGGCTGGGAAAGCTGTTGGCCGGGGTGCCCTTCACGCCGGAGAGCACCATGTTCCACACGCCGTTGACCCAGCCGCCGATCTGACTGTAACGGGTGTACCACTGCTGCTGGGAGTAGGGGCCGACCTTCGATGGCGGTGTCGCCGGGCGTTACGGCTTCTTCGGATCCTGCCCGTAGCCGTTGCACTGGCGTCCGCCGTTGATGCAGTAGCCCACGAGGTAGGCCTGGCGCGGCGCGTTCCACCCGTTCATGAAGTCGTAGTGGAAGGTGTACGCGGCGCCCGAGGCGAGGGCCAGACCGCTGGTGTTCCCCCCGGCCAGCGGATACGGGACCTTGGCTTCGAGCATGGGCAGAGGTACGGGGTGGTCCGCCGGGCAGACTCCCCGGACCGGCCATGCCATGTGGGACTTGTGGTCGGCGCTGTCCAGGTGCACGCCGTCCCAGCAGCTCGGCGCCTTCAGCCGGGCGACCAGGGATGTGCCGCTCGGGCACGATGCGGGGAAGTCGGCGCCCTCGTAACCGGGGCACTTCCAGGTGCCTTGGTACGCGGAGGCGTCCGTCGCGCGGGCATCGCCGACGACGAGCCGGAACCCGGGCGGGAACGGCTGGACGGTGCGGTAGTCCTTGACGCCGGACTTGTAGTAGATCGTTGGCTTGTCCGGCAGCCGTACGGCGCCGTTCTGCAACAACGTCGGGAACCAGTACCCCGACGCGTCGAGCGTGTCCTCGCAGGACGTCGCCCCACCGACCAGCGCCTGCGGGGTGGAGTTCGCGTTGGTGGCGGGGTTGCCGACGAACGTGTGGTTGTGCGACGCGCCTGGCAGACCCGGGAACACGATCGGGTCGTCGCTGAGCCGATGGGTGACGGTGCAGTTCGCGTGCATCTCCTGGTACTGCGCGAACGGCGGATCGTCGGCCACTTGCACAGCACCGGCCGCTTGCGTGGCGCCTGCCAGCGTCAGGACGAGCGCGGCCGTCGCGACCGTGAGGGTGCGAATACTCATGACGGCTCCTTGGCGATCTGAGTATCGGAAGTGGGTGGAATCCGGACTTTATTACGGCAATGTTGCAGCGGAAAGCGCTTGCCAAAAGTTGCCACCGGGCATCCGGCCACCCCCAGGTGATCGTTTCCAGGCAGGTCAGAGGCGCGTGGTTGACGGTCCGCAGGCAGGCCGTTACACCGGGGAGAAGCGTGCCGGAAGAAACAGATGTGAAACACGCCGCAGGCGTCTGGTGGTGCCTTGTCAGGTCCGCGGCCCGGCAGATGCGGATCGCGGGCGCGAGGCTCTGTTTCGCCCCGCCCGAGGGGGCGAGCCGAGGGGGCGAGCCGAGGGCGGGGGGAGCCATCCGGGCCCACGGGATTGGAGCGCATGCGAAAGGCCGTCGGTCGTCCCTCTCAACGGAGGGACGACCGACGGCCTTTCGCGGGATGCCTGAGTGCCCTGTGTGTGCCCTGGCTGCTCAACCGCCAGCGTTCACGCAGGTCGTAAGCTCAGTGGCTCAGACGTCGTAGAGCTCGAACTCTCGCCTGCCCTTTCTCACCTGCGCCGATCACGTCGAGTAGTGCTCTGATCAGGCAATATAGCTCTCAACGTTTCCCACGGACTTCCGACGTTTTACAGCCTCGGACGGAACCAGAACGGAACTGACGGCCACGCGCCCGTTGTCGACGCAAGCCTTGAGCGCGCAACCAGCCTATTCAAGGTCTTCGGGAGACACCACATCTGGATCGCGCGATATACATCCGGGATCAGAGACCCCGCTCAGCCGAAAGCTGGCGAGGCGCGGTGCGTGATCTGTAACGGCCGGGCCTGGTCAATATCTCACCCGGCCCGGCCGCCACCTCACGCCATTAGTAGTAGATGTTCCAGCGCTGGTTCCAGCTTCCGTGGCACTGGTAGACGACAAGCGGTCGGCCGTTGGTGTAGCTGGCGCCCGAGATATCGAGGCAAAGCCCGCTCCGCAGATTGACGAGCTGGACCCAGCTGCTCCCCAAATCGGCCGGTGCCGGCACGGCTGTCCAGCGCTGATTGCTGGCGCCGCTGCAATCCCATTGCTGCACGCGGGTGTTGTTGCCGATCGCCCCATCGATCGCCATGTCGAGACACTTGCCGGAGAGCTGGTTCTTCAACTCGTAGACGACGTGGTTGTCCGCATCGATGTATTTCACGGTGATGATCCACCGCTGATTCCCGACCTCGACGCCCGGGCTGGCGGTGCGCAGCTGCCACAGCTGAGCCGGGGCACCGTTCGCCATCCCATTCGCCGTGGATGAGTCCATTTTTGTGTCGAGCACCATCTTGGTGCCGCTCTGTGGAAGCACGCTGATGTATGTGGTGATCGAGGCGTTCGCGGGGGCTTGACTGATGAACACGGTGGCTAACGCGACGAGGCTGGCAGCCGCGACCGCGAATAGCTTCCTGGTACGCATAAATCTCCTATTCCTCTGCCGACGTCGAGGTATCCGGCCTGGTGCCGATCCCCGCAGTCGCGCATGATGACCTTCCTTCCATATCCAGCTATCGTCAAGATCTTTTGGATCAATATCTTCTAGGCTGCTGCGGATGAGGGTTGGTCGCTTAGTTAGCCGCGAGTGGTCCTCGTGCGCCAGCTCTCGCCCTGCCAATCCCATTTGCCGTCGACCCATCGTGGAGCGGCAGCGCAGGGACCTAGGCCCTGTTTCGAAGTCGGCTGAGTGACGGCGTGTCGCGCCCGGACAAGCAGAGAGGTCTCCGGTAAAGGGTTCATCGACCAAGAAGAACCT